>CAZIYL010000216.1:0-4219 GCA_964543425.1 uncultured Deferribacteres bacterium
GTGTGAAATCGCTTCAGCAGGCTTTTAATCCGTTCCTTGTGAAAATAGATAAGAACGTTTCGGCAGAAAATAATATCCCATCGATTCCCTCTGCCCACAGGCAAAAAGGTGTCGGAAGCCAGATTGAAATAATCAAACTTCACCATCGATTTGATGGAATCTTTCAGAAAATAGGAGTTTCCTTCCGCAAGAAAGTATTTTGATTTGATGAAATCCGAGACACCCCGAAAGGAGTGTTTCCTGTAAATTCCCTGTTTCGCCTTCTGAAGCGCCAGTACATTTACATCGGTGGCGCGAATCAGGATATCCCAATCGAGAATATTCCGAAAATATTCATTCAAAATGATGGCTATGGTGTAAGGCTCTTCACCGGTAGAACATCCGGCACTCCAGATTCGCAGGGATTGGTTCTTGTTCCGCTTCTGCTCGATTAGTGCCGGCAAAACATATTCAACAAGCGCCTGAAATTGACCCTGATCCCTGAAAAAATAGGTTTCCTGAACGGTAATTTCATCGAGAAAGAGCCGAATTTCTTCACCGTTCTCATTGTAGTTCTGAATAAGATAATTGGTGTAATCGGGAATTGACTTTCCAAGCGCCTTCAATCGCTTGCTAATGAAATAATCAATTGAGTGCATATTTACATCCGTTGCCTGAATGGCAAAATGCTCCAGAATGAATTCCGATATTTTCTTTTTGTAGGTTGAATATTCTGCTGAGTCCATTCCCGTAACCCCGTTAATTCATTGTTTTTATCAGTTCAACCATTCGATCGGCAATCTTGTAAATCGGCAAGATTTCTCTAACGGCGCCTTTTTCAATCGCTACCTTTGGCATTCCGAAAACAACCGATGTTTCCTCACTTTCAGCAATTGTATAAGCCCCGGCATCGGCCATCTTACGGAGGCCATCGGATCCATCGTTTCCCATTCCCGTTAAAATAATGCCGATTGCCCGTTTTCCCACCGACCGAGCAACCGACTCAAACAAAACATCCACTGAAGGAATGTACAATTTTCCATCCTTAAAGCGAATAAGTTCTAACGTCATTCCTTCCATTACACGAAGGTGTTGATCATCCGGAGAAAAATATATGGTTCCCGACTTCATTTTCATCCCTGTCTCTGCAATTCGCGCCCGTAGTGGACAGATTTTTTTAACGTGCTCCACAAGATTTTTAATAAATCCCCGTGACATGTGTTGAGCCACAACGATTGGAACCGGAAAATCGGGCGGCAGTTTCTCAAAAATGGTTCGAAGCGCTCTAGGTCCCCCGGTTGAGGAGCCGATTGCTACCAAGCGATATGAATTTACGGCACCGTTTAATTTTTCAACTGCCGCATTCATCTCCCGAAAATTTTGTTCCATTGAATGGGACATAATCACTCCATAAATGATTGGACAACATCAATCAATTCGCCCCTGCTAAATTGGTTCTTTGAAATATACGCATCCGCTCCCACGGAAATTCCCTTTTGCTTGTCCTCTGCATTGTCCATCGACGATACCACAATTACGGGCAGATGCGCAAATTGCTCCTTGCTTCGAATAGTTTTTGTTAAATTTAGCCCATCCATTTCGGGCATATTGATATCGGTAATCACCAAATCCGCGGGAAAGGCTTCGAGGTTTCTCAGGGCTTCCAGTCCATTGTTGGCAACCTCCACCCGGAAACCGGCGCTTTCCAGAATAGATTTTTCCAACTGCTGCGTTGCCAGTTCATCTTCGACCAATAAAATGTGATTTCCTTCGGCGTGGTGCTTCTCATCTTCACGATTTTTTTCAGCCAGCACTTTTGTAATTCCGGTTTCAGCGAGATTTTCTTTTAGCGATCTTAGAATCATCGGGATATCCAGAATAAGCCCCAGACTGCCATCCGGAAGCACCGTTGAGCCGGAGATTTTGGGGATGTGCTTAATGTGGGTTCCCAGAGATTTTGCCACAATTCCCTGTTCCTCCAATATCTGATCGACGCAAAGAATCAATTTTTGATTATTTGCCTGAACCAAAATCCCCTCGTAGCGGGCATTCATTTTGTCGAAATATCCATTTCGCCGGTTGGTTAGGATTTCCTGAATGGCAACGAGCGAAACCGCCTCTTTCCCCAGAAGAATAACGGGATAATTGGAAAAATACACCAGGTCTGAATGACGAAATCTTAAAATCTTTTTGACAAACGACGTCGGAAAAACGTAAATCTGCTGCCCCACCTTTGCCAACAGCGCTCGTGAAATCAGAAGCGTAAGGGGCAGGCTCAGAGTAAATTTTGTTCCCTCACCCGGCGTGGTTTCAATCGCAATATCGCCATTCAGTTTTGAGATGTTTTGTTTGACCACACTCATTCCGATGCCCCGTCCCGAAATCTGGTTGGCAACTTTCTTTGTGCTAAAACCGGACTCAAAAATCAAATCCAGCACCTCCTTTTCGGACATGGCATCAAGCTGCTTCTGTGAGTACATCTTTTTCTGAATAGCGATTTCTTTAATTTTCTCAATATTTATGCCACGTCCATCATCCTCAATTACAACCTTAATCTGTCCGTTTTCCTGGGTGGCAGCAATTCGAATAATCCCTTTTTCAGGCTTTCCCGCCTGCTTTCGCTCCTCAGTTGTTTCGATGCCATGATCAATGGAATTGCGAATCAGATGCACCATCGGATCAACCAGACCCTCCAAAATACTGCGGTCAATTCGGGTTTCCCCTCCCTCTTGAACATACTGAATCTCTTTCCCAAATTCTTTTGCCATATCCCGAATCGTTCGTTGGAATCCCCGGAAAACAATGGAAAAAGGCACCATTCGGATATCGACCACATTTTCCTGCAATTGATCCAGAAGATTGCTGAAACGATCAAAATTATCCATTATTTTTTCAAACAGGAAATCCAGTGTTTTCAGAATGTCATTGCCATTTTGTACAAGCGCCTTTATTTTCTTTGCATCTTTCGATAAAATGCCGGAATCGGCTGCCTGAATGTATTTTCCCTGGACGTTTCGAAATTGGGCAAAAAAGTCCCAAATCATTTTCTTGCTTTGTGCGAGAAATTTATTATTGTCTGCCTGAGAATTCTTCAAAATAACCAATTCTCCCAGAAGATTCATGATCTTTTCCAGATAAACTGTTTTGACTCGCACAGAATCAAATGAAATTTCCGGCTGATGTGTGCGTGATTGTTTTTTCTTTTCTGGCTTTTTCCCGCTTGCGGCTTCTTCGGCATTTTGGGGAGACTCAGGCTCTTTTTTTACAACTTCCTTTTCGGAAGCCTCTAAACAGGTATCAAATTCCTTTTCCAGTTCCAGAATCTCTCTTTCATGGTCATCCACCCAGCCATTTTTTTTCAGTTCGTCAAGCAGTTTTTTCAGTTTGTCCAGTCCCTCCATCAGCAGGTCAATGTCTGCCGTAGAGGGCGAACGCTCCCCCTGAAAATAGGCCTTCAGAATATTTTCCATGCTATGAGCCAGATCCCCAAGGTCTTTGAATCCAATCGTGTAAGCGGAACCTTTTAAATTGTGAGCACGGCGGTAAATGTCTTCGTACAATTCCGAATTGCCGCCCTCGGCATCCAGATTCATGATGTCTTCTGCCAGAAGGGACAGATTTTCTTCTACCGATTCAATAAAACTGGGCAGCAGTTCCGACCAATCGAATTCCTCGCTTTCGAGCTTAAAAATCATGATTCGTACACCTCATCTAAAAGGGGCTCGGAGATATTTGAAACAGTTGCCCGACCCTGAGGCAAAACATCGGAGGGTTTATCGTGTTTAAACTTGAAAACCGCCACCAGATTAAGAAATTCCGTCGAAAGCGTATTGAAATCCTGCACCTGATTTTTCGTCCGCTGAATCATTTCCGACGAATCCCGTATGACCTGCGAGATTTCCTCCATCGTATTTTTTACCTGATGGGTTGCCGCCGACTGCTGTTGAATGCTTTCTGAAATATGATTGGCTGAATCGGAAACGTTTTCAGTGTGTTGAAGAATCTCATTAAATGAATCGTGAATAATCTCAACGGATCCCAATTGTTTTTGCAAACCCTCCCCGGTTTTCTGCGTAATGGCCATTGTCTCATCCGACAAACTCTTGACATCCCGAATATATTGCCGAATTGTTGACGTGGAGTTAACCACCCGATCTGTGAGCTTTCGAATTTCAGATGCCACCACGCCGAAGCCTCTGCCGTTGTCACCACTTCTTGCCGATTCAATGGAGGCATTAAT
>CAZIYL010000217.1:0-4211 GCA_964543425.1 uncultured Deferribacteres bacterium
CAGGCGTTCCCATGAAAACAACTCGCACAGATGCCCTCTAAATTTATGCACTTATAGCGCCTGCATCGACAAAATATTGACGATATGTGATCCTTCAGGATCTTTTTACCTGTTTTGCAAGGTAACAAGGAGATTCTTCAGTCGCTTCGCTCCTTCAGAAAGACAGGTGAGACACGTTTTTGTCATTCTGAGGAGGGCCGCCTGCTTCGACTGAGCTCAGTAACCCCGCCTGACGAAGAATCTTAGATTTTGATCCCCCAATTTATTCTTTTTATTGAATCAAAAAAATCATGTAAATTCTATCAAAAACCCTTTTGGGTTAACGCCAATTGCCGGCCAGCCGATTAGCTTAATTTCTTTGCAACGGCTGAACGGGTAATTTCAATTTTTGTATTGTCCGAAATTTTCAGAATTACAGTGTCGTCAGCTTCTTTGAAACCCGAAATGGTTCCCAGAATGCCTCCAATGGTGACGACCTTGTCGCCCTTCTGGAGCGATTTTAGCATGGACTGAACTTCTTTTTGCTTTTTGGATTGCGGCCGGATCATAAATAACCAGATCACGACAAAAATTAAAATAAATGGCAGCAGAGCCATCATGGTGTTTCCCTGACTTTTTCCCGCCTGCAATAGGATATTTAATAACACGTTTACTTCCTCCTTTTGATCGGTTTCTGAGTTTGATTAACTTCGATTACCTGATAGTTTGAATAAAATTCGTCGCGAAATTTTTTAAATTGCCCGGTTAGAATTGCCTCTCTGGCTTTTCGTACCAGCTCCAGATAAAAATGGATGTTGTGGTACGTCGCCAGTCGAAGCGCCAAAACCTCCCCAACGGAAAACAAATGCCGGATATACGCACGTGAAAAATTCCGGCAGGTGGTGCACGTACAATTTTTGTCGATAGGCCGAAAATCATCTCTATATGCTGCATTTTTGATCACCATTCGCCCCTTCCACGTAAAAACCGTACCGTTTCGGGCGTTTCGGGTGGGCATTACACAATCAAACATGTCGATACCCCTGCTGATGACCTCAATCAGGTCCTCCGGTTTCCCGACCCCCATTAAATAGCGGGGCTTGTTTTTCGGAATCTGCGCCGCTACAAACTCCGTCATTCCGTACAGATCCGATTTCGGTTCACCCACGGCGAGTCCGCCAATGGCGTAGCCGTCAAAATTCAATTTGAGCAGTTCTTCCAAATTTTTTTGCCGCAATCCCTTGTACGTGCTTCCCTGATTTATTCCAAATTGAAATTGCCGATAGCCGTAAAGCGCACTCGTGTTTTCAAACCGTTCTTTGGAACGTTTCGCCCATTCGATAGTCAGTTCGTGTGATTTCTTTGCATACTCGAATGTGCACGGGTAAGGCGTACACTCGTCCAGTGCCATCAAGATATCCGGGCCAAGCTGGCGCTGAATTTCCACAACCTTTTCCGGTGTAAACAGGTGCCTGGAACCGTCCACATGCGATTGAAAACGAACCCCCTCCGAACTCAGCTTCCGCAAATCAGACAGGCTGAAAACCTGGTACCCCCCACTGTCCGTTAGAATGGCTTTGGACCAACCGATGAACGTGTGTAAGCCACCCGCCTTTTGAATTAAATCCCCCCCGGGGCGCAGGTACAAATGGTACGTGTTCCCCAGAATGATTTGTGCCTGATTTTCAAGCAGCTCCTGCGGCGTCTGTGTTTTTACCGTTCCCTGAGTTCCAACGGGCATAAATATCGGTGTTTCCACATCGCCGTGATCGGTGTGCAGAATGCCTGCCCGCGCACTCGTTTCCGGATCTTCCGCAATTAACTCAAAAAATGGTTTCAAAACTCCCCATTCCCTTTACTCCAACGCCGCTTCAAGTGCTTCTCGGATCGTTTTTACCTCAACTAAATCAATGGTGGTTTTTCGCTGAACGAAATCCCTTGTTTTTTTTGGCACAATGATTTTTTCAAATCCCAATCGCTCGGCTTCCAAAATGCGGCGGTCGATTTGTGAAACCGACCGAACATCGCCCCCCAATCCGACCTCTCCGACGATGACGGCTTTGGGATTCACCGTTCGGTTCCGAAAACCGGAAGCAATGGCCAGTGCCACGGCCAGATCGGCCGCCGGTTCATCGAGACGCAGTCCGCCTGCCACCTTCACAAAAACATCAAACGAACCGATGCGAAGCCCTGCCCGTTTTTCCAGAACCGCCAGAAGAAGCGATAGTCGCCGGTGGTCGATTCCCGTAGCCGTCCGCTGGGGCATTCCAAAACCCGATTGGGACGTAAGTGCCTGAATTTCCACCAGAATGGGCCGGGTACCTTCAATCGTGCAGGTAACCGCCAGCCCGGACAGGTTTTCCCGATCGGTTGACAAAAAGAGTTCCGAAGGATTGGACACGTCCCGAAGTCCGTTTTCCCGCACCTCAAACACGCCCAATTCGTTGGTTGACCCAAACCGATTCTTAACCGTTCGAAGAATTCGGTACTGGTACTGCCGGTCACCTTCGAGGTAAAGCAGCGCATCCACCATGTGTTCCAGCACGCGAGGCCCGGCAATGGCGCCCTCCTTTGTAACGTGTCCCACAAGAATAATGGGAATGCCGGTGGTTTTGGCCAACTGCATCAGACGAAGCGCACATTCCCGCACCTGGCTCACACTTCCCGGGGCGCTCTCGAATTCCGGGTTGTAAACCGTTTGAATCGAATCAATCACTACCATTTCCGGTTTCAGCGATTCGATTGTTTCCAGAATGGCAGACAGGTCTATTTCCGAGTACAGGAACAGATTGTCGCTTTTTATCCCAAGCCGATCGGCGCGCATTCGTGTTTGCTGAACCGACTCTTCCCCGGAAACGTAGAGCGTTTTCAAACCGGACAGGGAAAATTCGGTCATTCGCTGCAACAAAAGCGTCGATTTGCCAATTCCCGGATCCCCGCTAAGCAAAACAATCGATCCCGGCACAATGCCTCCGCCTAAAGCCCGATTGAATTCCTCACTTTTCGTCAAAAGCCGGGACTTTTTTTCCAGAGAAATTTCCGACAGCGGAATTGGCCGGGATTGTTCAAATCCCCTGTATTTTTGAGAAACCGCCGGCTTTGTCTGTTTTTCCTCCACAAAACTGTTCCAGACGCCGCAAGCGGGACACCGCCCCAGCCAGCGAGGCGATTCGTATCCGCACTCCTGGCAGACAAAACGCGTTTTTTCCTTTTTCTTCTTCTGGGCCGTCATTTAAAACAGCTTCTCTTCTTCTTCGATACGGGTGTAAATAATTTCCCGATTAATTTTGATCGGCCCCTCAGCTTTTCCTTCAATAAATTGCCTGACGACGGGATCATCTGTATTCCGAAGCTCTTCAGGTGTTCCATCGAACAAAACCACCCCGCGCTGAATCATGGCTACCCGATCGGCAATTTTGTAAACGCTTTTCATATCGTGTGTGACCACAACGGAGGTAATACCCAAATTTTTATTAAATCCGATTACCACATTGTCAATTACATCTGACATGATGGGATCCAAACCCGTTGTGGGTTCATCGTAAAGAACAATTTCCGGCTCCATCATAAGCGCACGGGCCAGCCCCACGCGCTTTTTCATCCCGCCGGACAGTTCGGCCGGTTTCAGATTCTCAATTCCCGGAAGCCCCACCATATTTAATTTTTCATGAACGCGTTTTTTGATCTCGTTATAGGCCAAATCAGAATGCTCAACCAATGGAAGAGCCATGTTTTCCTCCACCGTCATGGAATCGAACAACGCCGCATTTTGAAAAAGCATTCCGAATTTGCGCCGCATCTTGTAGATTTCTTCCTGATTCATGCACGTAACTTCCTGCCCCTCAACAAAAACCTTTCCGGCATCCGGTTTGATGAGGCCCAGAATAAGTTTAAGCAGAACGCTTTTCCCGCATCCGGAGCGGCCAATAATGACGGTTACTTTCCCCTGCTGAATAGAAAGATTGGTATCCCTCAGAACCGGCTTGTCATCGAAACTTTTTTTTAGATGGACAATTTCAATCATTTTTCGAAAATTCTTTTTTGGCTCAACTGACCCTCAGTATTTAAAAACCCTTACCACCAAACCACAAAGGATATTGCAATCAGGATATTTGGTGATTTTAATATTTGTGAGTTTTACGAATCTTCTTATTTACGCACCAATTCATGTAACCATTTCTGAGTCCAATCTAAAAAGGACATCTCCCAATAGAGTAGAAGAGTGAGAGATA
>CAZIYL010000218.1:0-4183 GCA_964543425.1 uncultured Deferribacteres bacterium
AACAGACTGCTTATAGGTCGACGAGCTTCGTTGGTCCACATTGTAGGTTCGTCCGGACCGTGTTACTCTCATTTCTTTTTTAGGCACCTCATTCTGCCAGCCCGTACTTTTTCAATCGGTAACGAAAGGTATCCCGACTTAGGTACAAAAGCTTTGCCGCCTTCGATTGGTTGCCGTTACTCATTTGAATGGCATCCAACAGAAGCTTTTTTTCGACCTGCTCCAGAGGAAACCCCTGTGCGGGCAGCCGAAAGGTCTCTTCTTTGTCCTGCGAACCCTTTTCCTTCCGGCCTTGAATCAGCAGATCGTTTGCCGCGAGAAAATCACCCTCGGCAAAGATCATCGCCCGCTCGATAACATTTCTCAGCTCCCGCACGTTACCCGGCCAATGGTGCGCGAGCAGTTTTTCTCGCGCATCCGGTGCCAAACCGCGAATGTGTTTGTTAAAATCAATGTTGAACAAATCGATAAAATTCCCGGCGATTTCCAGAAGATCTTCTCCCAGTTCCCGCAGCGGCGGAAGGTTAATCCAGACCACATTCAGGCGGTAGAACAAATCCTCCCGAAACTGTTTTTCTTCCACTAACTCCCGTAGGTTTTGATTGGTGGCTGCAATTAGCCGAACGCGCACTTCGATTTCCCGCGTGCTTCCGAGTCGGCGGAAGCGCCGCGATTCAAGAAACGAGAGCAATTTGGCCTGCAATTTAAGGGACATCTGACCAATTTCATCCAGAAAAAGGGTGCCCCCGTCGGCCTCTTCCAACAGTCCGGGTTTGCTGGCCGCTGCGTTCGTGAACGCCCCCTTTTCGTAACCGAACAACTCCGACTCCAAAAGGGCTTCCGGAATCGCCGCACAGTTGATTTCTACAAAAGGCGTTTTCCCCTTTTGCGACGAGTAGTGAATGATTTTCGCCACAAGATTTTTCCCTGTGCCGCTTTCTCCTTGCAGTAAAATGGTGGTTGAAGGGACGGATGCCACTTTGGCAATCATTTTTCGCACAGCTTGAATTGCCGGAGAACAGCCCAAAATGCTTCCGCTAATAAATTCGCCTCGCGACTCCAAAAGGCTTTCCAGAAGCCGAATCTCATTCGTTTGCTGTAAAATCTGTTGTTCGTGTCGGGTTTTTTCCGTTTGATCTTCGAGAATGAGGCTCAGCAAGGCGTCTTCTTCTTCAGAAGGGTAAAAAAAGAGGTTGAAGTAAATCTCTCTTCCGTCCGATTTCTCCCGAACCAGATTTTCCAGAAATAGCCGGGGACGTTTCCCTGCCGCCATTTCCCGAAGAGCAGTCTCCATTCCGATTGTTTCGGGCAGCGCCTGAGCGAGTGGCAGGTTTTGCCAGTTTCCCGGGGCAATGGCAAATTCAGGGAAAAAGGGATTGTGCCGGAGAATTTTTAAATCGGATGCAACCTGCGCCACGCCGCATTTTTTGTCGTCAAAAAATTTCTCGAGACTCATTGGATCTACTGTTTCCCTTCCACCAGAGTGTTAGCCAGCGTCAGAAAGGCCTTTTCCACATTTTCACCGGTCTTGGCACTGGTTAGGAGAAACGGCAGCCCTTTCTCTGATTTCCAATTTTGAAGAGATTCAGCCTGGGTTTCCGGTTGATCAAAAAGGTCTTTCTTATTTCCAATCAGTACGATTTTGGCATCGGGAGCAACCGAAAGGAAAAAATCCAGAATTTTGGGAAGCGTTTCCGTTGTGTAAGGGCGCGAAAGATCGGCTACCACAAGGGCTCCGGATGCGCCAAGGAAATAATTCCGAATGGGATTGCTGCTGTCTTCAAAACCGGCAATGTCCCAGATGAGGAAATTAAATTGGGTCAAGTGGCCGTCGGGATTTTTAATGGGTGGAAGGATTTTTTGCGATACCTTAACGCCGACCGTTACAAGGTAGGAATCGTCAAATCGGTCGTAAACGAAGCGGCGCACCAGGCTTGTTTTGCCGACGCCAAACATTCCCAAAAGGCAGATTTTTTTCTGAATAAGATGGCTGCTCATTTTTCCCTTAATTATTCCAACCCGTGTGATTTATAAAGCGATACTACGAAAACACTAAGTCACTAAGAATATTATATGTTAACTCTACCGTTGTGAGTTTTGCAAGAATGATTGAAAAAATTCTTGAATTGCCGCGCTCTTTAGAGCGTGGATCCAGAATCATGCCCAAACAACAAGGGGCTTTAACCCCAAAAATGTGAAATAAATTGTGATCCACGAGCCGAAGCTCGTGGCAAGTCGGATTAGACTGTGCAATTCCTATCATTTATAAAAAAATATGGTTCTTCGTGAAAATGCGTACATTTTAATCCATTTTTAAGACCGATTCTAATCAGCCATAAAATCAAATTGAAAAAATTAAAAATCAAAATCGCAATTTAAAATGCAAAAATATTGTGCCTTTGGGTATTGGTGGCAATGGTTTGTTCAGGCCAAAAACCTAAATGCAAATGAGCCATTCTTTTTCGCAAAGGCTTATTTGAATTTTGAAAAAAATTCCTCCAAGATGCTGTGAACACCCGCGAGATGCGAAATGTCGCCCTGGTAGTTGCGCAATTGTTTGTAAAATTTTGAGTGAATTTTTTCATGGGTTCTCTGCAATTGCGCGTTGAAATCGGCACCGGGTACCCCCGAAAAAACCGCTGCCAGATACGTGTTGCGCCCCGGGTCGATACGAATCGTCCGGTCGCTGTACGCAATTTCCTGGAGCTCGCCCTCTTTTGCGGAGGAAAATGCGTCTTCCACAAACATTTTGATGGCCGTAAGCATTCCGGCAATGACCTGCGAATCGTCCGATTCTCCCTTTTTCGGAAAGGCGCCGGCCTGGGCAATCAAAAGCCCGGAGCGCTTGTCAATTAGAAAAACCTCTTCCAGACGCGAGCTGCCCTTTTCTGCCAGAATCATTTCCCCGGCATTCAGGCCGAAGAGTTTTGCCTTGATTTTGGTTATCAGAAGTTTAAAATCAAATGTTTCGTTGACCCGCTCGTTAATACTGGCCGCCAGTTTTTTCATGGATTCGGCAACGGCTTTGGAAATCATCCGGCCGATAACCGGGTAGAGCGCATCTACCACGTCTTCCTTCGCCTCGTGAACCTGCTTTTTAATGGCGGCTCCCATCACGGGTGCCAGAACGTCCGCCATTTCGTCTCTGGATTGGCTGATTTTTTTCTCCAGAGCCTCGGCCAGCACGGGATTCAGGGTTTGAATCAGGCGCTCTTTGTTCTCCAATTGCCCGCGCAGGGATTTGATTTCCTGCCGAAGCTCGGCAACTCGCGCGCTTTCTTCAGTTAGAAGAATGGCTTTCAGCTTTTCGAGAGGCGTTTCCGGGTGATTTTGAGGGGTTGTATCGCTCATTTTTCCGAGGATTCTACCTGGCTGGCCAATTGCTGGAGGACGTCCTCACCCTTCAAACGCAGGGCCAGTTCAGTTAGAAAATTGGCCAACTGGAGGCGGTCGGTTTTGTCCAGAGCCAGTTGTTGAATTTTGTCCAGAAGTTCAGCTTTCATTGTCTCCAGTTCCTGGTGAATCCCCCGAGCCGCTTCGTCCAATTCCTTTTTGAGCCCGTTAAGGGATTCCTTGCCTTTGCCGTTGGCCGTTTCAATTTGCTGCCGTAATTCCTGAACGGTTTCTTCAAACCGGGCTTGATTTTTTTCCACTCGCTTCTGGAGTTCGATAAAACGACGTTCGTACTCCCGCATAGATTCACCGAAAATCAGCTCTCGAATCTGTTCAATATTGTTGCCGGAATTGGGTTGAGGCGCACTCACTGTAAGAAACCTCCGTTTTATTTTTGCTTTTGCTTAATTTTTATAAATTTAACACCATTTTTGCGAAAAATCAAGAACATTCTGATTTATCATAAAAATGCGCACATATTATTGTTGAGTTCGCTCTAAAAAGATATTGCCCACTAATTTACACTAATTTACGCGAATTGATTTTATTAAAATTAACCGGATTGCAATCTGCGTAATTTGTGTAATTAGTGGTTTTTAGAGAATACTCATTATTGATTAGAATGATTATTGAAAATTCACCCAAAAAGTACAGCTTTTATGATGAACCGAAAACCATTTCATTTCAAGAAAGCAACGCATGCCATTTTGTGCTCAATCTCCGCAGCTCAATTGAGCGCTATTTGATTTTCAATACCTTGTACCCTCCGTTTCGCCAGTTTTCAATATCG
>CAZIYL010000219.1:0-4140 GCA_964543425.1 uncultured Deferribacteres bacterium
GACGGATCGGGGTGTGTTGTCTAATTATGTGCTAACTTCATAAATAACACACCCCCAAATCCCCTCTTGATAGAGGGGACTTCCCTCGTTACTGAGTTTAACCATTTCCGGTTAACGTGCGTGCAACCGGTTAACGTATTTTCACTAAATATTTCTCAATCACTTTTGCAAAACTCGCAACGGTAGGATTCAAAATTAAATTTTTTGAAAAATCTTCAACAGTTTTTTCATTTCATTTATAATCAAAACCCTGTCTCTTCGCGTATTCGTGGCTATGTATTTTTCAGGTTAAGCATTTATTAGGAATTTTCCAAACCAGTTGAGCATCAAATTTCCCAATTCTTTTCCCTCTGTAGACCAAAACATATTTAGCCCGTGTCTGGCATTCAAGAATAACTTCACTTTACTTTTCGGATTTTCCATGGTTTCTCGCAGCGGGGCTGCATTTTTAATCCCAATTTTGTCGTCGTAACTGGCTACAATGAGCGTCGGGGGGAATTCTGCTGATTTTAGCAAGCTCGTTGCTATTGAATCATATTGGCCGGAAAGAAGTACAACCGCCTTCACACGACCGTCGTGATCAATGGCGTGAACGGCTGCATTACAAACGGTGCTGGCTGCAAGAACGCCTAATTTATTCCCATCTATTTCTTTTTGCGACGCCAAAAATTCCATGGCTGCACGAACATCGTTATCCATTCCCTTCAGATTTGGAACGTTATCCGGATTGTTCTTTTGCCGACTTTCACCCATTCCCCTTACATCAACAGTCAATACTCCATAGCCTTTATTTTGAAAAAAGGGCGCGGTTTCCTTGTAAACCGAACGGTTTCCACCAAATGTCGGAAGCAGCAGCAACCCCGGGGCATTTTTTACCCGCGGGATCGGATGGTAATAATCACCTTTGAGTTCCCAATTATCAGATGATTGAATCGTGACAGACTTCACATTTGATCGTCCTTTTTTAACAAAATCCCAGGAATGGGCAAAGGCCCACACCAGAAAAGCAAACAGCAAAACACCCAAAACTACTCGATAAACTCGCATTATTTTCTCCCAAATTCAATCACTCAACATATTTATTCCGTTCAACCTGTGGCTATTTTTAGTAAAACCCGATTTCGTATGCCTTTTTATAGGCGGCTTCAACAACCGAAAGGCGTGTATCGTCCTGAATCATGTGAGAACCGGAAAAAATGTATCCGCCGCCCGGTTTCAGAATTTCAAAAATTCGTTTCACTTCTTCCTGAATTTCTTGCTCATTTTTGAAAGGAAGGGCCATGGCCGTGTCCAGTCCACCCATGACACTCAGTTTGCCTGCGTACGTTTCTTTGATCATTTTCAAATCCATTCCGGCTGATTCTTGTACGGGGTGCAAAGCATCTACACCCATCTTCACAACGCCGTCCAGCACCTGCGTGATGTCGCCGTCGCTGTGAAGCAGAACGGGAAGACCTTTCGATTTTGCCGCCTGCACAATCAGTCTTTCAGCCGGATAAATCATGTTCCACCAATCTTTGGGGTTAAACAGCAGTATGTTATTCTGCCCCCAATCGTCGGAGAGCTCAATCACATCCACGCCTGCTTCAATGGCTTTTCCCGCTGTTTTGGCCGACCACTCCGCCATTCGCAGAAATAGTTTGCTCATTTTTTCTTTTTCAAGCGCCAACTGCACCAGCACTTCTTCCATTCCCATGTGGAATTGCACCAGCTCAAACACGCCCCACACGTGCGCAAACACGGCTTTTTTATCCCTGTAACGTCCCACGGCCTCCTCAACCGTCAGAAAGAGTTCGGGATCAGCAGAGGTTTCAACAATTTCATCACTCAGGGGATCAATTAAGGGTATTTCCAGCAGATCGTCGATGTCAATGGTGTCTTTGGCGGGTTCTGTCCATGGGAAATTTGGCACCACACCCGTGTAGATGTCGATATGAAGCATTTCGGAAAACGCCTCCACCGAGCCGTAATCAGCCTCCACTTTTTCCCGAACCTCGGGATTCCAGCCGGCAAAAAAATTGAGGGGGACGCGATCGGGTACACCGTGGGCTAAAACTGTTTTCACACGCTCGAGAGAGGTCATTTTTTCTTTCATATCCACTTTCCTTCTGTTTCCACAATTTTTTTCACTATCTGCACATTTTCCGGGGGCGTGTCAAAAGGAACAATGCCGGTTCCCATCATGAATCGCCGGTGACGAAGCCCCGCAGCCACCACTTTTCGGGCGGCCGATTCAATTTCATCGGGACTTCCCTGACTCAAAACAAATGGGTCGAGATTCGCCCGAAGAACCACATTTGAATCAGCCACGGTTTGGAAGGCTTCTTTTAGATCAACCGTAAAATCGGCCAGCAGAATATTTGCGCCCGTTTGTTTTAAAAAAGGATTGATTGCAATCGTATCGCCGCCAATAATGAGCGCCCGAACTGTTTCTCCCCGCTCTTTCAGATGCGTCATGAATTTCCGGTGAAATTTGAATATTGTGTCCCGGTACATATCCGGCGAAATGAGCGGGGGAACGCAGCGGGAATCAAATGAAACCACACCAACCCCCCGATCCAAAAAAGCATCCGCATAAATCAGAAGGGTTTCCGTAGCGAAATCCAGTAATTTCACAACGGAATTGGGATCGCTAAACGTCTCGATCAAAAGTTTCTCCATCCCCAGCAATTCCGAGGCAAGCGAAAATGGTCCCGAAAGCGCCCCGCGAATCACCACGTCCTGCCCCAGTTCCCCGGCCAATTTTTCAGCTACGGAAAGAAAAAGGGGCATGCGTCCGTCGGTTTCGGGATTCGGCACTTTCAATCGTTCCACATCGCCGGGTGATTCCAGAATCGGTTCGGAAATAGCCGGAACGTCCGTATTTTCAAAAAAGCGAACCTGACAACCAAGCGCTTCCGCTTCCACATTATACACGTCCAAACCCACCACCAGAAAATCCGCATTGTAGATTTCGTGCTCTTTTCGAAGGGATTGCAGCAGCAGTTCCTCCGATCGCGCCACCTCCGACGGCGTTCTCCCGATCAAAAACGCTTTGTGCTCGTAAATGGCTGGTTCAAACGGGACACGATCGATGGATTCGCCCCTAAGTAATTTTTCCACACGTTCTTTTGAAGTCATTGCAGCTTCCTGTTTTTATCAATTAGTACGTGTAAAGGACTCATGATCTTTCGTGAAATTTCTATTTATTAAATTTCAATGGCGTCCTTTGCACTTACGTCGGTATTACCCGCAATTTTTTGTCATCGCAGTTCCTCTGCGTTTTGTTTGATCTTGATAATCGCCTCCACAATGTCGTCCATGTCCGATTTTTCTGCCAGAAGCGTTTCCTGATCCAGCCAGATAGCCTCTTCGGCGCAAGCTTTTTCAGCAGCCGGAAGGCGAACACTTTTGTAATCAATGCCCACATCTACCGGAGCACCCTTCGGCCCGAATGCCCTCTTTTGAAACAGAGGCTGTTTGTGAAGCGGATACCCGTAGCCGCCGCTGGCCGGGATGCCTTCCGCCTGGAGCGCTCTGACAAATTCTTGTTTGGGAATCCCGCCAAATTCCTCGAAATTGTACCGGAAAATGTATAAATGGTGGGCATGGCTCGTAATTCGCGGATCGCTTCGCATGATGCGAATGCCCTCTAATTCCCCTAATTTTTCATCGAGATAGTGCGCATTTTCCTGGCGCTTTTTCAACATCGGTTCGTAGCGATCGTATTGCACCTGGAGCACGGCTGCCTGAAATTCCGTCATCCGGTAATTCCCGCCGATGTAATGGTGCTCGTACCAAAGACCCCCTTCTACACGCCCGCAATTCATGTAGGATCGTGCCAAAGCCGCAAAATCGTCGTCATTTGTCAGAAGAATGCCGCCCTCTCCAGAGGTAATGTTTTTGGAGGACTGAAAACTGAAAATCCCTCCCAATCCGAGGGCACCCACCTTTTTCCTGCGCCACTCCGCGCCCCATGCCTGGGCAGAATCCTCAATTACAAGCAAATCATGCACCCGGGCAATTTCGAGAATGGCATCGTAATCCGCAGGCCGACCCGAAAAATCCACCGGCATAATTGCTCTGGTTCTGATTGTAATGGCTTCCTCTATTTTTGTGGGATCGATGTTGTACGTTTCCGGATCGATGTCGATGAAGCGC
>CAZIYL010000220.1:0-4131 GCA_964543425.1 uncultured Deferribacteres bacterium
TGGTGCCCCAGGGCTGTTTTACCGAAAGGGCGATGTGCAAGGTTTCCTGCAGAAGCGATTCACACAACTTCCTGTAAATGGTGCGCTCGTTGTAAACCGTGTATTCCGGGCTTACCCGGTAAATGAAACGAAATTGCTTGCGTACCGATTCCGAGTAGGGGAAAATGTCGTATTCCACCGCGGGCGCTCCCGAGTAGGAAATTTTTGTATTTGAATAACTTGACGAGCCAATGAAGCTGAATAGGCCCACCGACCAATGCTCCGAGAGTCCCTTAACCACCATCCCATAAAAATGCTTGTTGCTGGTCATGCTCGTAACCCTGTTTCCGTCCACGTCGTAAAGGCTTTTTCGGTAGTGTGTACGCAAATTGGCATAGATTTTCCAGTCCGTCGTAATCCTCTGTGCTGAAAACCGGGCATTCATCGACTGAAAATTTCGCGACTGCTCCCCGTTAAAATCGCCGCTGACGCTGGTACGAAACACCCAGTAATTCCAGTGGTCTTCCGGAGCAAAAACTTTGCGCTTTTTGTGGTAAGAAATTTCCAATTGATCGGCAACGGCGGTTTGCTCAACAAATTGCACCAAGCCCAGCTTTAGTGTTTTGACCAATTTTCTTCGAATGATTTCACGCGAATCGTTCCACTGCGTGTTAAATTTCAGCGTGTCTCGCTTAAGGGCCCAATTTTTCTGGCCGATGAGCGAAATGGTGTACTCCCGCCCCCCACTTCCCGTCCGCTGCCGCGAAATCATAACGTACACGTCGGCGTTTTTCGGATCAATAACATAATTGACCCACATAATTTCCGACCGAATGTAATCAAAATCGCACCGGTGGCAATCGATGTAAATATCAACGGTTTTTGGCCGCTTTGGAACACTGTACCGCGTGGCCAGAACTGTACCGGGTAAAATAGCCGATAAAAATAACACTTTCAACCAAAACTTCATGATACCTCCGCTTGTAATTTTATCTGAAATCTGTCCGTTTTCCGTGTTTGCCTCACCAGGAAAAAATCGGATGACTCAAATAAACATCCCAATCCTATTTTCCATTTTGGATTTTACATTGTCATTTTAATTTTTGATTTTTTCATTTTGATTTTTCCTGGATTTCCGTCACTCCTTCGTACAACACTGTTCAGTCGTTGTCTCGATATTTCTTACGCAATTTTTCCAATTCCGTTTTCAGATTTTTCACAATTTTTTCGTAGGCCGGATTGGCGTGCACATTGTTCATTTCGTGGAGATCTTTCTGTAAATCATATAATTCCCAAGCGTTCATATCGTAGTAAAAATGGATTAATTTGTACCTCTGCGTCCGCACGCCAATGTGTGGAATGACATTGTGCTCGTTTGGGTACTCAAAATAATGGTAGTACATGGCCTTCCGCCACCTCGGATCTGATTTCCCCCGAAGAATTTTCCAGAAGGATTCACCCTGCATATCTGCTGGTTTCGTGACGCCCGCAAAATCCAGAAAAGTGGGGCCGAAATCCAGATTCAGCACAATTTCCCGGCTCGTGACTCCGTCTGGAATTTCCCCGGGAAAACGCACCAGCAGGGGCATCCGCAGCGATTCCTCGTACATGAAGCGCTTGTCAAACCAGCCGTGTTCGCCTAAGAAAAAGCCCTGGTCGGACGTGTACACAACCAGTGTGTTCCTGGCAAGACCGTGGGCATCCAGATAATCCAACACCCGGCCAACACTTTCGTCCACAGAATCGATACAGCGCAAATAATCCTTAATGAAACGCTGGTAGCGGAAACGAATGAGCGCCTTGTCGCCCGGGGATTTTTCATGAAAGCCTCATTCTCCTCACGGTAGGCAGCCCGCCAGACCTTTTTCTGATTTTCGTCCAGGCGGCCAAATACCCAGTTCCAGTATTCCTTATCATCGACAAAATTCGGGTCGGGGGGCAATTTTAAATCGTACCCTGGATACAAATCTTTGGCGATGCTCATACGCTGGGAGCGGGCCGCAATGGTTCGCGTCGCGTAATCGTCAAAAAGATTGTCCGGTTCGGGAATGGTTTCGCCCTGATACTTGGTGAGATATTTTGGCCCCGGCATCCAGTCACGGTGCGGCGCCTTGTGCTGAAACAGCAAGGCAAATGGCTTGCTCTTGTCACGGTGATCCAGCCAATTCAGGGCGATGCCGGTAGTGATATCTGTCACATAGCCCTGCAAACGTTTTTTTGTTCCCATTTCGTTGAAATCGGGATTGTAGTACGCCCCCTGCCCGGGCAGAATATTCCAGTAATCGAAACCGGTGGGCTGGCTTTTCAGATGCCATTTGCCGATCATTGCCGTCTGATAGCCGGCCTCTTGAAGCAATTTTGGAAAGGTTTGCTGACTCCCGTCAAATTTGTCCCGATTATCCCGCACACCGTTCACATGGCTGTACTTTCCGGTCAAAATGGTGGCACGACTTGGTGCGCACAGGCTGTTCGTACAGAAAGCATTCTCAAAACGCATGCCTTCCCGTGCCAGCCGGTCGATGTTGGGTGTCCGGTTGATTTGGCTTCCGTAGGCACTGACGGCGTTAGCAGCGTGGTCGTCTGTCATGATGAAAAGAATGTTTGGGCGAGCAGGCTGCCGTCCTGAAGTGAATCCAAGACTGGTACCTAAAGCAACGCCAGCGGTACCGAGTGCCGTTGTTTTTAAAAATTCACGCCGCGTAGTCTTTTTAGTGCTCATTTTTTCCTCCATTGACCAGGGAGCATTGGAAAATGGCTGTTTTTTTGATTGACGCCAGAGAATAACTCCTCCATCGTGAGGGTTCACTTACACGCCCAATGCCCCAAAAGGACTTTTGATTTTTTCCTACTCCACCACAATTTCGTCGGTCAGGAGCCAGGCATCTTCGCCCTCACCCGGGTGACCGGGCGGGCATACGCCAAGGCTTTCCGCCAGAACACGCACAACTGCCGCCCGGCGGGTCGGAAACTCTACATAAAATTCGTAGATTAGCGGCCCGCGCTCCAGAGCAGAAATCCGGTGTGTGCCGCTGCCCACCCATTCAAATTGGGAACCGTCCTCCGAAACAAAAAACTGCACCCGGGATGGTAAGAACGCCCTGCGGCTCGTATTCTGAATGAAACGGACACTCATTTTTCTGACCGGCGTTTTTTCACTCAGAAGAATTTGCACTTCCAAATTGGCCCGTTTGTGTCGGTACCACAGTCCGTCATTTGTTTCCGTTGAACCCAACAAACCGTCCGTCAGACGTCCCATTTCTTCCTGCTGCTGTTCCTCTAAATTACCGGCGATTTTCACCATTTGTCCCGCTCCACGATGCAAAAGAAGCGGCTGCTCCACCAATTCTCCGTACCGCCTGTTTTTCCAATAAGCCTGAACTTTAAGCAGCGCGGTTTGATTCACGCCGAAAGGCGCTGTGTAGCGGGTTGAGGAAGGAGTGGGCGTGCTTCCGTCAAGTGAATAAAACAGTTGCATTTCCGATTCGTGCTGTTCCAAAACAACCTCAAAGCTCTTCTTTTCGGTCCGTAAACGGGCGTGCAGATCGAAGGGTCGGCCTTCCGAACCCAATTTCACGCCGGCAACTCGGAGGCGCTGGTAATGTTCTGCTGTCCGTTCCCAAAAATCGGGATACTCCTTTTTGTTTGTCCCCCATACGGCCTCTGAAAAAGCAAGGAGTCGCGGGAAAATCAGGGTCTCGACCACTTCCTGCGGGGCGTATTCCGTCCACATGCAACACTCACTACCCAAAATGTGGCGTGCTTTGGCAGGCGCCAATTCCTGCGGAACGGGGTGAAAAGAATACACCCGTTTCAGCCCCTTAAAGCGTGCCGGGTGGTCAAAATAAACGTGCGTGTGCGGCGACATAATGACGTCGTGCCCAGCACGGGCCGCAACAATGCCACCTTCGACGCCCCGCCACGACTGCACGGTGGCTCCGGGCGCCAATCCGCCCTGGAGGATTTCATCCCACCCGATGATTTGCCGCCCGTGGGCATTCAGGAATTTTTCTATTCGCTTGATAAAATAGCTTTGGAGCTCTTCTTCGTTCTTCAACCCTTCGCGGCGCATCCGCGCCTGGCAATCGGGGCAGTTTTTCCAGCGCACCTTTGGCACCTCATCCCCGCCAATGTGAATGTATTTTGAAGGGAAGA
>CAZIYL010000221.1:0-4115 GCA_964543425.1 uncultured Deferribacteres bacterium
TGGTAATAATCAAAATAACAGTAGCTTGTGGGTGTCATGACCACATCGTGATTTTGCTGTGCCGCCGTAATTCCGCCCTGTGTGCCCCGCCAGGACATAACCATCGCATTGGGCGCCAGGCCACCCTCGAGAATCTCGTCCCAGCCCAGGAGACGCCGCCCGTGCGCGTTGAGGAATTTCTCAATTCTCTGAATAAAATAGCTTTGCAATTCGGCTTCGTCTTTCAAGCCCTCGGCCTTTATTCGCGCCTGACATTTGGGACACTGGTGCCAGCGGTCTTTGGGCACTTCGTCACCGCCGATGTGAATCACAGGTGAAGGAAAAAGCTGCATGATTTCAGTCAGAATGTTTTCCAAAAAGATAAACGTGCTGTCGTTTCCGGCACAGTAAACATCTTTGTGGACTCCCCATTCTGTAGCCACGTGAAACGGGCCCCCGGTGCACGAGAGCTGGGGGTAGGCAGCCAGCGCAGCCTGGCAATGCCCGGGCATCTCAATTTCGGGCACGATGGTCACAAATCGGCTCTTAGCGTAGGCGACCAATTCCCGAATGTCTTCCTGCGTGTAGTAGCCACCGTAAATCGTGCCATCCTCCTGGCGCCGCCACGAGCTGATTTGGGTGAGTTTGGGGTATTTTTTGATTTCAATCCGCCACCCCTGGTCGTCGGTCAGGTGAAGGTGCAGGTGATTCATTTTATGGTAGGCCAGGTAATCGATTTGCTTTTTAATGAATTCTTTGGTGAAAAAATGCCGGGAAACATCCAGCATGAAGCCCCGCCACGCGTAGCGGGGTCTGTCCGTAATGGAGACGGCCGGAATGCTCCACGACACATGGGTTGGATCGGTTTGGAAATAAATTTCTGGCGGAAGGAGTTGAAAAATCGTCTGTACCGCGTAAAAAAGTCCGGCGGCTGTGTTAGCCTCAATTTCAATTCCCCCCGGACTGCTTTTCAGATGGTATCCCTCCTCTCCCAAATCTTTATCTTTTATTTTTTTGAACACAATTGCTTTAGCCGCTGTACCTGGTAAAACTGCACGAATGTTTAGATGAATTCCGGTTGCCTGTTGAACATACTCCGTAAAATAGTGTACCACTTGATTCACGATAGAATCAGTCGTGTCTGCAGCAACGGGCGTGGCCGGGGTCAACAAGAATTTGCCTTCTTCTTTTTTGACTTGTGCCGGAGCGGGGATAATACTAATTTCCGGCGCTCTCGGCGGGGCAAATCTTTTTGGCGGAAAACAGGAGACAATTAGAAAAAGAATGGGCAGAAAAATGAGAAGAATTTTTCGGTATTTCATGGTTTGTCCTTTCGTTGTCAGAAAACGCTTCGGGAGCTTATCAATTTTTTCGGGTTGAATAAATGACATACTCCACCAGCAATAGGAAAAGAGGAAACAACACACTTAACAAAATTTGTGTATCCAGACCAATGATTTGTTTTTCTCCAAGGGTGTTTAGGGCGTGAAAAATTAAAAAGATAATTGCCGCCAAGGTTAAACTCTGTAAAACTCCAAAAATCCAGAATATTTGCCTATTCACAAGAGCCTCCATTTCGGTTTGGAAACCAGGGCTTAAAAAAACCGGCCACAATCTCCTGAGAAACTCAATCTCTTAAAATTTCGACAACAATTTTTGAAAGCAGCTTTTTGGCCGTGGTAATTTTTTTAAAATTCGTTCTCAGCGTGTCAACCGGCGAAAATTGGTCGGTAAACCCCAAAAGTTTGGGAGAATTTTTCTGCCCCGGCTCGGCCACAATTTCACCCGAGTAAACCAGCGACGGCTGGCCGTTGCCCACGTCGTCCGGGGCGCCCTCTTTTGACCCGTACGGAAAGGCATCGTTGAAATCGCCGGAAACGTTGACTTCCACAAAATAGCGCCAGCGGCTGCCTGGCGGTACCTGAATGTCTGGCCGAAAAATTCCACCTTTTGGCGTGGCCCCGGTCACAGCCCGGATTTTCTGCGTCTCATCCGGGCGCCTCTTTTTTCCAAACTGCCAGGATTCCCAGATAGGCAGCGCCACAGGGCAATCCACTTTACCCACCCAGTCATTCGCACCCACGCGGTGGGTTACGAAAACCGTCTTGTAAAATTTCCCATCCGGGTACTCCAACCAAATGGCCAGTTGCGGCGGCTCGCCGTAGTCACTGTAAAGGTATGTGTTTTTGTCCACGGTGAGCGAAAAATTCAACCTCACCCACGAACTGTCCCCTGCCTCTGCCCGGGGAACCGATTTTGGCTCGGATTGGTGCTCTTTTTGGCAATCTACTACTACCACAGCCCAAAAGAAAAGCAATCCCCAGAGTAATAATTGGCCTTTCTTAAATCGGGACAAAATGATATCTCCTTGTCGATTTCCTACACCGCCGTCGGCCCGGGAATGGTGAGCGGAGGACGCTCTTTCCAGAAGCCCCTGGTAAAATCGGGAAAATCCACCGGGCGGCTTTTATTAGCCACGGATTTCTCTGAGAGTTCCACCACGCTGCTCAGGGCTGCCGCATCGTACACGTCCATATCGGTGGGCGTACCGCGCTTCAATCAGGCGGTAGATTTCAAGAAAATCCATCCCGCCGTGCCCCGAGCCTTTGGCCAGATTTTCCAGTTTTTTCCAGAGCGGATGGTCAAATTCCTCGCGGTAGGTTTCCAGCGGCTCCCACTGGTGGTGCGGACTTCTACCTTCAATGTAAATCCGGTCGGGGTAGCCGATGGACATCGCTTTGGTTCCCTGTACCATGTCAATCCGGCTGTAAGGTGTGGGCAAATTGGTGTCGTGATACAGCGTGATGGTCAGACCTTTCAGCGTTTTGATCATCGAAACGTTCACATCGCCCAGAGCAAATTTCATTTTGCTGTATTTGCTCTCAGGGCCATATTTTTCAAGGGCATAGGCGTGTAATCCCTTAGAAGGCTGCTCATGGAAACCAAAAAATCAAAGCGATCGCCGCGGTTTACGCCCATGACATTTGCGAGAGGCCCCAGCCCGTGCGTGGGATAAAGATTCCCGTTGTGTTTAATGGAATACTGTACGCGCCACTCTCCCTCGTAGTATCCGCTGAGCTTGTGTTCCCGCAAGTCGTGAATGTAGCCCGCAGCTCCGTGAATGATGTCGCCAAAAACACCCTGACGCACCATATTGAGCACCATCATCTCGCGCCGCCCGTAGTTGCAGTTTTCCAGCATGACGCAGTGTTTCTGGTATTTTTCAGCCGTTTCCACCAATTCCCAGGCGCCGTCCAGCGGCGTGGCTGCCGGAACTTCGGTCGCGGCGTGTTTGCCGTTTTTCATGGCCGCCACCGCCATGGGCACATGCCAGCCCCAGGGCGTGGCGATAATCACCATGTCAATATCGGCCTCCTGGCACATGCGCTCGTAATCATGCTCACCGCGGGTGTACGCTGTCGGTTTCGGAAATCCGGCATCCACCACCCATTTTTGCATCCGGGTGACCTTTCCCGGCACAATATCACAAATGGCTTTTATTTGAACCCCCTGAAGCTTCAAAAAATTACGTACGTGTCCAGCCCCTCAATGCCCCACGCCAATAAAACCAATGCGCACGGGATCAATGGGCAGCACTTTGGGAAGCCCCGGCTGGCTGGACAATTTCTTCTGCGACGTCTCACAGCCCTGACCGGCCAATCCGGCTACCGCTGCACCAATCCCCGCTGTGACCCCTAATCTCATAAAATCTCGTCTGTTAAATCTTGTTTTGTTTTCAGATTCTATTTTTGAGTCCATCTTTCCTCCATGATTTTAGTGAACGCCCCTTACCCTCCGAAACGCGGATTCACAATGTTATTGTAAATAGAACCAAATGTGTATTCTACACCGATGGAAAGATCGTAGTTGTACTGCGTTTCCAGCTCGCGTCGGTGCAGCAAAATTTCTTCGGCTGTGGCCTCGCGCTGGGGCAAGGAAAGCTGGTCATGAATGCGCGAAAACCGCCCGTCTATGCTAAAGGAAAACCCTTTAATCAGATGGAATGAAAAGCTGGCCGAAACTTGAACATGATTTTTCGAAAAATCGTGAAAATAGTGCGCCCCGGAAAGATCCGTTTCGATGGTGCCCCAGGGCTGTTTTACCGAAAGGGCGATGTGCAAGGTTTCCTGCAGAAG
>CAZIYL010000222.1:0-4077 GCA_964543425.1 uncultured Deferribacteres bacterium
TCTTGATAGAGGGGACTTCCCTCGTCGCTGAGTTTAACCATTTCCGGTTAACGTGAGCGCAACGGGTTAACGTATTTTTACTAAATATTTTTCAATCACTTTTGCAAAACTCCCAACGGTAGAATCTAAAATGCTCAAATCCCAATAATCTTCCTGTTTTTAGAATAGATTTTGGCCGAGGGAAAATCCAATTTTTCGCTCAGACTGATTATTTAAAATTGATCAAAAAAGTAGGCATCTTCTCGATGAACCCATTTTTCTCATCATTCAGTTTCTATTTCTTATAATCGAAAATCGAATCCCTTTTTTCGACGAAATCCTCTTTCCCTCAGACGAAAGCGAATTAGTTAATCTCAATCCGAATAACTTTGATTTGTCCCGATTGAATTTTCCGGAGAAAAAGTTGCAAATCTTCCATAGAGATGGGCTGACCGTTCAGAAAAACCACTCCGGTGGGATGGCATCCTTCCAACTGCCCGCCATCCTGAAACAAATCCTCAAAAACCGGGTTTTCGGCCAGAATCTGCATTTGATTTTGCAGCAATTGTTTTTCGGGTGATTCCCGTTTGGCAATTTTGAATCCCCAAATTTCGCTTTTCAGATCGTAGGGGCCATTCGAGGTCTGGACGCTTGAAGAAACCTGCCAGTAGTATGTTTTTCCTTCTTCCAGAGGGTAGGCTCCCGAGGCGGGGTACAGAAACGATGTTCCTTTTACAACCCCCTTGTAGCGAGCAACGTTTTGCATCACGTCTTCCGGAGAAGAATTGGAAGGCATTCTCTCGCAAATTTTAATCGTAAACGATTCGGTATTGGAATTCCAAACGAATTGCGGCTGCTGGGTGTAGAGTTGAGGCAATTCCGAAGAGCCGACCGGCGCCCCGGGAGAAAACAATTCGATTACAGTGGGATTGGTAATGTCCAGATTAATGTCTTTTTCGGTTTGGGCCGACGGATCTTTCACATCCCGAATTTTTAAAATGAACGAGTAGTGATCCGAGGGAAGCAGCCCGGTGGACATGATTGCGTCCTGCAATTTTTTAAGATTGTCCTGGTTCAGAGAATAATCGGCCAGATCAAACGGACTGTTTCCCTGTGCCAATTTTCGATTGTCCAATTCGATCAACGTATCCGGCTTTAGGACAAAAGGCTTGGATTCTCCTTGTGCCAGGACACCGTAATTTTCGCTAACAATTTGAAGAGAAAGTATCACGCGCCGTTCGACGGCATCGTTTTGAATTCTTGCCCAGAAGAGCAGCGGGCTGTTTCCGGGATTATTTAAATCCACATCATTCAAAAAGAACATCTCGATATTCTGATTGTAAAACCCTGCTTCGACCGTCGGCCCCTGGGCCTGCACCAGAGATGTACTTCCAACAAGCAATCCGAAAAGAATTGCTACTGTAAGCCATCGTTTCATGGTGAATCCTTTCATTTAGTGGGGAAGGCAAATTATTACAGCACAGCAACAATTAATTGCAAATGCGATGCCAGAATTTTTATCCCAAAAATCGACAAATTCGGGTAAAAAAGAGCATTTTTTTGTAGGAGGAGTGAGCAGTTGTCTCAGAAACGGACACGCAACAGAAAACGGCACTTCCGCTCTGCAGGTTAAAATTCTATTTGTTGGCAATATCTAA
Organism: uncultured Deferribacteres bacterium; assembly: GCA_964543425.1. Lineage (GTDB taxonomy): Bacteria > Zhuqueibacterota > JdFR-76 > JdFR-76 > BMS3Abin05 > BMS3Abin05. The sequence goes on from CAZIYL010000222.1 coordinate 1,638, forward strand.
TTCAGAATAAAGACAACCCCCGTTGCCGGAATGGCGTGTTTGGTGGACAGATAAAATGTACCGGCTGCTTTTTGGGCTTTGCTATTTTTATAGAGGCTTTGGTCAACTTTCCGGCTCAAATAAATAATCATATAATAATACCCGCGCCGAGCACCGGAAAAGTCCAGCGTAAAATAGAAACGGCGCGATATTGGATAGAAATTCATTTCCCAAGCGCTGATCGTCCGGAAGGATTTATGGCGGCTCCCATCCAAATATGAACCCAATTTCCTGAGTTCTCTTGGAGATTTTCGTTTCGGAATCGGTTCATAATCCACAACCGCCATCACCGGATAAAGCCCGGATTTTAGAATTTTCCCGGATATTGTTTGCCGGTAACCCCGGCGAATTTTTTGCGGAAGATTGTCCAGAACAATGTACCGGTCAACAAACTCTTCTGCCATTCGGAATTCATGGCTGGAACAGGCAAATCCGATTCCCACGTGTGTGTGATACCATTCAAGGATATTTTTTCGATGGCCGTCGTTGGGCGGTTTTTCCGACATAAACGAACGCTCCCCCGTCAAAGCATAATCCAGAATATCAGATGCCGTGCATCTGTAGACGGTTCCCCAAACAGAGGACGAGTAAAGATTTTCTGCAATGTGGTACTGCCCGCCGGCAAGGGCGTAGCGATGGTAGGGTTTAAGTCCGTTGACATTCCAATGAGACATGTAATTCTTGCGAATCATTTCGCTGCAATGCTGATCGGCCACGCGAGACGTTAGAAGGTCCAATTTGAGGAGTTTGAGTCCATGGCGTTTTCGATCCTGATTGATTCGGCGCAGGAGAGCCCGGCGAATTCGAAGCGAATCCTGGGGCGTTAATTCTGCGGAAGCTCCGCGCACAGCAAATCTTCCCGCGGGAATTCCGCCCCCGGAAACAGAAACACAGGAAACCACGGCAGCCAAAACCAGTAATATTGGCAACAATTTCAGATTTACTCTGCGCAACAAATTAGACTCCGATTGCTCAGTATTTCTGAAAAAACGCAGTTGACGCCAAGGCATCATTTCCCAAGAATTTCTCCGTAGCGTGTTTTAAATGTCGGATTGGTACCGGCCATCTTTATAAAAATATCCAGCGGAACCAATTTAAACTCCGGCCCTAATTTTTTGAGGATCCGTTTGACGCGTTCAATGTCGCTCCATTCCCGCACGTGAACCAACAAAAAATAGGGGCGTTTGGCATTCAAATTTGCCAGTTCCTTTAGATCGGAAACGGCCTCATTTTCGTCCCGTTTTTCAGACAGGTAATAATCGAATGAGATAAACGGCCGCCCGTTCTGAACGGCAAAGGTGTGCGCGGGACGGTACCCGTTTGCAAAGCCGATGGCACCGGGCATGTTCCGGAAGTAGGCATCCACAACCGGTTTGGGAAGGTCATCGTCCACGCCGTCCGACTGCCAGTAATTGCTGTGTTCCATGGTTTCAAACACATTGAGGTCAAGTGTCTGCATGAGTGAATATGCCTTGCGAATTACATTCGGGAGCATTTTCCGCGGAATTGCCTTCGGGTACATGTAGCCCGGCCCTGAAAGCGATCCGATAAAAAAATCATTCGGTGTGGCCATGTCGTAAAAGAATTGCAGCATGGCCGGCGCCAGCCACGACCAGTTCATCGTGACCTCCCAGGCATAGGGAATATCCCCGCGCCCGGGCTCCGTCCAGGCGCCCAAACCCAGGCAATCCGTTTGAATAAAGGAGATGTAAACCTTCTTGCCAGGAATGTATTTTTTGCCTTTTCGGACATTGTGCCGATTTCTGAATCGGTAGTTTTTAGTCAATGGAATTTGGTGGTTAAAACTCATATTCGGCAGCGAATGCAGCCCCTCCACCCGAAGAGCAAAATGTGATGCAAGCGTTGTGTACTGCGCTTCGCTGTCCTTTTGGTAGGAATGCCAGCCCATGATGATGGAAAGGGGGTTCATTTCGCTGAACAATTTCCTGGCCAAACCGTATTCCAGGGTGTCCTGCGGATCCGTGGAAAGATTCGTAAAAAATGCCTTTTTCAGAATGCCAAAATCGGCCACGGCGGGTTTCATCACCTTTCCTCCGGGGCCGCCCAAATAAACAAGGTAGTCTCTGCTGCATTTGTTCCAGTACTGCTTTACCGCCCATTTGTAGATTTCGTAATCACTTTTTCCGGTAAATTTTCCGCGGAAATCATCCGTCTTGTGAAGGCCATATTTTTCAGCGAGAGGAATTAAATCCTCGGAAACAATGACCGATCGTGTAAGTCCCGCCACTGTAAAAGAAACAATCAAAGATGTGCGAACGGATTTATCCCACACAACGTAGCCACGGGCATATTTTCCGAGTTTTTGAAGAGCCTCGCCCGCAGAAGTGAGTTCCTGAAATTTCATTTTTCTGGAATCTTTGTAATAATTCAGAAGCGGTTC
>CAZIYL010000223.1:0-4075 GCA_964543425.1 uncultured Deferribacteres bacterium
GGCTTTTTGCGGCAAATTGTCCTTCCCTTTGGAATGACGATCAGCTACACGCTGCTGGCTTCTCTTGTGCTGTCACTTACGGTGATCCCGGTTATGATGCGGTGGCATCAGAAGCGGATGATTAAAAAAAGTGACTTGCCGGCCTTTCTAAAGAAATTTATCCGGTTAAATGACGGATTTTTCCATGCGGCCGTGAATCACAAAAAAGGGCTCTTTGGAGGATTGGGAATTGCCTTTCTGGGATTTCTGATTCTTTTGCTGCTTTTCAATCCGGTTGGTTTTTTGCCCCCGATCGATGAGGGCACGCTTCTGATTGAATACGTTATGCGACCGGGTGTTTCACTAAAGGAATCCGGTCGAGTGGGCCGGCTCTTAAGCCGGGAGGCCTTGTCGTTCCCGGATGTAAAAAGCGTTTATTTGAAAATCGGTTCGCCCGAAAACACGTACTACATTGAGGGGGTGAATCGCGGAGAGCTGCAGATTAAATTGAAGGACAAAGCCCACCGCAGGCACAGCGCCGATGAGCTTCTGAATCAATTTCGAGAGAAATTTTCGAGCATTAAGGGAATGGAGTGCCTGTACCATCAACCGACTCAGGAAAATATTGACGAGAGTTTCAGCGGACTTCCGGCATTTTTTGGGATCACGCTACAGGGAAATAATCTGGATTCCCTTGTTGAGCTTTCAAAACAGGTGGAACGGGTGGCAAAAGCAACCGGCGGAATTAAAGGCATCATAAATAATGCAAAGTTTGAGGTACCACAAATTACCGTGGTTCCCAGGCGTCCCCAATTGGCCTATTTTGGAGTAACGGCGGAAGATGTTCTCACGCAAATGGCTCTGGCATTTCGGGGGCAGGTTGTGTCCTATTTTATTCAGGGGCAGGCTCCGGTTGCCATTTTCCTGCGACTTCCCCCGGATGAAAGGCAGAATTTAACCGATTTAAAAATGCTCCCCATTCAGGTGAGAAGCCGCCAAACGGTTCCACTGAAAGAACTGGCCTGGATTGGATATCGCAATACGATGGCTTCCATAACCCATCTCAATTCTCAGCGGGAAGTAACCCTTGTATCGGGGATTAAGGGCAATATTTTTGCTGTCGTGACTCATTTGAGGGAAAATCTGTCGCGGGTACATTTCCCCCCGGGGTACACATACGAAATTCGGGGGCAATACCAAACCCTGTTACAGAGTGTTCAACAATTTGGATTAGTGATTCTGGCTGCTATTTTGCTGGTTTACGCCATCCTCTATCTTCAGTTTCACTCGTTTTGGCAGCCCTTTGTCATTCTCTTGAAAATTCCACTGGATTTTATTGGCGTGTTCATCGCACTTTTGCTCACGCGCCAATCCCTGAATCTTTCCGTGGCGATTGGGCTTTTGACGCTTGTGGGTGTGGCTGTGAACAACGCCATTGTGTTGATAGATATGGCAAACAAATTGCAGGAAACTGAAAAAATGCTTCCCCGTGATGCGTTGTTAGAAGCCGTTCACATCCGGACGCGCCCCATTTTGATGACGGGTCTCACTACAATTTTTGGGCTATTGCCGGCGGCCGTCGGAATGGGAATCGGTTCAAAAATTCATCAGCCATTTGCCATTACACTCATCGGAGGAATGATTACAGGAATTTTCTTCAGTCTGAATGTCATCCCGGCGCTTTACGAAGGAATCGGGAAAATGGCTAAGAAGATTTAATTGGGGAAGATTGAATTTGCTACAAGTGGCTATGTTGGCCACTGCATAAATGGTAAAGAACAAAAAAAAGGAGAAAAGTCATGAAGAAAGTCGTGTTGTTCACAGTGGTATTGGGATTATTAGCCTCAAGCACATTTTTCGGATGCGAGCACAGAAAAGAAAGTTCCGAAAATGTGCTGCAAAAATTGGCCAAAATACAACCAATCGAGGCCAAAAAATTAGCACTTAAAAATGCCAATGGCAAAATTGTTGAGGGCGGTTTGGAATTGGAAAACGGATTATTGGTTTATTCGTATGACATTCAAATGCCCGACAAGACTATTACTGAGATTCAAATCAATGCCAAAAATGGTGCGGTTGTTGTGAAAAAAGTAGAAACCAGTCAGCGGGAGGCGGCTGAGGCAAAAGAAGAGGAAGGGAAGGCTTCCGAAAAAGAGGGTGTTGAAAAAGGCGAAGCTGGTGAGCACGAGAAAGAAATGACCGGGGAAAATGAGAAAAAAGAAGAAAGCGCGTCCGAAAATGAAGAGAAGGAAGGTCTTGAAAAGGGTGAGAAAAAAGAAGTAAAAGAAGCGGGTGAGGAAAATGAAGAAGCCGGTGAAAAGGGTGAAACTGGTGAGACAGAAAAGTCTGAATCCGGCGAGATGGGAGAATCGACATTTGTGGGAACCATTCCGGTAGTGAAGGGAACTAATTTGAAAGCTCTGGCTAAAATTAATAAGGACGAAGCAGAAACGGCGGCGCTTAAACTGGTGGAAGGCAAAATAGAAAAAGTAAGGTTAGAAAACGAGGACGGTTATGTGGTTTACAATGTGAAGGTAAAATATAAAGGAGATGAATTGGAGGTATTGGTTGATGCCGGAAATGGGAAAGTAGTAGCTATTGAAGAGGAATAACAGCAACAAGAAATACTGAACATAGGCCAAAATTCGAAGAAAAATCTGCGGGTTTTGGAAGGCAAAACCCGCAGGTGAATTTTGCTAAGGGCAAACAAAATATTGTTTTAATTCTTGAGTGCACTCTAAAAATCACGAATCATACAAATTGCGCTAATTTAAGTTCAATAAAATCAATTCGCGAAATTAGTGGGCAAATACTTTTTAGAGGACAGTCATTCTCTATATTTTCACAATTTTTGTTCTATTGGCTAGAATAGTAGTCGCGAATCCAAATTATGTCAATTTGGGATCAAAAAAAGGATGATCAAATGGATAAAAACAATAAATATGAGGCATATTTTGCTGCTGCAAGCGTTCTTACGAATCATTGCCCTCATCTTGGTGCGAAGTTCCTGAACCAGGCGGTGCCACTGATTTTAAGCAACCGGTTTATTATCCATAAAAATATGAAGAAAAATTTGAATATCTTGAAGAATATTCGAAAATTTGAAAAAATATTGGTTATATCTGACCTTAATATTGGAGACGCCGTTAATCTTCAGGCCAGCATTTTGGCCCTGCGTCAATATTTTCCGGAATCCCAAATTGATTATGTGGTTAATCCGGTTGCAAGAAATCTTATTGAGGGCAATACAGCGATTTCCCGCGTCTATTCATTTTTCTCCGGACAGGCAATTCCCACTGACGAGGACTATCGAACGCTCGCTAATCTAATTGAAGCAGAAGATTATGATGTGATTTTTAATTTTTGTCCTCTTTTTGATGATGGAATTTTTTCAACAAAGGCCGAGCGGGTCATTCATTACTCATTGCTGGCATCCAGGCTTATCAAAAATGAAAAGAGCAATGGAACCATCAATCAAATCGGTTATCAGGTTTTTTCGTTTATCGACATGTTGTTGTCGCAATTTTCTCAGCCGATTAAAAAGCACGAATATAGAGGTGTGCAGGTTACATTGGCTTCCAATGTCATCAATGAGGCTAGAGCCTTTCTGCTCGAAAACGGACTGTTGGAAAAACCAATACAAGTTTTCTATAATCCGGATACTTCCTCTAAATTTACACGCGTGCCGCTTCTCCTGCAGATCAAGCTATTGGATAATCTGTTGGGTCTGCCGGCGGTTAAATCTGTTTTATTGGGAGCGGGACAGAAAATATCGGATATTGAACGGGTTATTTTGGCCTCTTTGCCTGCATGGAAAAAGCAAAAAATTACGGTTATTCCCAAAACGGTACCAATAGATGTTTATGCCGCACTTATTGATTTTGCAGATATTTTTATCACAGGAGATACAGGTCCCTTGCATATTGCAGCGTCTCAAAAGGTATCCAAATCGGCAAATTATACCTTTCGGAATGAAACGTCGGTAATTTCTATATTTGGTGCAACGCCATCAAAAATATATGGATATGATTCTTCAAAAGAAGGTTATTTTCCCGCCAATCAAAATGCCCCCTCACGGACGTTTGTTGCAGAAAGC
>CAZIYL010000224.1:0-1264 GCA_964543425.1 uncultured Deferribacteres bacterium
TGCGGAAGCGCTCTTTTTGACCCCGCTGCGCCCGTACTCTTCTGGAAGCCGCCCGGTAAAGACTGTGGTCCCGTTTTTTGCCCCACGCCTCAAAGGCCTTTTTTTGATCACCCGTCAAATGATTGAAATTCGTGCGGTGAGACGACAATTGCCGTAAAACCGATTTCCAATGAGAAACACGCCTTTTAACGTAGCGGCGCATCGTTCGGTAACTCACTTTTTTCGTACCGACCACATTCCGAATATCGAAAATCTCGTAAACAACGGACAAGTTGCGGGAATCGTGGATGGCGTGCTGATTCAGGGAATACTTCGAATAAACATTGACCCAAAAGTTAACCTGAGATTCAAGCGCTTTTGGAACGGGAAACAAATTCGTATCGTGCACAAAATGAAGCGCCTCACGATCGGCGGTTGTGGTGTCGGCAGTCAGAACCGGATGCAAAAAGAAAATACTAATCAAAACAAGAAAAAAAGCTTTTCGAATCATTCAAACCTCAGGTACGTTTTAATTTTGCTGATCTAAAACCGCTAAAAGAATCGCCACAGAAAAATTATTTCACGCCGGGCCGATCAAAGACTTCCCATTTCATTATCGGCCGAAAAAGGTGTTAAATCAAATTGGAAAAATAAAATCCTGTCCAATACACTGCAAGCTGTAATTAAAAAAGACAAACGCCGCAAATCCAAAAATTCGAGCTAAGTCAGATGAAACCTGACTTAACTCTTAGACGGCTTTTCCCGCCAGTGCGATACGCTTTTTTATCGACGGGTGACTGTAGAACAAAAATTCCACTACAGAATTCGGTTCTTTGTCACTCAGATTCAATTGTGAAAGTTTTTCCATCGCCGAAATAAAATCCGTCGGTTTTCGTGTCAAATCCAAAGCAAATGTGTCTGCCTGAACTTCAAAATGCCGGGAGACGACATTTTGAATCGGCATCACAATCAGGTTGTAAATCATAAACAGCAGGAAAAACAAGGGAAGAGCCTCAATTTGACTAACGGAAGCGTAGCCCAATTGCTGAACTCCCCATCGGTACAAAATGGCTGTCAGGAAAAGACCTGCAAAAATCACAAAAAGGCTTAGAACAAGTCCCTTTTTGATGTGGCCGTGTTTGTAATGGCCCAGTTCATGCGCAAAGACGACTTCAATTTCATCCGCGGTAAATTTTTTCAGAAGCGTGTCGCTCAGGATAATTCGCTTGGTTTTTCCCAAACCCGTAAAAGCGGCATTTGCCTTTTTGGTGGTTTTGCTTAAATT
>CAZIYL010000224.1:1364-4069 GCA_964543425.1 uncultured Deferribacteres bacterium
TTTTTCCCAAACCCGTAAAAGCGGCATTTGCCTTTTTGGTGGTTTTGCTTAAATTGAATGAGAAAATGGCCGACACCTGCACACCAACCTTTTTACAAAGTGCCAGAATTTTCTTCTTCAATTCCTCATCTTCAAGCGGACTAAATTTGTAAAAGAGAGGAAAAATAAGAATGGGAGCCAGTTGCGCGAGAAGAACCGAAAAGAAGAAAATAATAATTCCGACCGGCACCCACCACCAAATGGGAAATTCTCTGAGAAAATAATAAAGCACCACAATCAGCGGCAAAAAAATCAGCAGGCCCACCAGAGCGCCTTTGACCCCATCCCAAATCCACTGAAAAAATGTCTGGTTAGAAAGTCCGTATTTGTGTTCCAGGATAAATCCCGAGTACAGCTCAAGCGGAAACAAAATCAGCCAATTTCCGAATCCCACTAACAGCACAAAAACGATCAGTTCCCCGTAAGATGCCGTTGTAATGCCCTCTGCCAGTTTTCCGATCCGGAAACTTCCTCCACCAAAAATAAGCGCCAAAAAATAGGCCAAAGTGATAATATAATCAATCAGATTGAGGATCAGGTGCGTACGAGTGTACGTTTTGGGAAGATTTTTTTCTTCTTTCGGGCTTTTCACTGAAAAATTTTCAGCCACATCCGTTTCCATTCTGAGACTCCCAAAAACAAACTGTCCAATAAACCTGCCAATAAATTACCATTAAAAATAAGAAATTGAATGGCTATTTGCAAGGGGAATGTATCCGATTTGAGATTTTAATCTCCACCATTGCGGGTTTTACAAAACCGATTGAAAAGAAGCATTACGGAGAAAATAGCTAATTTTCTGATGATTCCATTTGTCCGAGAGTCTTCCGAACGAGACGAGCGATCCCGGTCATGTTGGCCTTTTCAGTGGATTTAATTATTCCTTCAAGCACACGGTCAGGAATGCTGTTGAATTCCTCCACAATCCGGGGATCAAATTGTTTTCCGGCTTCCTCCCGAATAATTTCCCGCGCCTTTGAAAGCGAGCGTGCATCCTGGTAAACGCGCTGGCTGGTAATGGCATCAAACGTATCTGCAATGGCAAAAATACGAGCGCCAAGCGGAATCTCTTCTCCCGCAAGTCCCTCAGGGTAACCCTTGCCATCCCAGCGTTCGTGGTGATATCGAACCACGTTGAGGGCAGGCTTTAGAAATTTAATTCTCTTGAGCATATGGTAGCCAATTAATGTGTGCTGTCGCATAATTGACCATTCCTCATCATTTAGCGGACCCGGTTTTAAAAGAATGTTGTCAGGAATACCAATTTTCCCAACATCGTGCAAAAGCGCACCGCGCGTTATCCCAACCAATTGTGCTCCGCGCAGGTGCAGTTTAGTGGCCAGAATCCGCGTATACTCCACAACCCGTTTGGAATGCCCTCCTGTGCTTTCTTCCCGAATATCCAGAGCCGTAACGAGCGCCTCTAAGGTTTTCTGGTAGGTCGACTCAATTTCCTCGTAAGCCCGCAGCAACTCCAGCGTCCGTTCGCGCACCTTTGATTCCAACTTTTGCTGGTACTCCCGCTTCTGCAGCAAAAGCGATTTCCGCTCCAACGCCCGCTCCACGGCAATTCGGATTTCCTCGGTATCGAAAGGTTTAATAATGTAGTCGTAAGCCCCCAGCCGCAGACAATCGACCGCTTCCTTGGTGTCGTCGACTCCTGTAATCATCAGAACAGCCATATTGGGGTCTTCACCCAAAATTTGCTTGAGGAGCCATTTTCCGTCATAATCGGGCATTTTTATGTCCGTTACAACAATGTCAAATTTTTCTTTCTGAAAAAGCATCAGAGCGTCATGGGCACTGGGAGCGACCGAAACCGCATAGTTTTTGCGTTTAAAGTATCGTCCCATTAGATTACGAATAACCGTTTCATCATCCACAATTAGAATTTTTTTGGGCTGGCTCATGAAGGATTCTCCGACACGATATCTGAAATAAGTGCTTTTAGGTCGTCCACATCGAACGGTTTAATTAGATAGGGCAATTCGTTTTTCTTGAAGAACGCCTGCGTCTCTTCCGAGATCGCATCACCTGTCATAAAAATAATTTTCGAGGTCAATTCCGGCCATTTTTTCTTCAAATGCGTAAAGAATTCCTCGCCGTTCATCTCCGGCATTCGAAGATCAACCAGAATTAAATCGAAAGAATTGTCCTGCAATTTTTCAAGGGCTTTTCTTCCATTTCGAGCCACTTCAATCTGATTGCCGGTTTTGCCGTAAATCAATTGCAGCAGCGAAAGGAGTACTTCTTCATCGTCAACAATCAGAATTTTCTTACCCGTTACATTTTGAATGGATGACTTTTTCTCCTGGTTAGCCTTAAAAATTTCACTATTTGCCAGAAACGGAAACCTCAGGGTAAAAACCGTTCCCTTTTCCGGCTCGCTTTGCACCGTAATTTTTCCATCATGTTCATGAACAATTCCAAATGAAATGGAAAGCCCAAGCCCGGTGCCTTTTCCCACTTCTTTGGTTGTAAAAAAGGGATCGAAAATTTTCTGCAAAATATCGGGTGGAATACCGGGGCCATCGTCTTCAACGGCTATTTCCACACAACCTTCCGCCACACTCGTTGTAAATGTGATTTGCCCCGAATGCTTTTTGCCTAAAATAGCCTGCGAAGCATTAGTGATCAGATTAATAAAGACCTGCTGAAGCTGAAAA
>CAZIYL010000225.1:0-4060 GCA_964543425.1 uncultured Deferribacteres bacterium
ATTGAGAAACGCCTGTCGAACATCGAAAAGAAATTAGAAACCAAATGAACGTGAGTTCGCCCCAGAAATCGCTCCGTCACCTAAAGCGCTACAAGGAAATTCTTCTGGTAATGCTTAAATATGGCTTCGACGATATTGTTGAAAAGATCAAAATTGGCTTAATTTTTGATATTTCCAAAGGAATCATTCCCAAAATTGTGAAGAAAAAATATTCGGGTCTGGGCACTGGGCCCAGACTCCGGATGGCTTTCCAGGAACTGGGGCCCACCTTTATTAAATTGGGCCAGATCCTCAGCTTGCGGCCAGATTTAATCCCTCCAGATGTTGCCGAAGAACTCACTAAATTGCAGGATGCCGTCCCACCTGTTGCCTTCGATTTATTGAAGGAAAAAATTGAGAGGGAGTACAATTCCCCGCTGCTGGAGGTGTTTGCCGAATTCCAGGAGGAGAGTATCGCAGCGGCCTCAATGGCACAGGTACACGGAGCAACATTAAAAACCGGTGAAAAAGTAGCCGTAAAAATCCTCCGGCCCAACATTCACAATGTAATTAAAACGGATATTGAAATTCTCTTTAATATCGCGGAATTAATCGAGAAATACATTCCCGAAAGCCGATTGTACGACCTGGTCGGCATTGTGAGAGAATTTGCAAAAACCATTCGCAAGGAGGAAAATCTCTCATTTGAAGGAAGAAATATCGACATTTTCCGAAGATATTTCAAAGACGACAAAACCATAAAATTGCCTCAAATCTACTGGCCATTTACGACTGAAGACATCCTGGTCATGGAATTTATTGATGGAATAAAAATTTCGGACGACGATGGGATTAAAAAACTGGGATTAGATCGGAAAAAACTGGCCTACAACGGGGCCGAAGCCATGCTGAAGGAAGTTTTTGAATACGGTATTTTTCACGCCGATCCCCATCCGGGCAACATTTTCGTTTTACCCGGTAATGTGATTGCGCCCGTGGATTTCGGGATGGTTGGCCGCATTGACGATGAGATGCGCGAGTACCTGCTGGATATTCTTGAGGGGATCGTTCGGAAGGATACCCACAAAATCACCCAGGCCCTTCTCAATCTTCAGGTGGTAGACGTCCAGATAAACAAACGAGAATTAAACAGGGAGTTACTGGATTTTCTGGATCGCTACTACGAGATTCCCTTAAATCAGTTGGATTCGAGCAAATTGGTCAATGAATTTATGGAACTGATTCGTTCCTACCGGATCAAACTTCCGGCTGATTTGGTAATGATGGAAAGGGCACTGGTGATCTCCGAAGCCGTTGGACGACAGCTTTACCCGGAATTCAATTATTTTGATCTCCTTATCCCCTACGTAAAAAAACAATTGCTTCTGCGGTTGAACCCTGCTCGCCATTACCGCGAAATTGCCCGGTCAATCGGCCAGGTTTCGGATATCTTAAAACGACTTCCGGAGGACATTCAATCTTTCCTGATAAAACTGAGAAACAATCAACTTACCATCCGCTTTTACCACGAAGGGTTGGATAATTTGCGCAAAGAGTTGGATCGCTCCAGCAACCGAATTTCTTTTTCGCTGATCGTCGCCGCCCTCATCATCGGATCTTCGCTAATTATTAACATCAACAAGGGACCCCAAATTTTGGGGTATCCTATTCTTGGCATCATCGGATTTGTACTGGCCTCTGTTCTTGGATTTTGGCTGTTGATTGCCATTTTGCGCTCGGGGAAATTGTAAGGTCGTCCCCGCATTTTGGATTATTGGCCTGAAATCACACTGCCACGACACACAAATCAGAAAAATAAGGGATGGTTACCGAGTGATTGCTGGTTCTTGAGGAAAGTCGAAGGCGGCGGCTCTACCGAGATGACCGGCAAAGAAAATCCCAAATCCCAAAAAATAAATCCCAAACAAATCCCAAATTCAAATTTCCAATGACCAAAACAAAAGATATTTTATCGCAAGGGCGATGCAATGGGAAGAAAAAACAGACTCCCGATCACTTCGGCTGCGCGCCGTTACCGGAACTAAAGAGCTAACCAACTCGCAAACTATTCTTCGACTGAGCAACCGAATAACCAACCGAGCAACTTTCTTCTAAAACCGATGGTGAACATGAGTTAAAATCCGAGGCACAAAATCCAAAATCCCAAACAAATTCGAATGACCAAAATTTAAAACAAAAGAAACATTTTGTCATTCTTTGAGAAATCGCCTTATTTGAATTTAGGATTTGTTTCTAATTTCGATATTCCGATTTCGTATTTATTTTGACTCAAGATCGTGGGATGCTATCTCTTTAAAAAATACGTACCAGAATTTACGAAATAGGCTACTAAGCATGAAAAACAAATCACCCAACCATTTTCCGGAAAGAAAAAATATTAAAGGGGAGAAATCAGATATCAAAAAAATAGACAAATATTTTGGCAGACCCTGAAATAAACCGGTCAAAAATTAAACAAACCAATAGTAATTTAACCCGGCGTTTTTTCGCAACTTTTATACTATGAGTGCGCTCTAAAAACCACTAATTGCACAAATTATACGGGATATAATTCTTTTAACATCCATAAAATCAATTCGTGATAATTCGTGAAATTCGTGGGAGATATCCTTTTTAGACTGGACTCTACTATATTTACCAAACAAATGGTAAGTATTTTGTTCATGTAAAGTTAGATATTTTGGACTGCCGGGCCAAAATGGCTATTGTGTTAAAATACTGGCGGCCTTAAGGAATTTTGAAAAATTTTGGGGCAGCTAATGCCGGGTTGGCATGGGACCATTTTCTTCCTTATCAAAGCTCAATGTACGAATGCCCGTGTTTATTTTTGCCCGAATTCCGGCGTAGGCCACGGTGGCCAACTGCATGAAATCCGTGTGGCCATTTTGCAGATCGCTGTTGGCGTAGGTTGCCCAGGACGGTGCGTGTTTTAGAACAATGTTGGAGCCCACGGAGGCAATGATTCGCCGATTGTTCAGCCGTGTAAACTGAGACCGCCCCTCGTGTGTGGCGTCTGCCGGCACCCAGCCCACTCCGGGCAGGAAAAACTCAGCCCAGGCGTGGTAGCCAAGGGCTGGCCTTTTATTCGCCTGAAAACCGGCCACAAAGCGTGCCGGAATTCCGGCTGCTCGACAAAGGGCCACAAAGAGATCGGCGTACTGTCCGCAATCTCCTTTTAAAAGATGCAAGGCCGCCTGTGCACCGCGCTTCGGAGGCGGGTAATAGTAAACCATTTTCCGATTAACCCAATCAAAAATTTTGCGCGCTTTGGAAAAGGGATTGGTCTCATTCCCGACAATTGTGGTCGCCCGGGCACGAATATCGGGGGTAATTTCCAAAAAGGGCTCCCATTTCGTGTAGAATTTAAATATTCGGCTGCTTGAATCGTAAGGCGCCAGAGCCGTGGAATCAAACACCGCCAGCAATTCGTAGGATTGGATTGTGACGCGCCGCCGAATCACAATGCTGTCCTGTTTTCCAAGCAAAGGCGTTAAATTCCAGTAAATAATCCGGTTGCCGTTGTCTTTATCGATGAAAATATCACGGGGCAGCGGACCGTCCAATTCCAAATTCAGCACATGTTGATTGGGACGCGGAATAATCCCGGACGCCCACACATGCAATTCAGGTTTGGTTTCGGCCGGAATGTTGCGCCTGCGATTGTCATTTTGCAGCGCCCTGCCACCAAGAACACGAATATCGGATATGGAAATCCAGAGCTCCGCTTCGATTCTCCGCGGATTCAGCGGAACAACCGGCGGTGTTTCCGGCTGTATTACCTCTCCGGATTCCTCCGGCGGGATTGGCCAGTACCGCTCAGCCGGCCTTTGGTGGGCACAGCCCGCCCAAAACACCCCCAAAATCAATGCTATACCAATCAATTGTTTTAACGTCATTTAATTCTCCCAAAAAAATTGCATTCACTTCCTTTTCCAATTATCGGCACAAACAGAATTCTTCTTGAAAAAATCAGAGCATATCTCAAACTTAGAGCGTATCCCAAAGTTACGTGACCATTTAAAATTACTAAAAAGGGACGTTGCTATTTTTCGCTTCAACA
>CAZIYL010000226.1:0-4023 GCA_964543425.1 uncultured Deferribacteres bacterium
ACGCTACGACATTGGCAATAAAATGGATTATTTGAAAACAATTGTCGATTTTGCTTTGAAGCGAAAGGAATTTTCCCGCCCATTTCGTGAATTTTTGAAAGAACGGTTCGGAAAATAGATTGCAAATGATTGGTAAAAACATTATTTTATTGGAAAGGGTCGATTCAACAAATGCGTACCTTTTGAATCTCCCTTCAGAAAAAAAAAGGGAGGGGTTGGTTGTTCGCGCAAAAGTGCAGACGCAAGGTCGCGGGCGTTTGGGCCGGCGCTGGGAATCGCCCAGGGAGAAAGGACTGTGGTTTTCGGTTTTGCTGAAACAAGTTCTTCGCGCCGACAAAAATTATCTGCTGACGTTTTCGGCGGCTCTCGCGGTGGCACATGCTCTGGAAAAAGCGGTGCCCTGTTGTCCGGAAATCAAATGGCCGAACGATGTGCTGATTAACCGGAAAAAGGTCGCAGGTATTTTGCTGGAACAGCGGGGGAAGCCCGTCCCCGGCAGTTTTGTGGTGGTGGGAATTGGCATTAACACGCATCAAACGGCCGAAGAGTTTTCCGAAGCATATGGCAGCCATGCGACATCCCTTCAACTAACGTGTGGCGCGGGGATTGACGATGAGGATTTGTTTGGAGAGGTGCTTAAACAGCTTGCTGTTTTTTATTCCCATTACAAACAGGGAGATGAGACACTGATTCGCCAGTCGTTTTTTGATGCGGGTTACTATTGGGGAGAAAGGGTTCGCCTGATCCAGGAAAATCGGGTTTACGAGGGAACGGCTGCAAGGATTCATTCCGAGGGCGGTTTAATCTTAGAAATCGACGGAGAGGAGCACGCTTTTTTTGCAGGCGATCTCCTTTTAAAAGAGTGGTGGTAATGGCTGCACCGAACCAAATCGAAAAAGAAAATGAAAGACCTTTTACTAACTATTGACATTGGAAATACGCACACGGTGTTGGGTTTTTTCCGTCAAAAGGAATTGGTTGCGCATTGGCGCCTGACCAGCAGCGTGAATCGAACCGAGGATGAATGCTGGATGATGCTGCGTCTTTTTTGCGAATCGTCTCATTTCCGGGAAGATGAAATTGCAGGCGTGGTTATTTCTTCGGTTGTGCCCAATCTAACCCCTGTGTTTGCCCAGATGGCTCGAAATTACATGGGCTTGGAGCCCCTGATTGTCAGCTCAACTTTAAAATTGCCCATTCGAATTGCGTACGATAATCCCCGTGCCGTGGGTGCCGATCGGATTTGCGATGCCGTGGCTGGTTTTCATTCCTACGGAGGCCCGCTCATTATCGTGGATTTGGGAACGGCTACCACATTTGACGTGATCACCGAAAACGGCGATTATTTGGGGGGAGCCATTGCCCCGGGCATTGAAACCTCTTCAATTGATCTGTTCCGCCGGGCTGCAAAATTATTTCCGGTTCAGTTTGAATTTCCAGAAAGAATTATCGGGCGCAATACGAAAGAAAGCATCCAGGCCGGAATTATGTTTGGGGCCGTGCAGCAAGTGGACGGCATTGTGGGGGAAATTATCAAGGAATTGGAAACCAATAAAAAGGTTCATATTATTGGCACCGGGGGATTGGCAGATGTCATTTTGAATCGCTCCAAGACCATCGAAAAAGTGGAGCCTTTTTTAACGCTGGATGGCATGCGCCTGATTTATGAAAACGGCTTGAGGTAACGGGTTTTGACAGATTCTTGAAGCAAAGGCCGAATCAGAAAATGAAGGATGATTTATGAGTTTCAAATATCCGATAAAATATTTATTTTGGGTGGTTGCGTTTTTTATTTTGTTAAATCAAGGGGTTTTTGGGGAAGGTACTTTCCCGAAGCCCGTTGGCTATGTTAATGATTTTGCAAATGTTATTTCGCCGGAATACAGAACTAAAATCACACAAATTTGTCTCGAAGTTAAGCAGAAAACGGGGGCTGAAATTGTGGTAGTAACCCTGGATTCTGTTGGTCCCGATTACACACCCACCGAGTACGCAAATCTATTGTTCCAAAAATGGGGCATCGGGCAGAAGGGGAAGGACAACGGCGTGCTGCTTCTGGATGCCATCAAGGAGCGTCATATTTGGATTGAAGTGGGCTACGGCTTGGAGGGAATTCTTCCGGACGGCCTGGTGGGTGAAATCCGCGATCGCTACATTTTCCCCTATCTGAAACAAGGACTCCGGGGAGAGGCCTATTTGAACGGAGTTCGGGCAATTGCAGGGGTAATTGCCAAAAATGCCGGTGTTCAAATAAACGGAAGCGTTCAGATGCCGGTTCGAAGGCAGGTTTCATCGCGCAGAAAAACGCAGAAATACCGGTCGCTTTTTTGGCTCCTTTTTTGGCTGTTTTTCCTGATTGTGCCCTTCTTTGGAAGAAAATCGAAGAAAAGGCGCTCCGGATTCTTTGGCCCCTGGTTTTGGGGTGGTGGTGGATTTGGAGGCGGGGGAGGCGGCTTCGGTGGTGGATTTGGAGGCTTTGGAGGAGGCGCTTCCGGCGGCGGGGGCGCAGGCGGGGGATATTGAGTCGGACAGAGCACTAATTCTTTGGACAGGATTTACAGGATAAAAAGATTTTTTACCGCGAATGCGTGAATAAATGAATAATCGTCATTTAAACGGGATTTACGGGAGGAAAAAAATCCTGTTTATCCTGTCAAAAAAATACTTGGAGGTTTTATGGCAAAGATTCCAAAAGTTCCGTCGGAAATTTTTGGCGAATTTTCAGATGATTTGAAATCTGTTTACGAAACGGATTTGATTTCAATTATTCTTTACGGCAGCGCCGCAAGAGGGGATTACGTCCACAGAAAATCGGATATTAATTTTTTGGTTATTTTGACTGAAACGGGAATAAAATCGATTGACCGCACGCTTGATCTTCTTAAAAAATGGCGGAAACGGGCGGTTACCACGCCGCTTTTTCTGACGCCGGAGTACATTAGGAGCTCTCTCGACAGCTTTCCACTGGAATTCTGGGATATGCAAAAATTCCATCAGATCGTTTATGGGGAGGATTTATTGCGAGGATTGGAAATCAGGCGTTCTGATTTGCGCCTTCAGTGCGAGCGGGAGGTCAAGGGAAAACTTCTGCATTTACGGCAAAATTTTTTAAATTCAGAGAAAAAGGCGGAACGACTGCGAATACTTCTTGTCCTTTCTGTACCCAGTTTTTCCACTATTTTTAATGCCCTTCTGTTTTTAAAAAATGAAACAACTCAGCATTCAAGACGGGATATCTTTTTAAATACGGCAAAAATGTTTGGATTGGATCGGGAAGTATTTGAAAAAATATTGCGTTTGCGTTACGAAAAGCTCAAATTGAAAAAAGATGAATTACTCAGCCTCAATCGTGCATTTATAGAAGAAATTCGGAAACTGTCCCAATTGGTGGATGAACTGTAAGTTAAGGAGGGAAAATGGCAAAGAAGTCAAAAACATGGATGTGGGTTCTTGGTGTATTAATTATCCTGGTGCTCATTATTTATGTTCAATTTAAGAATACGTACAATACGATGGTACAATTGGATGAGCAGGTAAAAAGCGCTCAGTCGGAAATTGAAAATCAATTACAGCGCCGTTACGATTTGATTCCGAATTATGTGGAAACCGTAAAAGGATATGCCTCTCATGAAAAAGAGGTTCTGACCAAAATTACAGAGGCGCGTTCCAGAATTGGGTCGGCCCCCACACTTGGCGAAAAATTGAAGGCCAACGACCAATTAAATTCAGCCCTGGCGCGTTTGCTGGTGGTGGTTGAGAATTACCCGAATTTGAAAGCGAATGAAAATTTCATTCGTTTACAAGATGAACTGGCCGGAACCGAAAACCGGATTGCAGTGGCCAGACGGCGGTACATTCAGGCGGTTCGGGTGTACAATCAGAAAGTGCGGCAGTTTCCCACCAATATTATTGCAGGGATGTTCGGCTTTCATGAAAAAGAGCAGTTTAAGACAGTTGAAGCGGCACATCAGGCGCCAAAGGTTGACTTTAAGAATCGATGACCCGTTTGGAAAATCATCTTCA
>CAZIYL010000227.1:0-3987 GCA_964543425.1 uncultured Deferribacteres bacterium
CGCGGTACTTAAGGTTTTGTAAGCATTTTTACAAATTTTCAAAGAACACGGACAGGTAGTGTGTACTCACGTACACCTTTAAATATGTAGCAATTAATGCACTAAATAAACAGAGTCATTAATGATTTTTAGAGAATACTCATTCATATAATTCGTAACTGCATTTTTGGTTTTGATCTTTTCATTTTTATTTAGGTAAAAAATATGCGGATTATCTTGCAGCGGGTGATCGAGGCCTCTGTTTCGGTCGATGAAAAAATTGTGGGTGAAATTGGAAAAGGGCTGGTTCTTTTGGTGGGAATCAAAAATGGTGACACCGAAGCGGATGCTCGTTACTTGGCTGACAAGTGTCTGCAATTACGTATTTTTGAGGATGACGCTGGGAAAATGAACATTTCCGGCTTGGAAATCGGTGCGGATATTCTGACTGTTTCACAATTTACGCTGTACGGAAATACCCGAAAGGGGCGTCGCCCGAGCTTTGTACAGGCAGCCCCACCGGAGGTTTCCAGTCCGCTATTTGACCGATTTGTAGGCATGCTGCGCGAAAGCGGCCTTCGGGTGGAAACCGGAATCTTTGGCGCTGACATGCTGGTTAAAATCTACAACGACGGGCCGGTAACCATTATTCTGGACAGTGAAGACCGGCACAAACCGAGAAGAGAAAAATAGGCGTTGTTACAAACATACCGTAAGGATGTAGAATTTTGCACCCCTTGGAAAAATGTCGTTGATTTTTGGATTTGTGAAGATCGTCATTCATTTAAATTGGCAACTAATTGAATCCTAAAGAAATACACCAAACAAACCGATGAATTTTATTGAGCTCCCAAAGCCGCTCATTCTGGCGTCTCGATCGCCGCGACGTGCCCAACTGCTGCGCCAGATTGGACTTGAATTCGATGTCATTCCCGCGAATATCGACGAAACGGCCGACGCTTTGACTTTTCCTGAAAAATTGGCCGCTGATTTGGCGCGGCAAAAGGCTCAGGCGGTGGCCGCTCAAATCGGAAATGGACTGGTAGTCGGAGCGGACACAATGGTTGTATTGGCGGGGAAAATTTTGGGAAAGCCAAAAAATGCCGCGGAAGCACGGGAAATGCTGCGTCTTTTAAGCGGAAATACACACGAAGTGTTCACGGGATTTGCTATTATCTCGCGTCCCGAAAATTTGTCAGTAACCGGATGGGAACAGACGGCCGTTACATTTCGGGAATTGGACGACTGGGAAATTAATCGCTATATTGAGATTGACCATCCTTTTGACAAAGCAGGGGCCTATGGCATCCAGGACATGAGTGCACTTTTTGTGGAATCCATCCACGGATGTTATTATAATGTAGTCGGATTTCCTTTGACGAAATTTTATGTTTCCTTAAAATCGTTTTTAATTAAATTGGAGCAATGAGGAATTTTTTGTATGTTAACTCCCCAGGAATTTGGAAAACAACTTCGCAGAGCCCGCCGGGCAAAAAAAATGCGGGCTCGCGATCTTTACAAAATTACAAAAATTAATGAAGATTACATTAAAGATTTGGAAGAAGGCAAACTTACGTTTTTGCCTGAACCGTACATTCGGGCATTTCTTCGGACCATAGCCAATGAATTAGACCTTTCGGTTGAAAAAGTCCTTCAGGATTACGATGATATTTTGCATCCCAAGGATTTATTCTGGAAAGAAGCTCAGACGAAAGCCGAACCCCCCATTTCACCCCATTCGAAACCGGTTGTTAAAAAACGAAAAAAGCCAACCGAAAAAGAGGAAAAAACTCCCGATGCAATTTCCTCTGAGGGGAAAGAATCGTTTCCCAAAACAACAAATGAATTACGGGGCCATTCGGCACCGTCTGAAAAAATCGATCAGACAAAAAAGGCGATTCCTAAAAAGATAAAATCTTCTCCGACGCCAAAAAGTAAAACGTCAAACAAAACGGAGATGGCCTTAATTGCCGCCGTGGTGATCATTTTTCTTGCAGTTGGTTTTATTTATTGGAAGTACGGCCGGCAATATTTTGTTGAGAAGAAAGAACCTGTTAAGGAAATTACTGTGTTTGAAGCGCATGACGAAATCATGAAGCACGAAAAGCAGGTAGAAAACGCACAGCATTCTCTTCAACTCACGAAAAAACAAGAGCTGAAATCCGTGCCGACCCGGCAAAAAGTGACACTGCATCTTGTCACGTTGGATACGACCTGGGTGCGGGTGATTCGTGACGGAAAAGATACCAGTGAATACATTTTTCGCCCGGGCAACAGCCGTGATTTTGAAGCCGATTCACTGCTCCAATTACGAATGGGCCGGGCCGATGGTTTGAAGCTGTGGGTAAACGGGGACTCTTTGGGCATACTGGGTTCTTCTGCAGAAGTTGTACGCAAATTGGTCATTGATCGGAAGGGTGTTCGGGAGAAGAAATTATGGCGGCCAAAGCGGCCGGTTAAAAACTGATTCTATAAAAATAGGTTTACTCGATTTAACCTGAAAAATTCATATGCCACCAGGACACAAAGGCACAAAGGTCTAATAAATAAATAGTTATGTGAGGTCACCCTAAAAAGATATTACCCACTAATTTACACTAATTTGCACGCATTGATTTTTTTGAAGTTAACCGAATTGCAATCCGCGTAATTTGTTTAATTTGTGTTTTTTGGAGTACTCTTATTTTGTACATATTAAATGGGATTCGCAGAACTTAAATATATAAGAATTACAAAACACCGGAATTGCAACGTCCTTCGTGTCTTGGTGCCTTCGTGGCAAAAGTTCATGAAATAGTGCAGGTTTAAAAGGAAATAGAAATAAATTTGGAGACTCAACGCAGTATTATGTTAATTGTTCATCTTTCTGATCTGCATCTGTGCAGGAAAAATCGCCCCCAAAATTTGGATTACACCCGACGCCTGTTAGAGTACGGGTTGGAAAATGGCGGCGATCATTTTGTTGTTACGGGGGACATTACCCAAGATAGTAATCCCGATGATTTTTTGG
Organism: uncultured Deferribacteres bacterium; assembly: GCA_964543425.1. Taxonomy (GTDB): domain Bacteria; phylum Zhuqueibacterota; class JdFR-76; order JdFR-76; family BMS3Abin05; genus BMS3Abin05. The sequence goes on from CAZIYL010000227.1 coordinate 2,990, forward strand.
ATTTTCGAAACCTTTTGCAGGAATACGGATTGCTTCGCTCGGACAAGGTATCGCTGGTCATCGGAAATCACGATATTTACGGCGGCGTGTATTTGGCGTCGGATATTGCCAAGTTTCCGGATCGCTGTAAAACAACAGATTATTCTGAAAAGGTAAAGACGTTTAGAGACTTTTTTTTCGAAACGTTCGAAGGGGTGCATCCCCCGATTTTGAATGATAGCATGGTTTACGCAAAATGTGTGTCGAACGTCTTGTTCGTTGCGTTTAATTCAAATGACCGGTATTCTCTTTTCAAAAATCCATTTTCAGCAGCCGGCAATGTAACAAAAAATCAATTGAAAGAATTAAAGCGCATTTTTGAGATCGATTCGTACAGGAATTGTGTGAAAATTCTTTTGACGCATCATCATTTTAATGAGCCGTACAAAAAATATTCAAATGTCAAAAAGAAAGCCTTTAAATATGTGGAGGAACAGGGAAATCATTTGCGCCATCGAAAACGGTTGATTACGCTACTTCGAAAGAACAATGTTAATCTCGTCCTGCATGGTCATGTGCACGAATCCGTTGCGTATTCCAAGAAAGGACTCCGATTTCTCAATGCCGGGGGATGCATTGACAAAAACCGCCCCGGAGAATTAAAAATTAATTTTATTTGGGTGCAAGGCCATCTTCTTCAGACAGAAATCCGAACGATTCCGGTGAAAGAACAAGTGCCACACATGCCCGAATTTCCGAATCCAATCGCTGAATCGAAAAATAGTATGCCGATTCCAATCTTGTCCTCAAAATATCTTTAATATTACAACTGGTGTCTTTGTTTTTTCCTCTACCGTTGCGAGTTTTGCAAAAGTGATTGAAAAATATTTAGTGAAAATACGTTAACCCGTTGCACCCACGTTAACCGGAAATGGTTAAACTCATCGACGAGGGAAGTCCCCTTTATCAAGAGGGGATTTAGGGGTGTGTTATTTATGAATTTAGCACATAATTAGACA
>CAZIYL010000228.1:0-3986 GCA_964543425.1 uncultured Deferribacteres bacterium
ACCTTAGGTGCGAAAAAATAGATTGTCAGAATATCTAAAAAAATTAATTTTTTTAGATTTATTATTGTTCATTATAAAACAAGCTGTTAGATAAAACTCGCAACGGTAGAGATTAAAATAAGAATATACTTTAAAAGCCAGTAATTACGCAAATTACACGAATTGCAATCCGGTTAACTTTTATAAAATCCATTCGCATAAAATAGTGTAAATTACCAGGCAATATCTCTCTATAGTGAACTCAAATAACTAAAAGGCAGTGATTGTAGATGATGAAAAACACACCCAAATTATTTTTATTCCTCATAGGATTTTTAATGCTTTCAACGTCTGTTTTTTCCCAACCGGCAGAGGTAGAGAGAATCCTTCCGAAAATGGTTCGTGCAAATCAAACTACCCCGTACGAAGGCGACTGGATTACCGAGATAGACACCATGCGTATCTGGCAGAAAATCTACCAGGACGCATCCGGCAGGCGGCACGTTCAATTTATTCTGCCCATTTCTCTTCTTGGAAAAGAAATTATCGAAATTCCACCGTCCGTTTTTATTCGAAAAAAGAAAGGACAAAAGTTCCGGAAGCGAACCACTCTCTTTCACAAAATGTTGTTTTCGCACACGATTCCCGATTCTCAAATGGCCTTGATTTTCAGAAATTACTCTGCGGCAGTTAAGCCATCCGGAAACTTCCTGGGCCGGAAAACCGTGCTCCTCTCGTTTACTCCAAAAGTGAAGAACCGCCCAAGCATTCGTGTTCTACTGGATCGAAACACCTTTTTCCTGTTGAAACTTCAAAAGATTTCTCCGGACGGAAAGCTGCTTCAACAATCCTATTTTAAAAATCTCCTATTTGATCCGGTTTTGGATCCGGTCTTGTTCACGATTCTTCCTGATCAAATCGATTCTAAACAGGCAGGCATTTCAAAAAATTATACAAGTATCGATTCCCTGCAAAAGGTACTCTCGTTTCCCGTTCTTTTGCCTGATTGGATTCCCGTGGGCTTCCGGCTAAAGGCTTTGCAATTGCTCCGATTTCGGAAAAAGGAATTTGCACAGCTCATTTTTTCCGATGGCCTCAGTACGCTTTCGATGTTCGAGAAAAAAGCGCCGGCGCGTCCTGCCAAAAAGAGGTCTCCCGCTGTAAATGTTCATATGGGGGTTTGGGAAATTCGGCAGAATTTTGGGCGAACTTCGGTCGTTTTATTTAGCGACATCACAAAAAGTGCATTGGAAAAAATGATACACTCCTTTAAACAGCAGCAATTAAATGTTAACTCTTCTCGAAATCTTATTATTTTCGTAGGACTATTAGTAGTTGTTTTGGTAGCGATGGTTCAATTTTTGAGTCGAAAGGGAGGGCGTCGGTAATGAGCGCACGGTTTAAAATTCTAATTTTAATTGTAGTAACGGCTATTTTTGCTTATTCCTGTGGGAAAAGTGATTCTTCGACAAAAAAATCCCGGCGAATGAACCAAAGACGCGGCGCCACGAACATGGGCGCCATTCCTGTGAAAGTGGATAGGGTGAAACGGGAGCCCGTTTCCGTTTACCTCCTAAGCAATGCAAACGTTGAGGCACTGCGGAAGGTGGACGTGGTGTCGCGGGTTTCCGGATTGGTGCAAAAAATCACTGTTGAAGAAGGCGATTACGCCCGGAAGAATAAAATCCTGGCCGAATTGGACGACCGGGAACTGGGTTTGAACGTTCAGCAAGCCTCTGCAAAGGCCGAAAACAGCAGTCGCCTTTTTCAGCGATCAAAAGAAATGTATTCCAAAAACCTCATCAGCAAAGAGAATTTCGATGACGTTAAGTATCAGTACGAAACGGCAAAATCCCAGTTGGAAGCGGCAAAATTGCAACTCACCTACGCCAAAATTCGGGCGCCGATTTCCGGAGTCATTACCCAGCGCCTCATTGAAATTGGAAATAATGCGGGGGTGAATCAAAAGGTTTTTGTGATGGTTGATTTCGACACGCTTTATGTCCGCGTGTTCATCCCTGAAAAGGATATTCAGAAAATACACGTGGGACAGAAGGCGTTGGTCACGGTGGAAGCGTATCCCGACCGAAAATTCTGGGGTCACGTGAAAATGATTAACCCCATTGTCGATCCCCAAAGCGGTACGGTGAAAGTGACCGTTATGTTGTTGAAAAAGGGAACGCCCCTCCGTCCCGGAATGTTTGCCACGGTAAAAATCATTACGGACACACACCCGAATGCCATGGTGATTCCCAAACGCGCACTTTTGCTGGAAAGCGAAATTGACCGCGTGTTTGTGGTGCAGGACAGCATTGCCCGCCAGCGGGATGTGAAGCTGGGCTTTGCCGCCGGCAACCGAATTGAGGTGCTTAGCGGCTTAAATGAAGGAGATTGGGTGGTGGTTGTGGGACAGGAAGGCCTTCAAAACGGAGCCTTGGTGCGGATGGTGGCGGGAAAAAGCGCTGCCGTTGCAACCGCTTCGTCTCAGGCAGGTACTAAATCGGGCACAAAAAATGTCGCTGGGCTTCAGAGGAATCTACAACGGCCGCCGGCAGACGCCAAACGCCTTGAGCGATTTAAGAAATTCTTCCTTCGTGTGCCCGAAATTAAAAAAGAGTACCAGGCGCGCGTGAAGGTAGATCCGTCCTTCGAAAAGGACATCACAAAACAGGCGAAATTTTTCCGCACGATGCGGGAAAAATACGCGGATAGATTGGGAATGAATCCCCGGAGATGAGGAACGGGAGACAAGCAAAAGTGAGCCGGTGCATTTTTATTTAATTGGTGAATTCGTGGCGATAAAAATCGTTTCCGGAGTGATTTCTAAAATTCCCAGCGCTGCAACCTGCCATTAAAAAAAATAGCGCCACTAATTCACGAATTTTATTCGAATAGAAAATGTAATTTGCGCATTCGCGGCTAATTCTTTTGCAAAAATAACAAAGAGTTTAGTTGTAATACTATAAAATGGCCGGAACCCAAAATTTATGACTCTTTCCGAATATGCGGTTAAACGTCCCATTACCATGTTTATGATCATGTTGCTGATCGTTGTGCTGGGATGGATTTCTCTGAACAGACTTCCTCTTGCCTTCATGCCGGAAATGTCGTCCGCGCGACTCAGAATTTCTGTGCCGTACAGCTCATCCTCCCCGGAGGAGGTCGAGCGACTGATTACTCAGCCCATTGAAGACTTGGTGAGCACCGTCAGCAATCTGGACAATATCTCCTCCACGTCTTCTGCCAGCGGTTCGAATATTACAGTGGAATTCAAGGATGGCACCAACATGGACATTGCGGCCATGGAAATTCGGGATCGTATTGACCGAGCGTGGCAGTACTTGCCGGACGATGTGGAACAAATCCGGATTCGGCACTGGCAAAGTTCCGACATGCCTGTTTTTAACTTCAGCATCTCGTGGAATCGCAGCAAACCAGACCTTGTGGATTTTGTAAACAATACCCTGCAGCCGCGCATTGAGCGAATTGAAGGCGTAGCCAACGTGGATGTCTGGGGCGTGGATCGCAAACAAATTATGGTACAATTAAATCAATCGCTTCTGCGGGCGCACCACATTGATGTGTACCAGCTCATTCAGAGTATTCGATCGAATAACGTCAATATTTCAGGCGGATTTGTTTACGACGGCGGTCGAAAATTTACCGTTTGCACGATCGGGGAATTTAAGGAAATCAGCCAGATTGCGGATATTCCTATTCGGGGTTCAAATATTCACCTTCGGGACGTGGCCAAGGTAACGTATGATTATCCAGAGAAAAGGCGCTACCGCCGCCTAAATAGCAAAGATGCCGTTGTGCTTTCCATTTACAAGGCTTCTACGGCAAATGTGGTGGGTGTGGCCAAACGTATCAAGAAGCTTCTCGGCACTATTCAAAAGGGCCCGCAATACAGACATCTGAACATCCAGATTTTTCGTGATCAATCGCAGGAAATCCTGAAAAGCATTAATTCTCTCAAGTGGGCGGGAATTTTCGGGGCCATTCTG
>CAZIYL010000229.1:0-3979 GCA_964543425.1 uncultured Deferribacteres bacterium
TTAAAAGCCAATTAAAAAAGAGGATAAAAAATGCAAGAAAAACAAATTTCAACAATGCCAACGGGTGACCCCTTCATTGATCTTGGCGGATTGGTATTTGAAACCCTTCAGCAGCGTTTTCCTCAAAAAAATGCGTACGAGCTAATTAAATTTGTTACGGATGTTTACATCGAAAAATGGCATGAAAAGCTTCATTCTGTATTTCACACGAACTCTAAAATACTGAATCCGAGTACCAAGGGGAAGCATCGTCAGAATACGCTGGCTTATTTTAAAGAATTAATTGAGGATTGGAAGACGGAGGATTGTATTACAGGATATTGCAAAGCCTGTGGTAAGCGAGGCAATCTTTATTTAAATTCCAGGGAGTTTTTTCCTATTTCTGGATCGAGTGCATTTGTGAATTTTCATCATGGTTTGGAAAATGGCACATATCTCTGCAACGAATGTTCGATAAAGTTATTTTTCGTTCCTTTGGGTGTCATCGTTTTGGGCGGCCAAAATGGATTTCTACAGCCGCAATCGGAGGTCATTCGAAAATTTTGGAAAACAAGAATCATTGCAAGGAATTTGGATAAAATAGCAAGAAATTCATCGGAATCCATTTTGCGATTGCCTTACGGATCGCCTCAAAATGCCCTATTTATCCTGGCATCTGAAATTATTGAAGAACTGGAGGATGAAAATCATTCGGAGTTTTTGCAACTAATTAATTTTACGAATTTTGGTCCCAATCCCAATTGTGATATCTACCAATTGCCAAGCCCTGTTTTTTCTTTTCTCAATAAAGTGTTGCATCATTACAAACGGCCGTGGATGTATTTTGTCCGTCGCCATTATCGAATCAGAGGCTCAAATTGGAACAGTGAGGAAGGGGCGTGGATGATTCGAAAAAAGAAAGAAACACTTGTTCTGGATGATGAGAAATCACGAAATTATTTCAATGAAATTTATCAGCATCTTTTGTCACAACGCTCAATCCTGCCCCAATTATTAAAGACCCAAAAGATTCATTATCTGAGTAAAATGGAGGCTTTCCCAATTGAAATTAGTTTCTATTACGCAAAGGAGGTGTTGGCTATGGAAAAAGAACAACTTCAACTCATAATACGTATTTCAGACGTTATTTTTGAACTTTCACGAAAGGAGAACAATTTCAAAAAATACTTGACTTTACTGGAGTCGGCTGGCAAAGCCTATCAGTTACGTGGGGCTTTATTGAAAATCATCAAGGCTCATTACCAAAGCGGTGCCAATGAACCGCTCGTGCGTCTGAATGAATATGTTGACTATTTGTTTCCAGATGGACAATATTGGGGCGAGGTGAGAGACTTGCTTCTCATTAGCCTTTATGAAAGAATGCACGACGAAAGAATTAATGTAAGTGAATTGCCCAATTCGGACATCGCAATCACAGAAGATCAAACAAATGAAACTTTAATTTAGGAGGCAAAGATGAAAACGGTACAGGGATTTTTCCTAATTGATGTTGATGTAGCCGCTCTGAATAATGCTGGGGCAGATAGTACAACAAATTTGGACAATGCAGTCATGACGAAAAAAATCTACAAAAATGGAAAGCAATATCCATATATTTCTGGGCAAGCCTTGAGGTTCTGGTGGCGAGAGACTTTGAGAAAGGATTTTGGCTGGAATATGTCTCCCGTAACGAGAGAGAAAAAAATCGCATTTACAGAGGCTAATCCGTTCAAATATCCCGATGATGATATCTTTGGATATATGAGAGCAGCCAAAACTAGTGTTACGGACCCAGAAACCGGCAAGACAAAATCAGAGAACATCACACTGACTCGGGTTTCTCCTCTAAAAAATTCAGCCTTATTAGCAGTGGCTTACAACCCAATTGTGCAAAATTGGTCTTCTATGACAAGACAGGATGGGGATGCCGTTCCCTATGGAAAGGATGAGTATTGCGCTATCATGAAGGGCATGTTTTCAATTGATTTAGACCAGGTAGGGACTTTTTCGATGGTGCCGAGAAGTGGTTTCCTAAATATCAACGAGGCTATGAAAAAAGAGGCTCTCAAAAGCGATGCTCGGGAAATAGAAGATCCCCTTCTGAAAAATGTTAATGGAAGTTATCTAAAGTTGGTAAGAATTTCGGAAAAAGAAAGAATAGAAAGAGTGAGGGATACCCTGTTTGCTCTCAAAACATTGTCCGGCGGTGCAAAATTAACTACCAATCTGGCAGATGTGACTCCGAAGCTCATTGTTCTTGGTACGTTCAATAGCGGAAATCATCCCTTTTCCCATTTGGCTAAAGAAGAACTGGGAAAGGCCGTTTTCTCAATCGCTGGCCTTTCACAAGTGATGTCTGATTATAAAGATAAGTTGGACGGGAAAATCTACATTGGCCGGCGCATGGGATTTATGGATGAATTGGAAAATGATTTCGAAACCTTCTATAGCCAATCCGGCGACATTTTTTATGGATCAGTCAATGAAGCAATTGACGCCTATGTGGAATCTCTAAAATTGGAAGAATAGAGATGAAAGTTTATCGAATTTACATAACATCGTGGACGGCTTCTTTTCGATATCCGAATATTATGAGCGGATTCCAACCCACGCTTTCGGTCCCCCCGCTCTCAACCATTTATGGTCTTATTTCAGCGGCCATGGGGATGCCCTACGCACCTCATCGACCGGAAATTGGATTTTTCTTTCGCTCGGCACAAAAGTTTGTCGATCTCGAAACAATTTATCAGTTGAATGGCACACTGAGAAATATTAAATCGAATGTCATTCGCAGGGAAATTCTGCTCGATAACGAGTTATTTCTCTATGTGCAAAATGAAAAAATTGCAGAAGTCTTCGGAATGCCCTATTTTCAGCTTCTTCTTGGGCGTTCAAGCGATCTTGCAACTGTTCAAGAAATAAGGGAACTGGATGTTGATCCTATTCAAGAATTGACAAATTTGAGGGGTACGATCGTCCCGTTTGGAAAATATGTGCTGGCGGCGCCATTAAGCGCATTACCGATCTATTTTACGGATTCGATTCCCAGACGCAATGTGGGAACAAAACCCTATTATTTGTTGGATGGAAATTATAAACAGGGGCACCCTATTCGGGCCGGAGGCATTTTTGATTCAGAAAAAGATTTAGAAATCTATTGGCAGGAATAATGGAGCCAGTACTTGCAAAATCGGATGGCACGACACTTGACCAGCACATTGCCGATTGTTTGCAAATTGCCCGTCAGTTAAGAAAAGTACTGCCTGCACTTCCTCAAATAACAGGATTAGGTGATTTTTGGAAACTGCTTTTTTACGCCGTTTATCTGCACGATATGGGAAAGTGCCATGCCGAGTTTCAAAAGGTTTTAACTGGCAAGCCGAATTTTTGGAATTCCCAGCGGCATGAGATCTATTCTGTTCCATTTGTTGAAAAGCTAGATATCCCGATACATCAAAAAGATCTGGTAAAAAGGGCTATTCTTGCGCATCATAAAGATTTTGCTACTCTGTCTGGGATGACTAAATCCAATGCGGATTTGAAATTTGAGTTTGAATTGAAATGGAGGAGAAACAAAAAATGGGGCAGAAATTTTCACCCTGAGGATTTTGGTAAAAATCTTCAGGAGAATTTTAATTTAGAGTATATTCAAATGCTTTTTAATGAAATGCCCCATGCCTTTTCTGAATTTTTTGGAAAAGAGAGAAACCCAAAATTGAAAATAATTTCTCTTTCCAATCAGGAAAATCCGGCGAAAAAAATTGTGAAAAATTTTGACCTTGCTGAAATGCAACCCAATCAAGAAGAATATTGGCAAAATATGCTGATATGGGGTACTACGAAAATTTCCGATCATTATGGCTCCGCCAAAATTGGTCAAATAGAAAAATTGGTGGCTTCTGATTTTTCTTTTTTGGATAATTTTCAGCAAAAACTGAAGACTGAAAGAAAGGATTATTTTACTCATCAACTAAGGTGTTTTCAAACGGTTGGGAATTGT
>CAZIYL010000230.1:0-3929 GCA_964543425.1 uncultured Deferribacteres bacterium
GAATGCAAATGGCCGCGAAGCAAATGCGCGCGGTTTCATTTTTTCGCTGCCTTTATATTAACGTTCGCTCTTGAAAAGTCAGAAACTCATTCGAAATGTAAAACAAATGATTTGAAATGGCAAGAAAAATCTTCTTTGCCCCCAAGATTTTCCTTGACATCTGAACAATTGTTCAGTATATTTAAGGTGAACAAATGAACAGCTCTTGACACAAAAAGAGAGGCTCAAAATGGTGAAAAAAACACTGACTGCCCGGCAGCAGGAAATTCTGGATTTTATTCGGGAAGAAATTGCCGAAAAGGGCATTCCGCCCACGTACCGGGAGATCGGGGAGCGGTTTCAGATCCGCTCCACAAACGGCGTGCACGCTACGCTGGAAGCGCTTCGCCGCAAAGGCTATCTGGAGCGGGAGCCGTCCATTTCACGGGGGCTTCGAATTAAATCGCCGGCCGGGCAAAAGACCGCCGCCGGACGGTTGAAATCCGTTCCCCTGGTGGGGCGGGTGGCTGCCGGTGCGCCCATTCTGGCCGAGGAAAACATTGAGGATTTTATCGCCGTGGACGAAACCTTCTTCGGAGGCGAGGGTTATTTTGCCCTGCGTGTGGAGGGAGACAGCATGAAAGACGCCGGTATTTTTAACGGCGACGTAGTGGTGGCTCGGCAGCAAGCCACAGCCCAGCGGGGAGACATTGTGGTGGCCATCATCGGCGACGAAGCCACGGTGAAATATTATTTCCCCGAAGGGGACCACGTGCGTCTCCAGCCTGCCAACGAGGCCTACCAGCCGATTATTGTCCGTCCGGGGAAAGAAGATTTTCGTATTGCCGGGAAGGTAACGGGGTTGATTCGGAAAATGTAGGGAAGAGAAAAGAGATTGAGATTGAGATTGAGGAGGAGAGTTGTGATTTTTTATCTTTACTGTTGTGATTTTTAGTTATTTGGCTGATATTACAATGGTTACATCATACGAAACAATTTTCAACATTAGGTCGCCGAGTGGCCGCCGAAGGCGGATGTATCGAGGCGACATGTAGGAAATGTGGTCGTTTCGATACGAACTGCCGGTGCCTGAGCACGGTTTACACTGAGCAAAGTCGAAGTGTCGAAGACTGGCGGTTCACTCAACGATCGAAAAGAAATTTCCCCATGTACCAAACACACAACGATAGAGTTTTTTATTTTGAGTTCGGGCGAGGTTAATCTAAGTCTGGGGAGGTACGATGAATTCTAAACAAGGTTTTGGAGGGCATTGGACAGCAGAAAAGTTGGAAATCCTTCGGAAATATCTGGGAGCTTATTCCCGAATTATGAATCGTCAGCATTTTCATTTTGCTTATATTGATGCTTTCGCGGGCACTGGATATTACAAGAAGAGTACAGACGATTCAATTCAGTTATCTTTATTGCCAATTACTGAAAAAGAAAGTAATTTTCTTGAAGGTTCCGCCAGAATTGCTTTGCAGGTTGAGCCCGAATTTGAAAAGTATATTTTTATTGAGAAGGACGAAGAACGGTTTAGAGAACTGGAAAAGCTTAAAATTGAATTCCCTGAAAAGAAAGACAAAATTATTTTGGTAAATGAGGAAGCAAATGCCTACCTGAAAGGCTTGTGTAAAAAAAGCTGGGAGAAACATCGGGCTGTAATGTTCTTGGATCCCTTTGGAATGCAAATCAAATGGGAAACACTGGAGATGATTGCGAAAACAAAGGCAATAGATTTGTGGTTTTTGTTTCCATTAGGCCAGGCAGTGAACCGTTTACTTAGACGAGATGGAAGCATCATTGAAGCCAATCGAAAACGACTGAATGAAATTTTTGGGACGGAAGATTGGTTTGATAGATTTTATGAGACATGTTTTGAAAAAGATTTACTTGGTGAACAGGTGAGAATTAGAAAAAATGCTGATTTCGAAACGATTTCTTCGTATTTTGTAGAACGCTTAGAAACCATTTTTGAAAAAGTGGTGAAGAGCCCGCGGCCATTGTTAAACTCAAAGGACGTACCTTTGTTTTTGTTCTGTTTTGCTGCAGGAAATAAAAAAGGTGCTCCGAAAGCAGTCAAAATTGCAGAAGATATTTTGAGGATTCCATAAAATGGCTAAATCGAAGATCGAGTGGACGGAATCGAGTTGGAACCCTTTAACCGGTTGTACGAAAATAAGTCCTGGTTGTAAAAATTGTTATGCGGAACGAATGGCTATTCGTCTAAAAGCCATGGGGCAGAAAAATTATAGAAACGGCTTTAAATTAACCTTACACCCACACGTACTTGATTTACCGTTGAGATGGAAAAAACCGCAGTTTATTTTTGTAAATTCAATGAGTGACCTTTTTCATGAGGAAGTTCCTCTTAGTTTCATACAAAGCGTCTTCTCCACTATGCAAAAAGCGTACTGGCATGTATTCCAAGTGTTAACCAAGCGAGCTCAACGTTTATATGAAGTAAGTGCTCTTGTTGATTGGCCGCCTAATGTTTGGATGGGAGTAAGTGTGGAAAACGCTGATTATAGGTTCAGAATAAATTTACTCAGAAAAACACCCGCGTTCGTTAAATTTTTATCTCTGGAGCCGCTTCTTGATCCCTTACCTGAACTTAATTTAAAGGGTATTGATTGGGTTGTTGTTGGAGGAGAGTCTGGTCCGAATGCTAGGCCTATGAAAAAAGAATGGGTTTTAGACATTCGAGATCAATGTATTGACTCAAATGTCCCCTTTTTCTTTAAACAATGGGGCGGTGTTTTTAAGAAGCGCAACGGACGTATACTTGAAAATCGCACATGGGATGAAATGCCACGTTCTTTTAATTCTTTCAAAATAGCCATTTAATTTCATATTTTGTGTAGGATTCATGGAAACTGAATTTGAAATTGACTCAATTTCATGGTATTTAGTTCCAGAGCACACAAAGAGCGAAAGTCGAAATTTGTGAAGATTTTTTATGTGCGGACGTTGACTAATAGGAACAATAAAATTGGTAGAATGAATTGTGAAAGATCAATTAGAGACTATAGAAAACATTGATTTGATTGAAAATAACCTTGTTCACTTTGAGTTTGAGTTAGAAAGAAATGATACGAGTTATTTTAGAATTGCACGAGAAGCACATCAAGTTTTTTACCGAGCGATGGTAGAGGTTTTACAAGGGTCGTCTAACATAACTGTAACTGGTAGAGCTAGCGACAAAAATAGATCAGTAAAATATAGGATCGGAATTAGCAATTTACCTATTTTAGAAATACATAAAGAAAAAATAGAGGGATGTAAAACAGCATGGAGATATTCTATTCCTACTCCTTATCAAAAATTGGAAAAATTATCTGAGACAAGTAAAAAAACAAAGACAAAAATTGATAAAAACTATTTAAAGAACTTTTATGATTTACTAGCAATGATACAGACGAAATGTTTTATGAGTAGATATATGTTAAGTGCTCCAATAACTATATCAGATAACGAAATGCAAATTTTGGAATGGTTACACGAAAACATTCGCAATCCGTACGAACATTTTGTTCCTACGATTTACTCTGCACCAACTATTTCGCTTCTTAAAGCCTCGCTAATATGTATTGACAAATCTAAAAAGCTGATTTTTGATTCGGGTTTTTTATTTGAGCCAAGTAAGCTTGTTTCTATAAAAAATCTTATAAGAAAGATTATATTAAAAATCCAACAATTAATTCAGTGATTTTGTGTTGGAATAATCTTCTAAAAAATCAGTCGATTAATCTCTATTGTGAGGGAAATACTAAATTGTTCTGGTAAATTTTAAACATGGATTTGGAAAGCTGTCTAAAATAAGCATTTGTTGATCGAAGCCCATGTCCTGCTGTAAATGCTGGGACTAAAACAGGAGGCACCGTGAACGGTGTTGACAAGGCAGGGTGCCCCAGCACCCCTTTTCAGGAGTAAACCATGGTTTTTGAAGA
>CAZIYL010000231.1:0-3884 GCA_964543425.1 uncultured Deferribacteres bacterium
ACTACAAACGGGTGGCTTCCCAGGATTATTACGAAGATGACGAGCTTGAAAAAAGTAATATATTACTGATTGGTCCCACAGGCACCGGGAAAACACTGCTCGCTCAGACGCTGGCTCGTTTTCTCCAGGTTCCTTTTACCATTGCCGATGCCACAACTTTGACGGAAGCCGGATATGTGGGCGAGGATGTTGAGAATATTCTGGTACGCTTGCTTCAGTCTGCCGATTACGATATCGAGCGAGCCGAAAAGGGAATCATCTACATTGACGAAATTGATAAAATTGCCCGAAAAGGCGGAAATCCATCCATCACACGGGATGTTTCGGGCGAGGGTGTTCAACAAGCCCTGCTGAAAATTCTGGAGGGTACGGTTGCTTCTGTTCCCCCAAAGGGCGGGCGAAAGCACCCGGAGCAAAGTTTAATCAACATAAACACCAAAAATATTCTGTTTATTGTGGGTGGCGCGTTCGAGGGAATCGATAAAATCATTGAATCTCGATTAAATAAAAAATCCATGGGCTTTGGTGCTGATATTCAGCTCAAATCCGAGAGACAGGTTGGCGAAATTTTGCGCCGTGTCGAACCGGAGGATTTGCTGCGATTCGGACTTATTCCTGAGTTGATTGGTCGTTTGCCGGTGATTAGTGCTTTGGATGAGTTGACAACAGATGCACTGCTCACGATCTTGACCAAGCCAAAGAATGCCATTACCAAACAGTACCAGCGCCTTTTTGAGATGGAAGGGGTGGCTCTGTCATTCAAGGAAGAAGCCTTAAAGGCTGTTGAGGAAATTGCTCAGAAACGGGGAACGGGCGCACGGGCTCTTCGCTCGGTAATGGAGGAAGCCATGCTGGATATCATGTTTCAGCTTCCGAATATTCAGGGCGTAAAAGAGTGCATTATTACAAAAGACGTCATTACCAAGAAAAAAGAACCCATCTACAAAATCAAAGAAATTAAAAAACGAGCGTAGGGGAGCAGTAACTCATCCGGAAAAGAAAATTTATGCAAAAAATTGAACGAGAAGATATTACCATTGAATTGAACGATAAACTACCGGTACTTCCGTTAAAGGAGACGGTAGTTTTTCCTTATATGATCTACCCCCTTCTGGTGGGTCGGGAGTCCTCAACGCACGCCCTTCAGGAAGCCCTAATGACCGACAAACTGATCTTTTTGGTCGCTCAAAAGGATGTGCAGGAAGAGCACCCCTCTGCAAAGGATTTGTATCGCGTGGGTGTCATTGCCCGCGTTTTACAGATTTTAAAACTTCCAAACGGGCTCATTAAGGTTCTGGTAGAAGGCATTATCCGTGCTCGTGTTAAGCGTTTTTTAAAGGTAGAAGATTTTTACCGTTCCACATTCGATCTGATTCCGGAAACTCTCCGGGCAGACGCAAAGGTTGAAGCCGGACTTCGACACGTGCTGAATTTATTCAAGGAGTACATTTTACTCAATCGCGATGTTCCGGACGAATTGATTCTTACGGTAGAGAGTCTGGAAAATCCTCAGCGCATTGCGGATTTTATTGCCGCACACGTTACGAAAAAATTATCTGACAAGCAGAGGCTTCTTGAAGTAAAAAATTTGAACCGGGAGCTGGTGGAACTATCGCGCATTCTGGAGTCGGAAAAGGAAATTCTGGAAATTGAGCGGACAATTGAAGATCAGGTACGCGATCGGATGCAGAAATCGCAGCGAAGCTACTATTTGCAGGAACAGCTTCGGGTGATCAAACAAGAATTGGGGGAGGAAGATGAGGTAATTGGGGATGTTCAGCTTTTAATTGACAAAATAAAAAAGGTGGGCATGCCGAAGGATGTCCGTGAAAAAGCCTTTGAAGAAATTGAACGGCTGAAATTTACCCCCACCATGTCGCCGGAATACACGGTTACCCGTAATTACTTGGATTGGCTTTTGGCGTTGCCGTGGAAAAAACGCACGCGTGACGCGCTCAACCTGGAGCAGGTTCAGAAAACGCTTGATTCGGATCACTACGGGCTGCAAAAAGCAAAAGAAAGAGTCCTGGAACATCTTGCTGTCATGAAACTTGTGAAGCGTGTGAAGGGGCCTATTTTGTGTTTGGTTGGGCCTCCTGGTGTGGGAAAAACCTCTCTGGGTCGATCAATTGCCCGGGCAATTGGCCGGAACTTTGTTCGTGTTTCCTTGGGCGGGGCACGCGACGAAGCTGAAATTCGCGGTCACCGCAAGACTTACATTGGCTCCATGCCGGGTCGGATTATTCAATCCCTCAAAAAGGCCAATAGCCGGAACCCGGTGTTTCTGTTGGATGAAATTGACAAGATGAGCATGGATTTTCGGGGCGATCCTTCTGCCGCTCTGTTGGAGGTTCTGGACCCCGAGCAAAATAAGACGTTTATCGATCATTACCTGGAGGTGGAATTCGATCTCTCGGAGGTGATGTTTATTACCACCGCCAATGTACGGTATAATATTCCGGCTCCCCTGTTGGATCGAATGGAAATTATCGAATTGCCCGGTTATATGGAATACGATAAGCTGGAAATCGCCAAGCAATTTCTTTTGCCCAAGCAAATGAGAGAAACCGGATTGACGGAGAAGAACATCCGAATTTCTGATCGGGCCATTCTGTTCATTATTCGGGAATACACGAGAGAGGCGGGGGTTCGCAATTTGGAAAGAAGCCTTTCCACCATTTGCCGTAAGGTGGCCCGCAAAATTGTCTCAAATCCCCCAAAGGCCTTTTACGCCATTACTGCAAAAAATCTGGAGGATTACCTGGGCATTCCTAAGATTCCGGAAAAATCGATTGAGGACGAAGAACTAATCGGTGCCGCGGTGGGGCTTGCCTGGACCGAGTTTGGCGGCGATATTCTGATTATTGAGGCCACACCGATGGAAGGAAAATCCGGCTTGATTTTAACAGGGCATCTGGGAGATGTCATGAAGGAATCGGGTCAGGCAGCTCTGAGTTTTATTCGTTCCAATGCCAAGCGCTTCGGAATTGATCCGAAATTTTTTCAGAATCATGAAATTCACATTCATGTACCCGAGGGTGCCATTCCCAAAGACGGTCCCTCTGCGGGCGTTACAATGGCTTTGGCCATGGTTTCTGCGATTTTACGCAAACCGATTTGCCGGAAGGTGGCCATGACCGGTGAAATCACTCTTCGGGGGCATGTGCTGCCTATTGGTGGGTTAAATGAAAAATTGCTCGCTGCCCGGCGGGTGGGCATTAAGACTGTTCTCATTCCTGCTCAAAACAAAAAGGATTTGACGGAGGTCCCGCAGAAAATCAAAAAAGGACTGGAAATAAAATTCGTTAAGAACATGGATGATGTTTTGAGATTTGCCATGAAGGATGGTTTTTCCATTTCTCAAGAGGCAGGTACCTCCTGAGACAATAAAACGAAACAGGCACCTGTCACAATTTCAAAAATGCACTCTCCCCTCAGGTGAGTGCTTTTTTCATATTAGGACGATGAATTATATGAAAAATCACCAGTGCAAGTTTGTGAAAAGTGTTCATGATCTAAAGGATTTACCCGATGTTGCTTTTCCGGAAATTGCTTTTGCCGGGCGCTCAAATGTCGGAAAATCGTCCCTTATTAATGCCATACTCAATCAAAAAAAATTGGCAAAAATCAGTTCTACCCCTGGCAAGACACGCTGTCTCAATTTTTTTCTCATTGATGACCAATTTTATTTGGTCGATTTACCCGGTTACGGTTTTGCAAAGGTCTCGAAAGATGCAAAACGCCGCTGGCAAGCGTTGATTGAGGGTTTTCTCTCATCCTCCGCAAATCTCCGGGGCGCAATTGTAATTGTAGACAGCCGCATCGGACTGACTGATTTGGACGAAATGATGATTTCTTGGCTGAAACAGGTGGACATTTCATTT
>CAZIYL010000232.1:0-3848 GCA_964543425.1 uncultured Deferribacteres bacterium
CTACTGATGCTTTTCATTGGAGGTATTTTTTTCACCTCTTTTGTTCTGGCTCAGCCGCCTCAGCAGCTTCCCAAAACGGCTGTTGCGTCCACGCCCACTGTGCGCGGACTTAAAGACACGGTGGGGTTTGCCATTTCCGCTGCACAAATGGATTTAACCGTTCGCCTGAGCCGAAAGGCCGACGACAAAATGCTGTCCGAAAATGCCAAGAAATATCATTTAAAGGAGGGCAGCTTTTTTATCGCCGGTATTTCGCCTCACGACGATTTTATTTACGCCGGGCCCGTTTACGCACATTTGTACCCCTACTTGCAAGCGAAACGAATTGTGATTTTTGGGGTGTCACACTACGCTCGTCGCTGGCGTGTGGAAAACACCCTCGTTTTCGATGCCTTTAAAAAATGGCGCGGGCCTTACGGACTGGTTCCCGTTTCAAATCTGAGAGAAGAAATCCTTGCCAAATTGCCTAAATCGGATTACATCGTCAGCAGCCCAATGCAGGCTGAGGAACACTCTGTTGAGGCGCTGGTTCCCTGGCTTCAATATTACAATCGCGATGTAGAAATCGTTTCGATTCTGGCGCCCTACATGCGCTGGAGCAAATTGGACAGCCTCTCCTCTGATCTGGCAGGTGTACTGGGCCAAATCATTCAGTCTCACCACTGGAAATTGGGAAAAGACATTGCCTTTCTCATCTCCAATGACTGCTCTCACTACGGCGACCAGGGTTGGGGCGGACGCAATTTTGCCCCCTTTGGCGTGGATTGTCAGGGGCTGAAAAAGGGCACTTCCCGGGACCGGAACATCGCCCACGAAACACTTTGCAGTACGCTGACGTCAGCCAAAGTATGGGATTTTTACGGTCGCGTGCTGGATCCAAAGGATTACCACAAATACAAAGTTACCTGGTGCGGGCGATTTGCGGTTCCTTTCGGCACAAACACGCTGGCCCACTTAATGAAGGATCTGAATCACCAACCGCTGGTGGGCGATTTTCTTCGCTACGGCGATAGTGTGGAGCTGGGCGAGTTGAACGTCCGCAAAACGGGTATGGGCGTCACCGCTCCGGCCAATCTCCACCACTGGGTGGGTTACGTGGCGATTGGGTACAGGTAAATTGATACTGATTATTCCGTTTACCATTATTGGGCTGGCGCTTGCTTTCACCGGTAACTGACTGAAAATTGAATAGGTTTCTTTTATACCATGATATGGTTTTTTCTTCTCAGCGGACTGTTATTGGGATGGTCTTTAGGTTCCAATAATGGAGCGAATATCTTTGGCACCGCGGTGGCGACCAAAATGGTGCGATTTAAAATAGCGGCTCTGGTTGCCAGCGTATTTGTAATTCTGGGTGCGGTGATTGACGGATCGGGCGCCGCCCATACTCTTGGAGAGTTAGGTGCTGTTAATGCGATGGCCGGGTCGTTCACAGTGGCATTGGCTGCAGGCGCAACCGTAACCTGGATGACCCGATTCAAGCTTCCCGTTTCAGTCTCCCAAGCCATTGTAGGAGCCATTATTGGCTGGAACCTCTTCACAGCCTCGCCCACTGATTTAAACTCTCTGACAAAGATTGTCGCCGCTTGGGTGGTGTGTCCGCTACTTTCTGCCGTTTTTGCCATTATTTTATTTAAAACCTTTAAATTATTTCTGGATCGCGCAAAAATTCATCTTCTGGAACTAGATGCCTACACCCGTCTGGGGCTCATTCTGGCAGGGGCTTTCGGTGCGTACAGTTTTGGTGCCAACAACATCGCTAACGTAATGGGCGTATTTGTTTCTGCATCTCCCTTTGGCGACATTCATCTTTTTGGTTTTTTCCATCTGACTGGTACTCAGCAGCTCTTTTTTCTGGGTGCCCTGGCCATTGCAGCGGGTATTTACACCTACTCATATCGGGTGATGACGACCGTGGGCAGCGACATTTTTCGCCTGTCGCCGATGGCAGCCCTGGTGGTTGCCCTGTCCGAATCTCTGGTGCTTTTCATTTTTGCATCCGAGGAATTGGAAAAATGGCTCGTGATGCATGGTCTTCCCGCCATCCCCCTGGTGCCTGTGTCGAGTTCCCAGGCTGTGGTAGGCGCTGTAATTGGCATTGGAATTGTCAAGTCCCGTGGAAAAAGTATTAATTTTGGGGTTCTTTGGAAAATTGCCTCCGGATGGGTTAGTACACCTGTGGCTGCCGGCATCCTGAGTTTTGCAAGTCTCTTTTTCGTACAAAATGTCTTTCAGCAGGAGGTGGTTAAACCCGTTACGTACGAAATTTCACAATCGGTGTTAACTGAAATTCAAAGCGAAGGAATCCCCGTGAAGAATCTGGAAAAATTAAGGGGGCAGGTCTTTCACCACGCGACTGATTTTCGAACCCGCCTGAAACCAATTAAAGAGCTAAGCGAAGAGCGGGTTTACAAAATTTTTCAGTTGGCAAAGGTGGACACCATTAAAATAAATTCTGCTTTGGCAGCGAAAAACCTGGATCCGAAATGGTTTACACCCGGCCAAATCGCTGCGGTACAAAGACTCGACGGCGAGATGTTTCTGCATCGCTGGCAGTTGGCGCAGGCTCTGGCGCGCGAAAGCGCAGCGTGGAGACCCAAAACGGGAAAGGGTGCAAATATCTTCAACAAGGATTTGGGGAAGAAGCTTGATTATCTGTACCAACTCTTCGGCGTGAACAAAAACTGAACGGGCAGAAATTGCCGCCGCTGCACGCGGCAATCAAAAATTTTAAATGCCTCGAATTCACAAATCTTATTCGAGAAAAATTCGACCCGTGATTTCCTGATGAATCCTTTTACAAAAAAACGAAAATCCAACCGGACATTTTTAGCCGAGTAGCCGAATAAGCAGGAAGCCGAGCAACTACTTTCCCCAAATAAAACCATTGATTTTCACCCTGAAATTCTTTAGATTCAAATCGGAAATCTTAAATCATCCCCTTATCCGATCATAAAAACAACGGAGTGACCCATGAAACATTTACGCGTAACCGGACTTTTGCTTTTGCTCATTTTGAGTAGCTGCGTCTCAAAAAATCAGAATTTTTCTCCAAACTCATTTCAACAAAATCTGAACAACGAATGGGCATTGCAGGATTCGGCCAAAGTCAAGGCGACGGGTGAAGCTATTTCAAGCCCCGATTTCCGTCCGAAAAACTGGTACCCCGCCAATGTGCCTACAACCGTGATGGCGGCGCTGGTGGCAAACGGAGTTTACAAAAATAGTTACTACGGAGAAAACCTTGCAAAAATTCCAACCGAACAATTTCAGCATTCCTGGTGGTTTCGAAAAACATTTCATCTTTTATCCAAGAAAGGCGGCGGACACGTGTTTCTCCGCTTGAATGGCATCGTTTATCAGGCAAATATTTTTTTGAATGGCAAAAAAATCGCTGCCGCAGATACAACCGAGGGTGTTTACCGGCGATTTGAATTCGACGTTACTAATTTTATTCACCCTAAAAAGGAAAACGCACTGGCCGTGCAGGTTTTCCCTCCGAAACCGGGCGATCCTTCACTCGGTTTCGTGGATTGGAATCCCAAGCCGCCCGATCGGAACTTGGGCATCTGGCAGCCGGTGGAGCTCCGATTGAGCGGGCCGGTAGCCCTTCGGCATCCGCACGTGGTTACAAAACTGAATCTTCCGAAAAGCGATCACGCACAGATCACGGTTTCTGCCGAAGCTTTAAATTTGACGGAAAAGCCTGTCTCCGGCCGCATGACCATTCAGATTGGAAAGAAAATAGCCTGGCAGGATGTGACATTCAAACCGGGCGAAAGGCAGGAAGTAATTTTTGATCCGAAAAAATTTAAACTGCTGCGAATGGAAAATCCAAAACTGTGGTG
>CAZIYL010000233.1:0-2074 GCA_964543425.1 uncultured Deferribacteres bacterium
TCGAGATAAACCGCCCGATTTAAGCCGGGTAATGTTACGATTAAGATAATGTTCAAGGAAGTTGCATCCAAAATCCATTCACCCCACAAAACCTCACCAATTGATCCCTTAAACCGATGAAACATCACCCCGGCATCTCACTCCTGCACGCCATACACGGGTGATTCATTGAAAGATGAAAAAACAATAAAAAATGAGAAAGAAAAGATAATAGCCCAACCAATATTACCGGATTTTTTCTATTTTATTATAAATCAAAGTTCATTTGCAGGCAAAGAGGATTTTTGGCAAGAGATTTTTGATGGTGTTGTGAATTTCATGCTTTTTCTCAAAGCTCCATTAATTCTGCAATCTTTTTTCTTGTAGAAATCTCTATGTCCCTTCTATACCGGCCCCATCTTTTAGTGATATCTCGCTTTATTTGTTCAATATTTTTTCTACCCATTTCGCTTTTCCTGTCAAATGGAATGGTTTCAATCGTGAATGGTGTTAGTCGCTTACCGGTTGCTGTAGAAACCACAATGCCCTTCCAATTGGGCAGCTTGATGAAATCCTCCTCATCGAAAACCGGCACAAATTGATCCCTAAGTAGTTTTGCATCCACAATGCCCACCCGAAGCGCAATCAGTGTCCCTACATTGCCAAAAATGGCATTTCGAATTGCATCGGGAATTTGTAAAACATATTGATTGGCCAGCGTAAGATTCAACCGATATTTCCGGGATTCGGAAAGAATGGTGACAAAATTTTCAGTAGCCGAATTTTGAAATTCATCAATATACAAATAAAAATCCTTTCGCTGCCGTTCCGGTTGATTAATCCGTTTCATCGCTGCCGTTTCGATTTTTGTCAGAATAAACATGCCCAACCATTCCGAACTCAAACTGCCAATAACAGATCGATTCAGATTAACTAACAGAATTTTTTGACGATTCAAAATATCTTCAAATGAAATGGTAGACTTCTCCTGACATAAAATATCCCGCAGAGACGGATCGCTCACAATACGCCCATATTTCGAGACAACATAAGAAACCATCGAATGAAAATCCCTGTCTTTCGACAAGCTTCGAATGCTCAAGTCGACAAATGGATTTGTGGACAATTTTCGATTGCTTCTCTCAAGCAATGCAATAACTTTCTCCCGGAATCTTTGGCTATAAAAGAAAAGTGGAAATTCGATGAACGAAGGGACATTTGTTGAATAGTTCATTAAAGCACTCAAGGCAATTCGGGACGCATCTTCAAAAACGGGGCCAGCCCATCCATGCCTTTGTCCGGGGTCAAATAGACTCTTTGCCATGGCGATTAATTCTTGAATAATGAAATTTTGCTGTTCCAGGCTCTCATGTTCTAAAATATTCACGCCGACCGCATACTCTTTCACAGAGGGATCAATAAGAATCACATCGTCCATCCTCTCCTGCGGCATATTCAACAAGATATAATCCAGAAGATCTCCATGGGGATCCAGTACTCCAACACCCCTGCCGTTTTCAATATCACTTAAAATCATACTGGTTAAGATAGAGGATTTGCCTGTGCCCGTCTGCCCAACAATATACACATGACGCCTTCTGGCTTCATCAGGCAAATAAAAAGAATGCTTGATCCCCAAATAATTATTGATGCCGATCAGTCCACTCTTCCCTTTTCTACCAGTTGTCAAGAGTTCATCCGGAATGGGCTTTACCTTCGTCCATCGAATTGGAACTCCTGTTAAGTCACTGTTGATGCTATATGGCAAGTGAAAGGCACTTGCGGCTTCAGAGGCATCGAATAAAAACTGAAACCGTGACCCAATTCCCCTTTCAAAGTCCCCGCTTTTGACAAAATTATTTTCATGCCAGATAAAATTCGCAATGTAGGCTCTTCTTTCGCTGTCACTTTCAGGATAATAGATATCATATCCACCTGAATATCCCGCCAGCAGTTCTCCCCGTTGGCCCGGAATTTCTGTTGACTCACCCCCAACGGGTTTTGTGATTTCCGTCCCCAATAATTCTGCTAAACCAGACGGTATCTTTTCCGAAGAAGCAATCATCACATACAGAAGAAAAGGTGCATCCTGCAA
>CAZIYL010000233.1:2174-3846 GCA_964543425.1 uncultured Deferribacteres bacterium
GACTGGAATATATGGATGAACCAGAAAGATTTTTTCTTCTTCAACAGATTGTGGCTCACTTTTTCTGTTTTTGATCAATCCAAACTGCAGCCGGGGAACAATGGATTTGTGAGATAGCCAACTGACTCTTCTTCTGATGTCGCAAATGCCCCCATTGCATACGCTTTCATCAAACATCGCCTCAAAAACTGACTCGCTTGTCACGGGTTCCAGACTATACAATTCAGAAGTACTTTGGAAAACACGTATTGCATTAATAAAAATTTCTTTTGCATTGGCAATGGATTTTTTCCTGGAGATATGATCGACTGAAATTATGATAAAAATTTCGATTCTATTTCTTTCTTTAGTATTTTTCGCTGGCTTCAATTGAAATCGATAGTCAATAGCATGTATTTTATCGGGCTGATAGAAGGTGTTGATTAAATTCACCTGTTCCTCATATAATTTCTCTCTTTTTTTTATAATATTCAGGTCACTATCCGCATTCACGTCAATATTTTGAATATCCAGCAATCGGAATGCAAAAAAAGTCCGCCATATACTCCGGCCATTTTCGGTTCGTTTTACTGCATAAAAGTGCGCATGTTCTCCAATTGGATTCATACTAATACCCGCCGTTATTTATAATCTATCCAATAATTCTGTTTATCAAGAGTAATTTGATTCTACCTCAAAGAGGGAAAAAGACCAACGACATGCGACATCCTACAAATCCAAAAAGTAAACAGTGAACCAATGAATGAGCGGACCAACCCTTGCCTAAAGCGAGCAACTGATTGTTATGGCTTGTCCACGGATTATACAGATTAACACAGATATAAAATAGCTATTCCAGCCTCAATCGTCTCAACCCAATAACTTGCTACAAAGCCATATGTACCGCAAGCATCTTGCTTGCCGCGTTGGTATTTGAAACCTTCTCATCGAGGCAAGGTATTGTAAGCAAAATGGTCTCTGAGCTTGTAGAATAAACCACTGTGCAAAGAAGGTAGTCTCCACCTCATAGGTTGAGACTACCTTTTCCCCGCAAAGCGTATCGAAATAGAAGGGAACCTTTTTCAAAAAGGTTTCCTTCTATGTCTCAATTGTCTCATCGATGAAAGGCAAATAATAAAAAATAAGGATAAAGGATAAAATTTCAGGCCATTTTTATGGCGGCTTCCCAAAATGTCCGACAAGCATCCTGCTTGTCGCCTTTGCATGTGAAAACTTCCCACCGGCGCACGGTACCGCAAAATTTCTTTTGCCACCGATAACGCCGATTCCTTTATCGGTGAAAATCGGTGGCTTGTCTCAATCGTCTCATCGACGCAAGGCAAATAAAAGGAAAAAGGATAAAATTTCACGCCTTTTTGATGGCCCTCCCCAAAGAAGTAAGCAATTGATAATAAATTAACCCAATCATTCCATCCAGATAAGTTACTAAAAAGCCATATATACGGCAAGCATCCTGCTTGCCGCGTTTCTATTTTATGCAAAGAAGGTAGTCTCCACCTATGAGGTGGAGACTACCTCTTCCCTGTCTCAATCGCCTTATCGACGAAAGGCAAATAATAAAAAATAAAGATAAGGGATAAGGATAAAATTTCAGGCCATTTTTATGGTGGCTCCCCCAAATGTCCGACAAGCATCCTGCTTGTCGCCTTTGCATGTGAAAACTTCCCACCGG
>CAZIYL010000234.1:0-3795 GCA_964543425.1 uncultured Deferribacteres bacterium
ATGTCCGGCGATCAGCTCATTCGGAAAATCCAAAAAATTCGGTCGGATTCTCAGGTTCTGTTCATGTCAGGGTATCCGGATGGGGCGATTACAAAAAATGGTTTTTTAAAGGACGGATTATCATTCATTCAAAAGCCGTTTACCCCCGAACGCATTGCCCGAAAAGTACGCGAAGTTCTGGATAAGAGCTGAATCCACTCTAAGCCACATTTTCCAACAAGACTTGATTTTTACCGAAAAATCTCCTATCTTTTTTTTATCCGCTTCTGGCGTATGTAATTCTGAACAGAAAATAAAATTTGGAGATTAAAATATGGAATCAGCAAAATTGTGGCTTCGGGCGAGTCGGCCTTTTTCATTCACCGCATCGGTAACGCCTGTGTTGTTGGGAAGCGCGTTGGGCTGGTACATGGGCTATTTTAATGGACTTTATTTCCTGGCCGCCCTGTTTGGAGCATTGCTGCTGCACGCCGGTTCCAACCTGATTAGCGATTATTACGATTACAAACGCCAGGTCGATCGCGAGGGCACGCTTGGAGGAAGCGGTGTTCTGGTAGAGGGATTGGTTCCGTCGCGCTCTGTTTTCTGGGGCGGGCTGATTGCATTCGCAGTTGCCGCGTTGATTGGCGTCTATTTGATTGCCATGCGCGGGTTGCCCATTTTGGTTTTGGGCCTCATCGGCATGTTGGGAGGATTTTTCTACACGGCCGACCCCGTGGAATACAAATACAAAGCTCTGGGCGATGTGGGTATTTTTCTGCTTTTCGGACCCTTGATGGTTTTGGGCGCTTTCTATGTTCAAACCGGATACTTGAGCTGGTTGCCGGTGTGGGTGTCTCTTCCCATAGCCTTGCTGGTAACCGGTATTCTTCACGCCAACAATTTCCGCGATATTCGAAACGACACGGTCGCCGGGATTAAAACATTTGCGATGATATTGGGCGAAAAAGGTTCAATTGCGCTTTACAAAACAATGGTAGTCCTTGCGTACCTTATTACAATTGGCCTGGCAGTTGCCGGCGTGATTCCGCTGTGGAGTTTCATTGTGCTGCTGTCCTTACCGGCGGCCATTAGGGTTTTTCAGGCCATTCAGGGCAAAGAAATCAAAGGCCAGAATATGGTGACCATGGCCGATGTTTTAACGGCTCAGCTTCACTTGCAATTCGGGATTTTATTGACACTGGCTTTTATTCTGGCTAAGATAGTTTAGAAGATGTCTGTTCCGGCACGCATCCAAAAGAGCTTTTTGATTTTGGGTCTGGTCATTGCCACCGGATTTTGGTTTGAGCTTTTCCGGTGGCGATTGGCCAATTTTTGGGTCTCAATGGCGGTTTTTACTTTCTTGCTGTCCATCTATTCCATCTGGCGGCGCCCCCGGTTGTTTTCCCAAAAGATTTCAATCAAACAGACACTCATTATCGGATTGATTTCCGCCGTTCTTCTGTATTTTCTTTTTTGGGTTGGCCGCTATGTGACTTCATTTTTGCCGTTTCAAGCGGAACAGATTCAAGCCGCTTACCAGAATAAACAGGAAGCGCCGTTAGGGATCATTCTTCTTCTGATGGTTTTGTTCATCGGTCCCGGCGAGGAAATTTTCTGGCGCGGATTTGTACAATCCGAATTTGAAGATTGGACAGGCAAAACAATTGGCTGGCTGCTAGCGAGCGCGCTCTACGCCGCCATTCACATCCTGACGGGTAATTCAATCCTTGTTGGAGCAGCCGCAACGGCGGGGCTTTTCTGGGGGTGGTTGTATTTGCGCTACCGGAATATTTACGTGAATATTCTCTCCCACATTCTGTGGGATGTGTCCATTTTTCTGATCTGGCCGATTCGGTAAAGATACTTTCTAATCCGCTTGAGAAAATACGAGTTAAGCCAAAAAAATAATTGACAGGATTACAGGATTCTTTATTTGTCAATTTCTAAATAATACCAATATTTTATCTAATCCTGTTAATCCCGTCAAAAATTTTAAAAAACAAAATTCTATTTGATTTTTTCGGAGAGGGCAGGTTCTCCTCATTTTTTTATGGATTACTACTTGACATATTATTGTTTGCTTGCTGTCCAAATTTTGGCAATACCATCGACAAACATTATAGCCGCAATAGAGGCCAAAACAGCCGGAATAATGGAAATATTATTGACTGTCCAGACCCAATTGCCAAAAACCGCCGTACCAAGCCATGCACCGATCCAAGCAACAACAAGTTCAAACCAGTATCCTCCCGAGTTTTTAACGTCAAGAACAAACCACCAAATCACGGATATTACGACAGCGATTATAGTTAGCCAAAGCCATGACAAAAATGGCAAAAAGACAAATTGAGGTTGCATATTGAATCACCTCCTTTTCATTGGTATCAACATCACAGAAATATATTTAAGGAAAACCTGCCACTTTTACAAATAGATCTCCGAAATCGGTATAATCTATTTAAATAATTAAAAATCACAGCAATTACATGCTCTTTATCAAATTAAATATTAATGGGTGTCTTGTCAAGTATTATTTTGCGGGAAGATAAATTAAATACGTCAAAACACCTCTGAAATCCCTTGTATTTTTCAAAGAGATGTGTTAATTTTTAACGTAAATTCTCTGCCGTTGCCAGTTTTACAGGCATTTTCGTCACAATAAATTGTGGTGATTGCTCAGGGCATTTGAACCTGAATCCCGAAAACCATTTAAAATACTAATTGATTGCTTGAGCTCCTTTCCTGCCGCAAACGACGGGACTAAAAAAGGTGCTAAATTGAACAATGCTAATTGGAAAGAGTGGATCGAAATGAATAAGCGGAAAATTCGTATTGGAATTGTAGGGGCGGGTGGAAATACAAAGTTTCGGCACATCCCGGGATTACAGACACTTGAAGGCGTGGAAATCGTCAGCGTGTGCAATCGCAGCCGGGAATCGTCGGAGAAAGTTGCGAGAGAGTTTGGTATTCCGAAAATTTACGAAAGCTGGCTTGATCTGGTTCAAGCCTCCGACACAGATGCCATTGTCATTGGTACATGGCCTTACCTTCATGCACCGGTGACACTTGCGGCACTTCAGGCGAACAAACATGTTTTGTGTGAAGCCCGGATGGCAATGTCCGCTCGGGAAGCTCACCAAATGCTGGAGGCTTCCAGGCGAAAACCCAACCTGACTGCTCAGGTTGTGCCGTCTCCCTTCACATTGCGGGTGGATGCCACAATTCAGCGCCTGATCAAAGAAGGCTACTTAGGCGAAATTCTCGCAATCGATGTTCAAACCAATGGAGCTTTTGTGGATTTGGAAGCTCCACTGCACTGGCGGCAGAATGCCGATTTAAGCGGATTCAACGTGCTGAGTTTGGGAATCTGGTACGAGGCGGTTATGCGCTGGGTGGGAGAGGCAACGGAAGTGATGGCAATGGGCAAGGTGGCTGTTCCTCTGCGAAAAGACCCTGATTCCGGGTTTCTGCAAGCCGTGCGCATTCCCGACCACGTGAATGTAATTGCAAAAATGGCGTGCGGAGCGCAGGCGCATTTTGGAGTTTCATCGGTTCGCGGGATAGGTGGGCCTGATGCCGGGACGCTGTTTGGAAGTGAGGGAACCCTTCAATTTTCAGAAGGAAAACTCTTTGGCGGGCGCCGCGGCGATTCCTCACTGAAGGAAATCCCTATTCCGCCGTCTGACGAAGGCCATTGGCGCGTGGAGGAAGAATTCGTTAATGCGATTCGCGGAAAAGAGAAAGTCACCCTCACCACGTTTGAAGACGGTGTGAAGTACATGGAATTTACCGAAGCGGTAGCCCGAAGCATGG
>CAZIYL010000235.1:0-3795 GCA_964543425.1 uncultured Deferribacteres bacterium
CTTCCGGGACCAAGCCTCCTGCCGGGGCAAAAATGATGGAGCTGTCCATTTTAGCCGGCGGCGTGTCCTCGGCCCGCCCCGCCCATTTTGCGCCTAACTGGAGTGCCAGCTTCTGATGCTCTTTACTGCGTGTGAAAACATAAACATCACATCCCCAATGAACGGCAATTTGAATAATCACATGAGCGGTGGCGCCAAATCCGTACATGCCGAAATTTTGTCCGGGTTTAAGCTCGCTTAATTTAAGCGCCCGGTACCCAACAACACCTGCACACAGCAAGGGTGCCGCCTGAAAATCGGGAAATGCTTCCGGTAAAAAATACGCAAAATCCTGATGAATAACGTGGTACTGAGCGTACCCTCCATCCACGTGGTACCCTGTAAATTTAGCCTGATCACAAAGATTTTCCCGACCGGATTTGCAATATTTGCAGGTGCCACAGGTGGAATACAACCAAGGAACCCCTACGCGATCCCCAATCTTGAACCGGTTAACACCCTCACCCAATTGATCGACTATTCCAACAATTTGATGCCCCGGGATGAGCGGCAATTTTGGAAGAGAGAGTTCGCCTTCCACCTCGTGCAAATCCGTGTGGCAAACCCCGCAGGCCTTAATCCGGATCCGAATTTCGCCGGGACCCGGCACAGGGTCAGGCACATCGACATATTTTAGCGGCTCACTTTCAACCGGAGCCGGCGCAGAAAACTGCATCGCTTTCATTGAATTCCTCCAAATTCCCGATAAATGGTTTTGAGATTGTGTTTAAATTTGTTTCCATTCGACAAACATTTCAAGAGAAAAATGAAATTCAGGATTACCCTGAAGAGTAATTTTCGGCCAAACCTAAAACGATTTCCACACGCGCGCCAGCGAGCGGCCGGGAGCATCGATGTGAATATCCAGAAAATAGCCGATAGGTGTTTCACCTACCGTGTAACCGGATGCCTCCAGGCGTTCTTTAGCCTGTTTAAAAACCTCGCGAACGGTTTCTGCAGAAGCCTTGCTTTCCGCCAAATGTGCAAAAGAATGGAGTACCACATTTTTAGTGTTCCATTTGCCTGCCAGCCATTTCAAATTTTTGATGACTTTGGTAACGGTACTTCCAACGGCTTCCGCATCTTTTTCTTCCAGATGCACAAATCCAACCACCGCATTCTGGAAAGAGCCTTCTTCGGTCAAATCAGGAACGTCTTCTAATCCCTTTGAGGCCGCTTTGTATGAAAAATTATCCATGTACCACAAGAGTAATTTCATGGGAACCTCTATTTTAGAATTGCTTCCGGATTCACTACATTTTCGACTTTTTCTTCTTTAAAGAATTCAACCATTTGCCGCGCCACCTTGGTTGCCACCCGAATTTGGGCTTCAATAGTGGATGCCCCGATATGAGGCGTCATGATGATATTGGGCAATTCGCGCAGAGGACTGTCCTTTGGCGGTTCATTTTCAAAAACATCCAGTGCAGCGCCGGCCACCTGCCCCGATTGAAGTGCCTTGTAAAGTGCCATTTCATCGATCACCTCACCCCTGGCGCAATTAATAATCCGAACGCCCTTTTTGCACTTCGCAAGCGCATCTTCATTAATCATGTGATGCGTGTCTTCATTCAAAGGCAAGTGGAGTGAAATATAGTCCGATTGAGTCAGGAGTTCCTCTAACTCCACGATTTTCACATTAAACGGGACGTCAGAATCGGATACAAATTTCGGATCGTTGGCAATCACTTTCATCCCAAAACCAATGGCACGTTTGGCTACCTCCACGCCAACCATGCCGAGACCCAACAATCCCAGTGTTTTGCCCATGAGTTCATTCCCTTTGAAGCGCTTTTTTTCCCATTTCCCGGCTTTTGTAGTGTCATTGGCCTTGATGAGATTACGCGCCAGAATGAGCATCATGGCCAAGGTTAATTCAGCCACTGAAACAGCATTGGCACCGGGAACATTCATCACCGCGATCCCCTTTTCCGTGGCAGCGGCTACATCAATATTGTCGTACCCGACGCCTGCCCGGCCAATGAGTTTCAGCCGACTGCCGCTTTCAATGACCTCCCGTGTCACTTTTACCTTGCTGCGCACAACCATTCCGTCAACCTCTTTTACGGTTTTCAGGATTTCTTCCGCAGGCATTGTTGGGTTAAAGATAACCTCAAAATCAGCCGATTTGAAGATGTTAATGCATTCCTGAGGTAAATCATCCGGAATTAAAACTCGAATTATTTTATTCATTTTATGCTCCAGAAATTGTTGAAATACGTACCATTTGAATTAATTTAGCTCAATTAACAGGAATCTATCGTTGCACCGGAACAACTCGCTGTTATTCTCTCGCGTGGAACACCCGCGCACTCTGTCAGTTTTTCTCCAGTTCGCTATTCCCGAATCATTTTCAAATATGTTGTTTGAAGGGCTAACACGCCTTCGCCGCCTTTAATCGGCCATCCGACATCCAGCAGAACTTCTTCCAGAATACTGATGGCTGCCAGCATATCCTGAACATCGTAATAGCCCAAATGGGAAATGCGGAATATTTTCCCTTTCAATTTTCCCTGGCCTCCCGCCGCAATTATTCCCTTGTCTTTCAGACACGCGTCGATCCCTTTTTTCTGCAGTGATTCCGGAATTTTTACGGCAGTAACCGCATTGGACGGGGAATCGGCTAACAGTTTCAAACCAAGTGCCTGAATTGCCCGGCGGGTCGATTCCGCCAGAATGGCGTGGCGTTTCCACACAGCTTCCACACCCTCCGCCCGAATCATTTTCAGCGCTTCCAATAGCCCCACTACAAGCGTAACGGCCGGTGTAAACGGTGTTGTTTGCGCTGCCAGGGACTTTCGTGCCTTGCGGAGATCAAAATAATACCGTGGCTGCGTGGAAGCTTCCACCGCCTTCCACGCACGCTGACTGGAAGCAATAAACGCTAAACCGGGAGGGAGCATGAGCCCTTTTTGAGAACCTGTAACAACCACGTCCACACCCCACTCATCCATTTTGAGAGGCATCGCTCCAACGGACGTGATGCCGTCCACAATAATCAACGCGTTACTGTTTTCCCGAATAACGCGGGCTATTTTCTCCAGATCAACAGCGACTCCGGTGGAGGTTTCACTGTGAGTTAAAAGCACGGCCTTGTAATCGGATTTTTTTTGCAACTCCGCGCGCATTTCATCGGCAGTAAAGGCTTTTCCCCAGGGAACGGCTACACGCGTGGCTTGCACGCCGTAGGCTCCACACAGCTCTCCCCAACGCTCGCCAAATTTACCTCCTTCGATGGTCAGAACCTCATCTCCGAGATTCAAATGGTTAACCACCGCTGCCTCCATTGCGCCCGTACCCGAAGAAGCCAGGATGTAAACATCTTCTTTTGTACGGAAAAGTTCCCGCAAAATTTTGGAGGCTTCAACAAAAATATCCGAAAACTCTTTCGTACGGTGATGCAGAATGGGATTCGCCATTCGATTCGTCACTTTCTCCGGAACGGGAGTGGGACCGGGTGTAAATAATCGTGTTTTCAATGTTTTCTCCTCTCAAGTAATTCTCTTTTGGAAACGATTTTTCAAGGTGTAGATTTTATTTTCCCACTTCAGGAACCATCCAAAAAATCAAACAGTATTTTCCACAAGGTTGTTCGCCCTTCTCTTGTTTTGGCGGAAAATGGGATTGCCGGTGGGACGGTTAGTTCCTCCAAATTTGCATTGATTTTTTTGAATTGCCTGACCTGCTCATTTCGCGAAAGCTTGTCAATTTTTGTGGCAACCACCCGAAATGAAATGTCCACCTGTTTCAGCCAAG
>CAZIYL010000236.1:0-3760 GCA_964543425.1 uncultured Deferribacteres bacterium
TCGGCCGAACGGCCAACGTCTCAAAGATGTCTTCATTTGCCACGATTATTGTGGAGCGAATTATTGACCTTCTGACCCTCCTTTTTCTGTTGGGAATTGCCTTTCTTTTTCAGCCGTTTCCCCAGTGGATCCGCGACAGCGGCTATTTGATTTTTGCCATTACTTTTGCAGCCATCCTGTTTATGGGGTTTCTGGTGTACAAAACCGAACCCACATTACAATTTCTCAAGAAATTGCTTTCGCCTTTTTCGGAAAAATTTTCTTCCAAAATTCTGGATTCTATTGAAAGTCTGATTGGCGGATTCGGTGTCCTTCGCACCCCGCGTTACTATCTCATCGTTGTGGTTCTTTCACTTCTGATTTGGGCCTGCTATGTGGGAATTGTCCAGATGATTATTATGTCGTTTGGCCTGGACACGGCGTATCATCTGCCGCTTCTGGCAAGCGTGGTTGTTCTCATTATGACGGGAATCGGTGTGACGATTCCCTCGTCCCCCGGCTACGTGGGGACCTATCACTATCTCGCCATGCAGGGATTGGCCTTGTACGGGGTTCCGGGTAGCGAGGCTCTTAGCGTGGCAGTTGTTCTTCACCTGTTCAATTTTATTCCCTCAACCCTGGTGGGACTGTATTATTTCGGCCGCGAGAATCTTAAACTTTCCGACGCTCTCCAAGAAAAGGAACTTGTTGAAACTTCCCCCGTAGCTCCCGTTGCTAAGTAGTTATTTTCGTAAGTCGTGTAACGTATTCTGAAAGGTTGATGCTTTTAGTGATAAAATAGGTAAAATGAGTTAAAATCCGAAACACAAAATCCGGAATCCTTTACCCTGTTAGATAATGACTGTTTATTTAAAGGAACAAATTCCAAGAAACCGCTTTTATCAAGCAATCTACTGTTCCCTCTAAATTTATCTAACGGGGTGAATAAATTTGAAAGACCAAAATTCAAAATGAAGCAAAGAGACATTTGGTGACTGTTTTGGAAATTGTCTTATTTGAATTTTGGATTTGTTTCCAATTTCGATGTTCGGGATTCGCATTTACTTTGACTCAACAAGATCGTCCGATGCCATCTTTTCAAAAAATACGTACCGGAATTTACGAAATAG
Source organism: uncultured Deferribacteres bacterium (assembly GCA_964543425.1). Classification (GTDB taxonomy): domain Bacteria; phylum Zhuqueibacterota; class JdFR-76; order JdFR-76; family BMS3Abin05; genus BMS3Abin05. The sequence continues at coordinate 1,110 of CAZIYL010000236.1, forward strand.
GCTACTAAGCAAAGGCGAAAAACAAGGCTTTTTTTTGTACGTCACCACTCATCCATTTTGTCCACCTGAAAATGCATAATTCTACGAATAGAATTATCCAAAGCAAAATTTGAAACTATTCGTTCACCTTATCCTCGATTGTTGCCTTGATTCCTTCCGAATTTTGTTTTATATTTAAACGTACCTTTTGACTAAGTGGTTCTTTTCGTGAATACTGTGACGTATTCTAAAAGGTTCATATTGTTAGCGATGAAATTGTGAATATTAGTAAAGATCCGAAGCAGGAAATCCAAAATCCAAAACAAATTCGAATGACCAAAATTCAAAACGAAGCAAAAGAGACATTTTGTTATTCTTTTAGAAATTGCCTTATTTGAATTTTGGATTTGTTTCAAATTTTGATATTCGGATTTCGTATTTATTTTGACTTTAGATCATGCGATGCTATCTGTCTGCAGAAATACGTACCAGAACTTATGAAATAGGCTACTAAGGAACCAAAGCACGGATGGATGATTTTTCTGTTTCAAAAATAATTGAGGGCCTGAACCCGGAGCAGCGAGCGGCCGTTACATTTGGCGAGGGGCCGCTATTGGTGGTGGCAGGTGCCGGAACGGGAAAAACCCGCGTGATTACGCACCGAATTGCCTATTTAATTGCTTCCAAAATGGCGCGTCCCGAGGAAATTCTGGCCCTTACTTTTACGGACAAAGCTGCGGCCGAAATGCAGGCACGTGTGGATGAACTGGTTCCTTACGGCTACGCTACGGTCGCTATCAGCACATTTCACGCCTTTGGAGACCGCGTTCTTCGGGAGTACGCTCTGGAAATGGGGCTTACGTCCGATTTAAAGGTGTTGTCCCGTCCCGAACAGGTGCTCTTTTTTCGCGATCACATGTTTGATTTTCCCCTGAATTATTTCCGTCCGCTGGGCGACCCCACAAAATTTGTCGATGCCATGATTACGCTTTTCAGTCGGGCCAAAGATGAAGACGTTTCCCCCGAAGAATACCTTCGATTTGCCCGGAAGTTGGAGGAAGAAGCGCAAGCCTGTCCCGATGATGATGCCCTGCAGAGTGAAGCCGTCAAACAAAAAGAATTGGCGGAATGCTACAAGTTTTACCAGGAGAAATTGGCCGAGGAAGGGAAAATTGATTTTGGCGACCAAGTCTCCCTTGTGCTGTCTCTTTTCCGAAAACGACCGGCCGTTTTAAGCCAGGTTCAATCGCAATTTAAATACATTCTTGTAGATGAATTCCAGGACACCAATTATGCCCAGTTCCAGCTTTTGAAACAGTTGGCCAAAGACCGTCCGAATATCATCGTTGTGGGCGACGATGATCAGTCCATTTACAAGTTCCGGGGAGCGGCCATCAGCAATATTTTAAATTTTACCGAAGTTTTTCCAACGGCGCGGCAAATTGTTCTGACACGAAATTACCGATCCACCCAGGCGGTTTTGGACGCAGCATACAAATTAATCACGCACAACAATCCCGATCGGTTGGAAGTGAAAAATGAAATCAACAAACAGCTTGTTGCGGAAACCCGAGGTGATTTGCCTCCGATTGTCAGACATTTGCATTTCGACCGGCTTTCTTCCGAGGCCGACGCTGTAGCGGAAATTGTTCAGGAGCAAGTGGCACAGGGAAAGCGGCACTATCGAGATTTTGCCATTCTGGTTCGCGCTAATAACGATGCCGATCCCTTCTTAACCTCGTTGCGGATGGTAAATATTCCGGCACAATTTTCCGGGAGCCGCGGCCTTTACAAACAGCGCGAAATTCAATTATTGCTGGCGTTTTTGCGTATCCTTTACGATTTTGCCGATTCCAAGAGCCTCTCGCTTTTGGCGGAATCTGAAATTTATCAAATGCCCATTCAGGATCAGAAGCGCTGCTACCACGTGGCGAGTCGAAACAACCGTTCGCTTTTTGATGTGTTTCAGCACTACAAAAGCTATCCTGAATTAGAGGCGCTTTCCGTGGAGGGACAGGCGACCATTGAAAAAATGGTCGGGGATGTTGACGATTACCTGAAAATGGCCCGGGAAAATTCAACCGGCATAGTGCTTTACGAATTCCTGACCCGAAGCGGCTATCTGAAACACCTGACGCAGCACAGCTCCCTTGAGAGCGATACGAAAATCCAAAATATTGCCAAATTTTTTGAAATAGTCAAGAGTTTCGGCGAGGTTGCACAGGTTGACCAGGTTCCGTATTTCGTGGAATATCTGGATTTGCTCATTGATGCCGGTGACGATCCAGCTACGGCTGATGTGGACCTGGACACCGACGCCGTTCATGTTTTAACGGTTCACAAAGCCAAAGGATTGGAGTTCCCGGTTGTGTTCCTGGTGAGCCTGGTGGAACAAAAATTTCCGCACCGGAATCGCAAGGAACCCATCCCGCTGCCGGAGGCGCTGGTCAAAGACATTTTGCCGTCAGGGGATTTTCATCTTCAGGAAGAAAGGCGCCTGTTTTATGTGGGAATGACGCGGGCTCAGGAAGAGTTGTACCTTACCTCTGCACGGGATTACGGGGGGAAGCGGCTTCGGAAAGTGAGCCAATTTGTGGCGGAAGCACTGGACCGCCCCATTCAAAATGACGTGTACACCCGGGCGTCCGCTGAGGAAATGATTCAGCGTTTTG
>CAZIYL010000237.1:0-3724 GCA_964543425.1 uncultured Deferribacteres bacterium
TTAGACAAATGGTTTTTGTATCCCGTAAGGGAAGAAATAGATTTTTTATTTGAGGAAATAAGAAAAATAAAAGACAATAACGTCAAAATGGTTCTGGCTATTATCTTAAGCAGAACTGTTCGATCGTGCAGGGCCACAACGCATGCAGATTTGGGTACATTAAAGGAGCCGGTCACAACCACTTATTATTGCAAGAAACACGGAAAAGTATGTAAGCCCATTTTTTCCATATTGGGGTGGTGGAAACGATATAGTATTGATACGCTGAATAGACTCCAACACTTCAATAAATTAAGGACTCCAACATTTCAATATTGTATCACTGGCGATAGCAAGACAATTAATATTTATGACGAAATTAAAAAGAAGAATTCTCATTTTTATGAGTTGTTGGTGAAGAAAAAAATTAAAGGAATTTTTTCAAGTCCACCCTATGTGGGGCTCATTAATTACCATGAGCAGCACGCATATGTGTATGATATTTTTGGTTTTGAAAGGAAAATGATGACTTTGAAATAGGGCCGTTATTTAAGGGGCAGGGAAAAGAGGCCAGAGAATTATACACCAAGAGTATTTCTGAAGTGTTGCTTAATTTGAAAGAATATTTGCAAGATAATTATGATGTTTTTTTGGTTGCAAATGATAAATATACTCTTTATCCTAAAATTGCTGAAATGGCTGGAATGAGAATAGTTGATAGGTTCAAACGTCCCGTTCTAAATCGAGTTGAAAAAGATCGATCGGCATATGCAGAAATTATATTCCATCTAAAAGAGAAATAAATATGCCTCTCACTCATAAACAAATTTTGGAAATCGAAGACACAATTAAACAGAGTTTGCGGCATAAGTTCCAAACATACAACCCCAAAACAAAACATATGCCATTTCATTACCGCTTGCTTGGGAAAGATAGAATGGCATTATTCTCTTTTATTCATTCATTAAACGCCACATTTAGCACCTCGATTTTTGAACCGGTTGCCCGGACATTGTCTCTTGCAAATTTTCAAAAAGCCTATAAACAATATGTTGTCGGAAATGAAATTGCCGAAGGTGCTCAAACTGAAATACAGCATATTATGAATGAGTTAACGACAGGAAAAGCACCAGACAAGAAAAGTGAAATTGAAAGGATTAGAGGAGTTTGTCAATCAGGAAGTGTGAATGTGCTGAAAACGGTTAAAGTCGATTTATATGTTGAGAGTGCCAATGGAAGCATTCACCTATTTGATATTAAAACCGCCAAACCCAATATCAGCAATTTTAAGGACTTTAAGAGAACACTTCTGGAATGGGTGGCTATAATCCTTTATAAAAATCCCGATGCCGATGTCAATTCTTATATTGTAATTCCCTATAACCCATATGAGCCCAAACCATATGAAAGGTGGACATTAAGAGGAATGTTGGATTTGGACAATGAACTGAAAGTCGCCGAGGAATTTTGGGATTTCTTGGGCGGTGAAAATTCATATGACGAGCTGTTGCACAGTTTTGAAAGGGTTGGCATTGAATTGCGTCCCGAAATTGATAAATATTTCTCAAGGTTTAAGTAGTGTTATTTTCAGGAATTGGACAGATTTTGCCGTTTGGGGTGAACGTTTTGAAAAGAGAAAGATAGTATAGGATGAATCCACAGTGGGTTTTGGCTGGCGCACCGGATCCTGAAAAATCGGGGCAGTTTGCCAGAGAAATTAATGTTCCTTATATTTTGTCACAAATTCTTATCCGCAGAGGAGTCGATACATTCGACAAAGCCAAAGAATTTTTTCGACCCAACATTGAATATCTTCACGACCCCTTTTTGTTCCAGGATATGGAAAAAGCCGTGGAACGAGTGGCTCGTGCGGTGCATAAAAACGAGCGAATTCTCATTTACGGTGATTACGATGTGGATGGCGCCACATCTGTTTCCCTGCTATATCGCTTTTTTAAATCAACGGGCATCAATCCTATTTTTTATATTCCCGATCGCATGACGGAAGGCTACGGGCTTTCTGAAAATGGTATTAAGGAGGCTGCTCAAAGGGGCGCTTCACTTGTAATTACCGTTGATTGCGGCATTACCGGTTTAAGGGAGGTGGCTCTGGCTCGCCAACTGGGTTTGGATGTCATAATCACAGATCACCACGAACCGGGTGACAAGTTACCCGATGCCCTCGCAATTATTAATCCCAAGCGAAAGGATTGTACATACCCCTTCAATTCCCTGGCAGGCGTAGGTGTGGCGTTTAAATTTGCACTCGCTGTGGCTCGCAAATTGGGATTGCCTGAGGAATTGGCCTTCGATCATCTGGACTTGGTCGCTATTGGCAGTGCCGCCGATATTGTCCCGCTCTCGGACGAGAATCGCATTCTGGTGCGTGAGGGAATGAATCAGATTAATACCCAGCCAAAGGCAGGCATCCGGGCACTGATGGAAAGCTCCGGACTGTTTGGAAAGGAAATCAATTCCGGACAAGTGGTGTTTATTTTAGCTCCCCGCATTAATGCTGTTGGCCGTTTGGGAAAAGCGGATCGAGCCGTGCATCTTCTCACAACCGACTCCCTGACACAGGCGCGAAATGTGGCCAAAATACTGGAAGCCGAGAATCGCAATCGCCGCAATATCGATGAAGAAACCTTCCGCCAGGCGCAGGAAGTCATTGAAAAAGAATTTGACCCCGACCGCGATTGGACAATTGTTCTGGGACAGGAAAATTGGCATCCCGGTGTGATTGGAATTGTGGCCTCCCGAATCGTGGAAAAGTATTTTCGTCCTACAGTAATGATTGCTCTGGATCAGGGTGTTGGAAAGGGGTCTGCCCGAAGTGTGCCCGGATTCGATATCTATCAGGCGCTGAAGGCGTGCAAATCGGACATGCTGGAATTTGGCGGCCACAAATATGCGGCGGGATTGTCGATCAAGGCAAAAAACATCGAATCTCTTCGTAAAAATCTAAATCAAATCGCACACGAGACCATGACGGAGGATAATCTGATTCCCAAAATCCTAATCGATGGAGAAATGCGCTTCCAGGATATCGATGCCAGATTTTTCCGATTGCTTAAGTTGTTTGGGCCGTTTGGTCCGTCGAACATGCGCCCGGTTTTCTTAAGCAAAAATGTTCAGGTGGTCGGAAATCCGCAGATTGTGGGAAGTAACCATCTTAAATTTAAAGTGCGGCAGAATGGAACCACGCTTGATGCCATCGGTTTCAATTTAGGAGAGCTGTTCTATCGTGTGTCGCCGGGTGAGCGAAATATCGACATGGTGTACGTAATTGAGGAAAATGATTTCAGAGGACGAAAAACACTCCAATTGCGGGTGAAGGATTTGAGATAATCAAAAATCGCGAAAACGTTCAATGGTTCTCTGGATTTCCTACTGCAACCTAAAAAGAATTAGCCTTGAATGTACGAATTGAATTTTTTTAAGTAAAATTTGTGAATCCGCGGCGTTACTATTTTTTGCTGCCGCTTGCGGCACTGTAATTTAATGCATTTTTGTTCTTCTAAAATGAACAGGATCAAGCACAAGACCTTGTTATTCAAAAATTTGAAAGTGGTTATTCCATGAAAAGGATTGTTTCCAGTCTGAACACCCGATCAGAGACGTATCGAAAGAACCACAACTACATGCTCACGCTACTGACGGAGCTGCGCACCCGAGCAACCGAATTTATCCAACCCAATCCAAAAGCCCTTGAAAAACTTCACAAACGAAATAAATATTCTGCACG
>CAZIYL010000238.1:0-3695 GCA_964543425.1 uncultured Deferribacteres bacterium
TATTCGTAAGTATAACGGCATCAGCCGTCTGTTCAACTGCATTCCAGAGCTTTAGTAATTGCCTTTCAATATCAGTACGATCAGTAATATCTTCTGTATGAACGACAACCAGATCTTCGGGGATAAAAACATAACTAACATTCAATTCTTTTTCTTCACCTGTGGTTTTGAACTTATACTTCATCTTTCGATTGATTGTCTCCTTGTTATGAAAACTACTCAAAATGTCATGGCGTATTGGGTCAGACACATCCGGATACAGCTCACTCAATTTTATACCTAAAATTTGTTTGACTTTTCCTCTTGTCAAATGATGTGCGGCATTGTTGTAGTCAATCAGAATGAATTCTCCATTTTCATGTTTCCAGACATATGTTGGAATTGGGAATCCCTTGAACTGGGCCTTTAATCGTTCCTCGCGTTGTCTGATTGATCTTTCAGATTCAACGCCCTCTGTAATATCTTTAAAAACAACAATGCCGCCTTCAAGCAAATCATTTTCGCCTAAAATTGGACTAGCTGAAATGTCAATAAATACGCCATCGGGTCTCGCAGAATTTCTTATAAATAATTTTTTCCTCCTCAATTTTCCGGTTCGTATTGTTTCGGCAAGTGGTATTTGCTCTGAAGGGAATGGGGTTGTTTGGTCAGTATAATAACAACCATAAGCTTTAGACCATTCATGGGGTTGAATCTTTTGTTTGCCAATTCCGAGAATCCTTTTGGCAGCTTTGTTGAAGAATAGAAATTCCCCTTCTGCATTAGCAACAATGATTCTCTCCGTGATGCTATCCAAAATCCTTTGGTATATCTGGCTTTCATCGCGAAAAAACCGATCAAGTTTTCCATTCATTTCAATGAGCCTTGTTTTGATTATTTATATTTATTCTCAATATAAAAATATTATAATAAAATGCTGCATTCAAATATCAGTCAAAGATCAGCTGTGTCGCGCCACAAGTCGCGTATATTCAATTGGTTAGGATCGTCATTAATTATTTGTAAGGACGTCGATTCAGTAAGTAATTGATAAATAGGAATTTTCTCGAACAAAGAAACACCTAAAATTTGTAGAATTGTGTAAAGTGATTGATCTCATTTCAGACGTCTTTTGATAATAGCGGTCAGAATGTATATTAAAATGGCGATTGTCTGCCTTAACTCCTGTCCAGCTGTAAACTTTGTCTGTTTTTTCTAAAGCACATCACAAAACCTGACTCCGTGCCGGAAGATATGCATAAAACGACTTAAGAATTTTTATTTGAAATCCGATGATAAAAAAGCTATATTAAAAACTTTGAGCTCAGAAGAATTTCGATTTGGGGCAGAGTAGTCTGGCTTTTTTAACGAAAATTCAATTCCCGCTCGTTTTAATCCCCCCAAAAAATAGAATCTTCTTTTCTGGTTTTCGTTCTTTGGAAGATTGGTATCCCATTAAGGGATAAATATTGAGTTGTTTTTCAACCGCGGCAGCGGACGAATACCCCACATAAAAAATCAATATTAAACACAGCCTGCCAAAACCGGAGGATTTTTTCGAGTTTCAAAATTAACCCGCTAATTTTATACTCCGATTTCCAATCATCACGTATGCTTTCCTTTTAAAAACAAAAGATGGTAGAATAATTTTGTCATTTTGTAAACCAATTACAATTGCCAGTCTCTGTATTGTGTTCCTGCTGACAATTCAATGCAGAAAATTGCGCATAAAAGAAACCATAACAAATATTAAGGACAGTGAAATGAAAAAATTATTGGCATTGATTTTAGTGGCCGCATTTGTCGTTGCGGCACAAGCCCAAACACCCGGTGTAACAGGCCGCTGGTTAATGACAACAGCCGAAATGAAGGGTAAGGTGAACCATCCTTACCAGACGGCGGATTTTCGAAAGGACGGAAAGCTGGTCATGATGGGCATTGAAATGGGAAGTTGGAAGGTTGATCCCAAAGCCAACCAACTCATTTTGCAATCCAAATTGGACAAGGATTTTAACGGTACCGCCAAAATACTCAAGCTGACGGCCAACGAATTTGTGATTGACAAAGACGGGGCCAAATTTTACTATTCGAAAATCGATCCCGAAGCTATTGTCCGTGCCAACAAAAACTCCGGGCTTGCCGGACAATGGAAGGTTCTGGACTCCGAATATCCGGTGGCCATGCTCAAATTGACCCTGCCCGACAGCTTTATCGTGTTTCAGGCCTCCGCCAACGAAACCGACGAAAGACAGGGAACCTGGATTTTTGATCCGAAAGAGAATGCCATTATTTTTATTGGCTTTTCCCACCTGCTGCGAGGCAGAAATCAGATTACCGAGCTTGGCGGAAACAAATTGACGCTGAAAAAAGGCGAAAAAATCATCCGGGCGGAGAGACTCTCAGAAAATGTAGAACCCATCGAACGGCTGACCTTCAAGGAAGACGATTTTCCGGAAGATCAGAAAGAAAACCAATCCGGCTTGCCGTGGACGGATTTTAGCAAAATGGTTCAATTCTTAAATACAGTGACTTCGGTTCAGTATCGGTCCGGCAAGCTTGTGAAAAATTTTAACAGGCTGGTTTACACGGGCAAAATCCTTTCAAAGATAAAAACGGACGTTCAGAAACCCAGCGTTGAGTTTACAAACTTGAGGATTGCGGAAGGTGATACGTCACAGTTTTCACAGAATTACAAGGGCCATTTGCAGGAAAGTTACAATGATTTTTTCCCTCGGGATGAATTGCAGTCGTACCGAATTGCAGGGACGAAAAAAGTGACCGTGCCCGCGGGCACCTTTTTATGCACGGTGGTGGAGGGAATTGACGGCGATAAAAGGGTGAAGCTCTACATGATTAGCCACAAGCCTGGAATTTACGCCAAGATGATTGAGGAAAGCATAGATCCGCTTGATGGAGATGCAGATTATCACGTCACGGAACTGGAAAAGATTACCTACTGCGTTAATCATTAATCCGTTTAAATGAACCAAAACACAGAACTAAATTAAAGGTATTTTTGCATTTTAAATTGCAATTTCGATTTTTGAATTTTTCAATTTGATTTTATTTGCGATTAGAACCGCTTTTGAAAATGGACCAAAAAGTACGCATTCTCATGAAGAACAGTATTTAATCACTTAACTATTTATTTATTGAATCCTTGTGTCTTGGCGTCTTTGTGACCTATGGATTTTTTAGTCTAAATCGAATAAAAGAGCGTTTTGTCAACAAAAGCTGGAGGTCTATTTTCCAAATCGCTTCAGATTGTTTTTTCGAAACATCCATTCAGGTGTTTCTAAAATCTCACCAAAACGGACGGAATACCAGGGGCTCAGCCGAGGCCGGGCTGGATTCTGGAGAATTTGAATTTCCTGCGCCGGCATGTAGCTCTGAGCGAGAAGGAAAATTTTCTCCCCGGTTTGGGCATTAACGGCCAGATCCACCACGATTACGGCGTGCCCGGGCGAGCCGCCCTGAATAAAAACGTCCCCGATTTTGAGGCTGTCAATCGAAACGGGAAGCAGTTCGGACGAAAGCGACAGCGTTCCGGCGTAGGTAAAAACGGTTTCGAGATACCGCCAAAAGGTGGCATACGAGTTGGAAGGCTCGGCTCTGTGCACCCAGCGGACCCGATTCCCCCGAACCACAATTCGTTCACCTTGTCTCCACCGGGAATAACCCGCATGAAACCCGTTGGTAAAATTGAAGTGAATTTT
>CAZIYL010000239.1:0-3690 GCA_964543425.1 uncultured Deferribacteres bacterium
AGGTACACCTCGATTTCATCACCAATTTTTAATTCTTCGGGATTGTTAAATTCCTCCAGAGGAACAACACCTTCAGACTTGAATCCGATATCCACGGACACTTCCTTCTGATTAATAGCCAGAATTCGACCGCGGATGATTTCACCCTCCTGAAATTTATTGAGCGTCTGCTCATAAACTTGTCGGTACCATTCCGCTTCATCGTCTGAATATTCTTTTTCCTCTTTAATATCTTCCAACTTAACCGTCTTCGGACCTTCTTCGGCAACTTTTCCCGCCGGCGTTTCATCGACAACTGTTTCAGTCACTACGTTTTCCTCAACAGCCGATGTTTCCGATGCGTCAGTTTCCGGTGCCGCCTGAATGTTTTCACCACCTCCCTCCGTTATGTTTTTGGAATTCTCATTCACTTCATCATTCTGAAGTGAATTTTCTTTTTCTTGATCTTGCATTTAGTCCGTCCTCCTTCTTTATTTAGTGCCTCTTAGTGAGGCCTGATAAACAAGCGATTCATTTCGGAGCTCGGCTATTTCCTGCATAATACGTTCGCCGACCTCCTGATAAAGCCCTTTCCTGGAAATTTGTCGATTGAGAAATTCAGTAATCGGAATTCGTTCTCCGATATTCACAATCATTCCCGGGTATCTCAAAAAACTTCGCCGAAGCCTGAATGTTCCGTGAATGTGAATGGGAATAATGTCAATCTTGTTTTGAAAAGCCAACATGGCCACTCCCGACCGCGCCTCCTGAAGATCACCGGTCTTGCTTCGAGTCCCCTCCGGAAACATAAGCAGCGATTGACCGCCTTGCAAAATACGCTTCGTAAAACGAATGGCTTCCATATCGAAATTGCCCCGTTTCGTGGGAAATGCGTTAAAAAAACGCGCCAAATCCCTGATAAAAAACCATTCAAAAATTTCTTGCTTAGCAAAATAAAATATTTCCTGCCGAATAACAGAACCAATCACCAGAGGATCAATAAACGCCTGATGATTGGACGCAAAAATAACGGGCGTTTGATATGTTTCTTCAATTCGCCCCAGCACTTTTAATCCGTAAAACACACTAAATATTGACTTTAAAATAATTTGAGCTATAAAATAAAAAAATCTCATTGAAAATGCAACCCTTTTTACTGAAAAGATAAAACGTTTGAATCCAGATAATTAATAACTGATCCTTACTCCTTCCGAAGTTTTAACCGGCACCGCCTCAAATAAGGGAATTAAAAACACGCTTCGGGATTAAAACCTGTGCAATTCCCAACATTTTAAAGAAATTTCCGAATGATCCCGTAAATCTTTTCAACCTGTTCTTCAATGGACAAATTGGTGGTGTCCACTTCAATCGCATCTGCGGCCTTTTTCAGGGGACTAACTTCACGTGTGGAATCCAATTTGTCTCGTCGCTGGATATCCGCGAGAACCTCTTCAAGCGAAATCGTCACGCCCCTTGCCTGTAACTCCTTCAATCGCCGGCGCGCTCGTTCCCGGGGAGAAGCAACCAAAAATATTTTAACATCGGCGTTGGGGAAAACAACCGTACCAATGTCCCTGCCTTCAGCGACAATTCCACCGCTCATGCCGATTTTTCTCTGAAGTGTGACCATTCGCTCTCGCACGGCTTTCACGCGACTGACCTGGCTAATAATCCGATCAATTTCGGGAGTTCGGATCAAATCGCTCACGTCTTCCCCATCCAGGTACACGCGAATTCCCGAGGCGTTTGGAACCAATTTAATCTCTGTTTCTGCTGCCAGCTTTTCGAGCATTTCCAAATCATCAGGGTCAATTTTCTCTCGCAGAACCTTCAGCGTAAATGCGCGGTACATCGCCCCCGTGTCCAAATACAGATATCCCAGTTTTTGCGCAAGTTGTCTGGCCGTTGTGCTTTTTCCGGAGCCGGCGGGTCCATCTACCGCAACAATTAATTTCTTCAATATGCACTCCTCAACCCTTCATCCGCAAGCCTTTTTCCTCTTTCGTAAAAATCCAGCCTACAATTTTTCCGATATTAATTTCGCCGTCTTCCAGCCAGTACTCGCGGTTCTGGTCGTATTCGGAACTGGTGTCATTCGGAGGGACGGCTTCAATTTCTTCAAAGATTCTATCCATCCGGTCCTTCCATTTTCGGATATTTGACGGTCGCAAATCGACCCAGCCGTCATGGGCCCAAATGTCAATTTTTTCCGGAATAATTTTCAGCACGTCTTCCCCGCGGTACGGCGGAATTTTTACCACCGGTCCCCTTAAAAGACGTTCTCCGTCGGGCATTAAAATGGGAATACCAATTGAAATAATCTGTGAGCGCAATTTTGCATCGGATTGAATGAGATTCACCAGCTCTTGCGAAAGGCGTTTCTCATCTGCATTCCTTAAATTCTGCATCGTTTTTACGGTTTTTCTGAACAGATAGGCTTCGTACAAAAGCTTTGAAAGTCTGGGTGGACCCAGTAACTCAAAGGCAATACTTTCTACGCCGTGTTCTTTTTCCAATTGTTCCATTTTCTTCAGCGCCGCTTGCCGCAGATAGCCTGCTCTGTAAGTCGGGCCCATTGTGGCGTTGTCCAAGGCGTTAATAATGTCGTGGCCTGTATTGCCGCCCTTCAGCTCATAAAGTACATTCCTCCCAATTTCTTCAGGTGTAACGTACTCCATTTGCCCGGTGGTGGTAATGGTCATAAATTCCGCTTTTGAAAAAATGCCGTTTTCGCCGGTGTCAATGAAAACCGATTCCAGAACGCCATCCTCTAATTTTTTCCAATTTAATTTTTCGTGCAGGCGAAATTCACCTTTTAGCGGAACGGCATTTTCCGGCTTGCAGTCGTAAAGCTCAACCTGTTTATTCCCTTTTCGAATCGGACCGTAACCGATTCGTTTCCAGCCAATGGCGGCGGTAGGTTTAATTTCTTTCGTAATCGGCGCATCCGGTGTGCGTGCCATCAGAAAAAGCAACAACGAATGTGCCCCTGCCACAGAGGTTTTGCTTAAAAGCATCCGGGAAGGCTTTTCCTCGCTATGCGTGTAAGGAATATTTAAGCCCATCCCCCCGGTTCCACTGGTACCAATTTTCAGATAAATACTTGTTTTTACACGCATCATGGCTTCGTACAAAATCTGAATATGCCGAATCAATTGAGGAATATAAAGCGTACTTAGTAATTTTTCAACTTCGTCAACCAGATCCACAGTATTCGGAAGTCCGTTCTTGAACTTTTTTAATTCCTTGCGAACCCGATAATAACCTAAAAACACATCCTGGTAAGCCAAGGCGGTAGCCGAATTTACACTATCGATTATAATGTGCGGCTTGTGTTTCTGAATGGTTTGAAATAAATGAGAGCGACTTAATATTTCAGGTGTCAGATCGCCCAGGACATCTTCAATTAATTGCTCCCGATAGGCCGGATTTTCAATGATCTCCGAGCGGGGAATATTTTGCAGAGAATCTCGCAGGAAAATATTTCCCCAGGAAGGAATAAGCTTTACTTTTCCTTCTCTGTTAATATCCTTTAATCGGTTAACAGCATCTTCAGCTTCCCATTTGGCCAGGGATGAAACAATGATTTCTTCAGGTTCTTCAGGAATTAATCGCCTGCAAATAGCCGATCCGACCAAACCCCATCCCCCCAAAACCAATACGCGTTTTCCCTTTATTTCCATGGTAACCTCACTGTTTTTTTGAGTTGCG
>CAZIYL010000240.1:0-3686 GCA_964543425.1 uncultured Deferribacteres bacterium
TCTTCGTAAACAACAGCCCGCTGCGTAACCAGATTGTAGATGTTCGGCGCCCAGTTTTGAACCGTTGTATATCGCACCCGCGCCCCTTTTTTAACGATAATCTCAATCACACCGGAGTGAAGCGAATCCTCCGAATAAATAGGAGCCGTACACCCCTCAATGTAGTGCACGCTGCTGCCAGCCTCAGCGATAATGAGCGAGCGCTCGAATTGCCCCATGTTTCGTGCGTTAATTCGGAAATAGGCCTGCAAGGGGATGTCCACATGGATCCCTTCCGGAATGTAAAGAAAACTGCCGCCGCTCCAGGCGGCCGCGTTCATCGCCGAAAATTTGTTGTCACCGGCGGGGATCACCGTTCCAAAATACTCCCTCACCAGATCGGGGTAAGCTTTCAGTCCGGAATCCATATCCAGAAAAATAACTCCTTGTTTCCGAAGATTTTCCTTCAGACTGTGATAAATGACTTCCGATTCGTACTGTGCCCCCACACCGCCCAGGTACTTCTGTTCAGCCTCTGGAATACCAAGCTTGTCGAATGTCATCTTGATGTCCCGTGGAATATCGTCCCAGCTTCGTCCCTGTTTTTCAGCCGGTTTTATGTAGTAATAAATGTCGTCAAAATCGATCATCGACAAATCGCCGCCCCAATTTGGGATGGGTTTTTTGTGGTAGATTTCCAGCGCCCGCAGGCGGTTTTTCCGCATCCAATCGGGCTCCCCTTTCATCTCAGAAATGAGCTCTATAACCTCTCTGGAGAGACCTTTGGGTGCTTTGAAATAGTAATCCTCAGGATTTTTAAAATCGTATTTATCGCGGTCAGCACCGATTTTTGTAATGTCATGATGGTTCATTCTCATGCCTCCTGTAAAATCTGCTGGCTTTTTGGGTTTTTAATGAAATCGTACCCCTGAGCCTCCAGCTTTTCAGCCAGGGAATAATCACCCGACTCCACAATTTTCCCATCGTAAAGAATGTGTACAAATTGCGGCTGAATGTACTGCAAAATCCGCACATAATGGGTAATGATCAAAAGCCCCATGCTTTCGTTCATGACCTTGTTTACGCCGGAAGAAACAATGCGCAGAGCATCGATATCCAGCCCGGAATCCGTTTCATCCAGCACAATCATTTCCGGTTCCAGCATGGCCAGTTGAAGAATTTCACTGCGTTTCTTTTCTCCCCCCGAAAACCCGTCGTTGAGATACCGTTTCGCAAACGCACGATCCATTTCCAGTAATTTCATTTTTTGATTCAGACGCTTGTGGAAATCGAGCACATTTAACTCCTCTCCGTGAACCGAATTGACCGCCAGACGCAAAAAATTTGAAACCGTGACGCCGGGGATAGCGCTGGGGTACTGAAAAGCCAAAAAAAGACCGAGCCGTGCGCGTTCGTCGGGAGACATCTCCAGGATATTTTTCCCCTTGAAAACAACCTCGCCCCGCGTAATGGTGTAGGCAGGATGTCCCATTAGGCTATTGGCCAGGGTGCTTTTCCCGGTTCCGTTGGGACCCATCAGTGCGTGAATTTCACCTCGATGAATCACCAAATCGAGCCCCTTCAAAATTTCTTTATTTTCAATGGATACGTGAAGATTCCGAATTTCCAGTAATTCTTCATTTTTTGGCATGTCTTTCTCCTCTTGATTTGTAACCCGCATTTCAAAAGCGATAAATCGGACTTATTTTGTCTTCTTTTAAATATAGCATAATCTAAACCCGATGTCAAGATATTTTTAATGAGAATGAATATTATTTTTGTAAAATTTGCTTTTACCCGGAAAATTCATTAGCCACCAAGACATGAATACACAAGGGCATAATAAACAAAAAGAACCATAAATTTTTATTGAAATAGAAAAACATATAAAACAAACAGAGTTTCAAACAACTAATTATTATAATTGTTATATTCTTCGTGATTTAGGATCTTTGTGGAAAAGATTTATGAATAATGCAGGTTAGAGAGATGCTACTTAAACCAATAAAAGTGGAATTAAAAGAATAACACAGAGAGCCGCAGAGAGAAAAAAGAGGAACACGGAAAGAATGGAATTTTCTAACCATATTATTCGCGCATTCGCGGCGATAAAATCAATTCGTGCAATTCGCGGCTATTAGAGTGGACTCGTTTCAGAAAAACAAATTTCTTGTTGCGATTTCAATGAAAAAATCGTAATTTTGTTATACAGGCCTAATTTATTTTAATGGAAAATTTTATGGCACTCAAATGCACCATTTTCCAAATGAGAATCATTCAGCATCAAAAAAGGAGAAAACACCCATGAAAAGCCTTCCGATTGAAATAACGCTTTTTGGAATACTTTTCCTTTTTACTGCCACATTTTTTACATCCTGTGCCCCCAAAAATCCAATGGAACGCGTTCAACAATTGGAAAAAGAGGGAAAATTTAAGAAGGCCGAAAAAGTGATCGACAAAACCGTTCAAAAACAGCAACGCTCCCTGCCTGATTCCGTTCAGGAAACCCTCCTGTGGCAAAAAGATTGGATGCACCGCGTGCGCATCGACTACCAATACACGGAAAAGGACATTCTGAATCAATTGCAAAAACGCGTGGCCAATTTCAAAAAAAATGAGTTTAAAAAATGGCTTCGGGAAGGACGATTTGATACCCGTACCATCGACGGGAAAACGTACTTTCAATATGCCAGCATCAGCAACCTGTTTAAGCGGTACAAGGATTTGCGCAATCGGGAAATCCCCCCGAAAGAGCGCGCCCCCTACGAACAGGCGTTCTGGAAAAACTATGTCTCCCTGATTATTGCTCACCAAGAATCGCCCGACAGACAGGTGCTGCCCCAGGATTACAAAATCACCATGACGCTTTCCGTAAAGCCCAATGCCGTGCCGGCCGGAGATACCATTCGGTGCTGGCTCCCCTACCCGCGATCGTACCCTTTCCAAACGGACGTCCATTTTCTGAACGCCAGTTCCAAGCCTCTCTGGATTGACCGGGCTGAGAGCCCGATTCGTTCTATTTATTTCGAGCAGCCCGCGGTGAAAGACTCCCCGACGGTTTTTCAAGTGGCGTACACCTATCGAATGTACTCGGTGGTCAAGGACCCGGATCCAAGCAAAATCCTTCCCTACAATCCGAAGGATGTTGCGGTTCAAATCTACACAAAGGAACAACCGCCTCACGTGGTTTTTACACCGGAACTCAGGCAGCTTGCGCACAAAATCGTTGGAAGCGAAACCAATCCCCTGAAACAAGCACAAAAAATTTACCGTTGGATTGCCTCCAATGTTGTGTACAGTTACGCCAATGAGTACTCAACCATTCCGAATATCAGCATGTACACCTACCGCCATCGCTACGGGGATTGCGGGCAGGAGGCGCTCCTGTTTATTACACTTTCCCGGATTCTGGGCATTCCCGCCCGATGGCAGTCCGGGTGGTACATTTTCCCGCACGAAGAAACCATCCACGACTGGGCCGAAGCCTATTTCGAGCCCTACGGCTGGGTGCCGGTGGAGCCCTACATGGGAATCTGGATCAACCAGTACGCAGTGACCTACACCGTAGAGCAAAAGGAAGCCCTGTTAAAGTTTTACTTTGGGAACTTAGATCACTTCCGTCTGATTTTCAATTCCAATCACGGCCAGAAGCTGTTTCCGCCCAAAAAATATTTTCGCTCTGACAATGTGGATTTTCAGCGGGGCGA
>CAZIYL010000241.1:0-1425 GCA_964543425.1 uncultured Deferribacteres bacterium
GCAGCGTGTAGCTGATCGTCATTCCAAAGGGAAGGACAATTTGCCGCAAAAAGCCTGTGAGAAACAAAAGCGGCAAAAAAACCACAACGGTTGTCAAAGTTCCACTCACATCGGGGCCAAAAATTTGTCGGGTGCCTCTGAGAACCGCCTGATGAAGCGGGAGTCCCAAGTCCTGATGTCGCTCAATATTTTCCATGACGATCACCGAATCGTCCACCACCATCCCAATGGAAAGCGTCAGGGCGGCCAGAGTCATCATATTGAGCGAGTATCCGGAAAGAAGCATTAAAACGGCAGCCGACAAGAGCGCCAGCGGAATGGTGAGCGATACCACGAAGGTTGGGTACAGCCGCCGGAGAAACAGAAAGAGAATAAAAATGGCGAGTACGGCGCCCATCCACATCTCATTTTTCACGCCGGACATGGATTCGTTCAGAATTTCCGATTGATCGTAGAATTTCTGCAGGCGGGTTCCCCGGGGTAAAATTCCCTGAAATTGGTGTATTTTTTTATCGACCTTTCGGGCAACGACTGTGGCACTTGCACCCACGCTTTTTTGAATGAGAATAGCAACGGCCGGGGCGTTATCACTGCGGATGAGATAGTGCTCAGGAATGTGCCCCTTTCTGACGGCGGCAACATCTTTCAGAAAAATGGGCAATCCGCCAGGCCCCGATGTGATTCGCAAGAAGCGCAAGTCATTGAGATTTCTGACCTGACCGTTTCCCCCAATGGGAATATCCAGATGATTTTCCTCTAAATAGCGCCCGCTGACATTCAGATTGTTGGCCAAGAGAAGCCGCTTTAGTTTGACCAAACTGATTCCCAATTGTTTCAGTTTCCGGACATCCGGCTCCACCACAAATGCCGGTCGTTCGCCGCCCAGGACATCCACTCGCGAAATTCCCGGAATGCTGTGCAAGGCCGGTACCAGGCGAAATTCTACGATCTGCCGAAGCTCCGTTTGAGGAACGCCGGAATTGACCAAGGTGTAGCCCAGAATCTGCTGCATGCGACTTCCCAGATTATCAATGATCGGATGAACTCCCTGGGGAAGCCTACCGCTTAGCCGTGAAAGCGCCGCGGAAATTAGTTGCCGGGCAGCTAAAAGATCGTAGCCCTGCCCGAATTCAACCGTCACCTGCGAGGTGCCCATGGCCGAAATGGACGATGTGCGCCGCACACCCCGAATGGATTGAACCTCCGCTTCAATGGGACGCGTCACCAATAATTCCATATCCTCGGGCGAAACGCCCGGGTACTGAGTTACCACATTAATCAGGGGGTAGTTCAATCCCGGGAAAAAATTAATCGGCATTTTTACAAGCGCCCACCCGCCGGCAAGAATCAAAAACAGGATTAAAAACACGGTGTAAGCAGGTTGTTGAATAAATTTTTCGTACCATGTCATTTTTTAAAATTCCT
>CAZIYL010000241.1:1525-3684 GCA_964543425.1 uncultured Deferribacteres bacterium
GTCATCTCGATACGTTCGCCTGAAGGCGAACACTCGATGATCGGATTTTTGAACGAATGACCAATTTTGCCGGCTAACCGAGAGATTCTTCGGTCGCTGCGCCTTCCAGAAGATCGCGAGCCCAATGACTAATGAGATTCTTCGCTTCGCTCAGAATGACACAAGTTGAATCGGGTAATTGAAAAACAGAGTAACCGAGCAACCGATTAACTTTGCATCAATCTTGAACTCCCATCGTCTGTTCAAGATTTTTGTAAAAATACTCAAAGGCGCTTTTGGTCACAATTTTTGTTCCAACAGGAGGGCCGGAAATCAGCTCCCGAAATCCTCCATTTCTGCGCCCGACGGTAACCAATTGATTTTTAAATTTTCCTTTGTGAACGGTTACGACAAAATATTTGTTGCCCTCCCGAACAAGCGCCGCCTCCGGAACGGCTCTGGCCCGATAGGGAGCATATTTCAATTCATATTTTGCAAAGCTGCCTGGGATGATTTCCATCCCGAGCGAATCCAGTTGAATCCACAGGAGGTGCCCCCCCGTGTTTGGCTGAATGGATGGGGACAGTAGCAGAACGGTTCCCGTGGTTTGCACTGAATCATTCAGGGAAATATGTAGTCTCCCCGAGCCGGCCAGTTCCAGACGATTGCCATAATAGGTTCCCACCAACTTCCGGCGGACAATTCCCAAAATTTGGCCAATTGTTGTGCCCGCTGTTACATAATCCCCCTGAGAAACCGCCAGCCCGGACAAAATTCCGTTGAAGGGCGCTCGGAAGCGAATCATTTCCTTGAAATATTTCAGGTCACTTTCCGCCTTCTTCAGATTTTGTTTTGTTACCTCAAAATTGCGTTCCAATTTTTGCCAGCTCTCTATTGAAACAAATTCCTCCCTCTTCAGTTTTTTCCTTCGCTCAAGTTGTTCCCTGGCTAATTGAAATTCCGCCCGCGCAGATTTTGCCGCAGCCGTCAATTCTATCCGGTGCTGATCCACATCTCGGCCGGAAAGAACGTAAATAATTTCTCCCTTTTTGTAGACCGGCGTCTTCTTTATGCGAAGGTGAATATTGCCTGGAAAGCGCACCACCAAATCGGTGCTTTGGCTGCCTGCCAGCTTTCCATAACCGCTGTAGGTGCAATAGAAAACGGACTGCATCACGGCTGTGGAATCCGTTGGCAATTTGGCCGGCTTTATTTGATTATTACGAGTACCACAGCCAAGGGTGAATAGCGCCAAAGCAGTTATCGCAAGAATAAGAGTTCGCATGGGTCATCTCTCCTCTAAAAAGAAATTTGGTTTCATTAAAGACTCCGGTCTAAAAAGGATATCTCCCACGAATTTCACGAATTATCATCAATTGATTTTATTGATGTTAAGAGAATTATATCCCGTATAATTTATGCAATTAGTGGTTTTTAGAGTGCACTCATTAAAAAATTCAGCACTGTTGAGAAATGTTCGTAATGCACTATCTTTCAAGAATTCCACGCATAATTTAGGAATGAAAAATGAAGATTTAATGAAGAAGATACTCTAAAATCAGCTAATGACACAAATTACACGCTTTACGATCCAGTTAATTTTTGCCTAAATTGGGCAATTCATGATTTGAGCAAGGAAAAGCCCAAATATATCTGGCTTTTGTTGTCTTTGATTCGCCTCGTTTTTTCGCTGAAAAGAGACAAAAAAACAGACTGTTGGGGTGAATCACTTCAAAAGAAGTAACACAGAGAACCGCAGAGAATAAAAGAGAGAACCATAGAGAAATGCCACTGAATGAAGTAAAAGGAAAAAAGAGCAACGCGGCCCAATATCTTGTCGTCGATAGTTTCGACTTTTAAAATTTTTGCTTGCTTTTTACCATGTTTTTTAGCCATATCATTAACATTTTTTGGTTTATTTATTGCCATCCTATTTTTTTCTTCATAAATAATGTAATAACAATATATTAATAACCAAAAAGATTTTTTTATTCCAAACAATCGATCAATTTAGGAAAAAGTTTGATTTTCAATAGTAACTCTATCACGTAACGTTGAAATAGACTCAAAAATTCAGGTTTTCCCAAACGCCCTCTTTTCTCAATCTCAGGAATCGTGCCCATCTCCGAGCGTAAAATTCCCCTTGATGTGTCTCACATCCCCTTCAACAATATTTTTTC
>CAZIYL010000242.1:0-3681 GCA_964543425.1 uncultured Deferribacteres bacterium
GCGGCAACAATTCTTTGCAGGAAAAGCCTACCGCAACAGAGAGTAAAAAAATTACAAATCACGGAACTCCGTGGTAGAATCAAAAAACAAAAGGTATTAAATGAATCAAGAATTAGTAGAAAAAAAGATTATCGATATTCTAAAGCAGAACCGGGATCGATCGTTCAAAGCAAAGACACTTGCCAAGCAGGTAAAAATCTCAAAAGAAAATTATCTGTGGTTTCGGGATTTATTAAAACAAATGCAAAAAGAAGGAAAAATCCTAAAAGAAAAAGGGAAAGGCTACGCGTTTGCCCCGAAGGTCTCCACTTTTGTGGGTGAATTGAGGGTGAAAACTCAAGGGTACGGGTTTGTCATTTCTGATGATGGCAAAACGGAGGTTTTTGTCAGTCAGCGGAATATGGGCACCGCCATTCAAGGGGACAGGGTTGTTCTTCAGCTTTTTGCCAAACCCAGACGGAAGGTTCTCCTCGCCGAGGGGAAAGTTGTGGAGGTGCTGGAGCGCAGGCAGTCGAGTATTGTGGGGATTTTTCGCGAAGGGAAATATTTTAATTACGTGGTTCCGGATGATTTGAAAATTGGTTGGGATATTTTGATCGCGCCAGACAATGACATGGGTGCGAAGCCGGGCCAAAAAGTTGTAGTAAAAACGCTTGAGTGGGAACACACCCAGTTGAATCCCGAGGGAAAAGTGGTTGAAATTCTCGGGTATCCGGATGAGAAGGGCGTGGATGTGCTTTCCGTTGTAAAGTCGCTGGATTTGCCCGTTGCCTTTCCCAAAGAAGTGCTTCTGGCTGCCAAAAACATTCGGGAAGAAATACCTGTCTCAGAAATGGAGCGGCGCCTGGATTTGCGGAATGAGGAGATTTTTACAATCGATCCGGAAGACGCTAAGGATTTTGACGATGCGGTCTCGCTGCGCGTGATGGAAAATGGTCAATACGAATTGGGTGTGCACATCGCAGATGTCAGTTTTTACGTTCCCGAAAATTCTGTTTTGGATCAGGAAGCGCTGCGCCGTGCGACCAGCGTTTATCTCGTGGATCGGGTGGTTCCAATGCTTCCCGAGCAGTTGTCCAATAAAATTTGCAGCCTTCGTCCCGATGAAGACCGCCTGACTTTTTCGGTGTTTATGACGTTGAATCGAAAAGGAACAGTCGTGGATTACCGGATCGAGGAATCTGTGATTCGCAGCAAGCGGCGTTTTTCTTACCGGGAAGTCCAGAAAATTATTGACGCCGGCGAGGGTGAATTTGCAGAGACGCTGACAAGGATGAGAGATCTCAGCCAGAAGCTGAGGCGCAAGCGAATTGCCGAGGGAAGTCTTGATTTTGAAACGCCCGAAGCAAAAATCATTTTGGATGAGAACGGCCGTCCTGTTGAAGTGAGGCGTGTGGAACGGTTGGAGAGTCACCAATTGGTTGAGGAATTTATGCTTCTGGCCAATCAGGCGGTTGCCTTGCACGGAACATTCGGCGATTTGAGCGAGATAAAGAGAAAGAGGCTTCTTCCGTTTATCTATCGTGTTCACGAGCGCCCCAGCCAGGATAAAATCCGCGATTTCAAAAATCTGGTGGAAGCGCTGGGTCACAAATTCCCCGGGAAAAAGGGGCGGGTCAATCAAAAGATGCTGCAGAAATTATTGGAAGAAGTCGAGGACTCGCCCGAAGAAATTATTGTAAACAACGTAATGCTGCGGTCAATGATGAAGGCTCAATATTCCACTAAAAATATCGGTCATTTCGGATTGGGATTTTCTCATTACACCCACTTTACATCACCCATTCGGCGCTATCCGGATCTGGAGGTTCACCGGCTTCTGAAAGAATATCAAAAAAAGGTGAAGCCGGAGCGAAAGGCGGCGCTTCGGGAAAAATTGCCCGAGGTTTGCAAAATTGCTTCGGAGCAGGAAGTGCGGGCGCTTCAGGCGGAACGAAAATCCATTAAAATGAAGCAGGTTGAATTTATGGCGGATAAATTGGGCCGGGAATATTCAGGGATTATTTCGGGCGTGGTGCCGTTCGGGATTTTCGTTGAGTTGGAAGAGACCCTGGTGGAAGGATTGGTTCACGTGAAAGACCTGCCCGAAGATTACTACATTCACGATGAGAAAAAATTCGCCATGATTGGCAAGCACACGGGCACAACCTTTCGCTTAGGGGATCAGGTTCGGGTGCGTGTAGCCCGCGTTAAACCGGATGAAAATATTATCGATTTTACACTGGTGGTGTAAAAAATGGGGAAATTCTGTTCGTAGTTTGGGGGTCGGTTCAGTTGCGTGCTGAAGCCGTATCTTCGAAAAGGGTGTAATCTTAGAAAATCTCCATCACAGCTAAATCGCAACTTAATCCCAAGAGCGCGTAAAATAGGCGAAAAGCCTGTTGAGTTACTAATAATCTTGGTGACTTGGTGGGCTTTGTGGCATAAATTTATAAATGAGTGCATTCTAAAAACCACTAATTGCACAAATTATACGGGATATAATTCTTTTAAAATCAATAAAATCAATTCGTAATAATTCGTGAAATTCGGGGGAGATATGCTTTTTATACTGGACTTATAAATAAAATAGGATAGGTAGTTCTTTTCGTAAATCGTGTTTGGTTACTGTTTTGGAAATTATGTTATTTGAATTTTGGATTTGTTTCAAATTTCGATAGTCGGGCTTCGCATTTAGTTTGACTCAAAATCGTCCGATGCTGTCTTTTCAAAAAATACGTACCGGAATTTACGAAATAGGCTACTAAGAAACTTTGTGTAAAAAATCATTTTATTTTTTAAAAAGCACTTGCTTTCTGGGAAATTATTCATTATCTTAGGTGAAATTTTAAAGGTTTTCCAAAAGGAGACGATAATTTAATAGAGAATTTAATTCAGATTAAATAAAAAGAATTCCATTTAAGATGCCATTTAAAATTTCCAAATATTTACCCCCGGTTCTAAAAATCCAGTGGAAGGGTCATCACCTTTATTCTGACTTCCTCACTACCAAGGCAACATCCGTTTCTTTGTAGTTCTTTTCCGTTTGTAATTCCTTTTTTAATTAAAACATCGCAAAAATTTTTATTCCAATAGAGGAGTCTCTATTATGGCATCTCGTATCGTTTATTACAGTACGAATCGATCGCTATCCCATTCAAGTGAACCGGTTTCTTTTGAAAAGGCTCTGCTAATGGGCCAGGCACCCGATTTGGGTTTGTTCATGCCCGACCGCATTCCCGCGATTTCCATTAAAGAACTGAAGCGCCTCCCGGAACTATCGTACCCGGAAATGGCGGCGCTGATTTTGGGGAAGTTCCTGCACGAGGACATTCCGTCCAGCCGGTTGTCTCAGCTGACGACAGAGGTCTACACATTTGATATTCCGATCGAAAAATTCGGAGAAAATCGCTTTTTGCTGCGGCTGGATCAGGGGCCGACCGCTTCCTTTAAGGATTTTGCAGCGCAGATGCTGGCCCGCCTGATGGGAGCGTTCAAAGATCCGTCGGTTCATTTGAATGTGCTGGTTGCGACCTCAGGCGACACAGGAGGCGCCATCGGACGAGCGTTTCATAGGATTTCGGGAATCGATGTGTACATTTTGTACCCGAAGCATGAGGTGAGTTCCGGGCAGGAGGCTCAGCTAGCCTCCATTAATGAAAATGTTTTTGCCGTGGCGGTGGATGGCAAATTCGACGATTG
>CAZIYL010000243.1:0-3656 GCA_964543425.1 uncultured Deferribacteres bacterium
TGTCAACCCCGGCTTCCAACGCCTCAAATCCCATTTCCAATTTTGGAATCATTCCCGAGTGAATTCGTCCCGATTTCTTCTCACGCTCCAAAACTTGTGGGGTTAATTCGGGAATAACTTTTCCATCTATTGTAATCCCCGGCACGTCTGAAAGAAAGATAAGAGCCTTTGCCTCCATTTCAATGGCGAGACTGCACGCCGCGTAATCCGCGTTAACATTCAGAGCATTGCCATTTGCATCCATTGCAATGGGCGAAATAACCGGCAACCAATCTTCGTCCATTAAGGTTGAAACGACCCACGAAGTGACCTTTACAATTGTTCCCACCCGGTTGTTTTCAGGATTGTCGGGTTCAATGGGCTCTGCCAAAAATAGTTCTGCATCGGTTCCACTAATCCCCACAGCCGGTCTGCCAAAATGTGTCAATTGTCGGGCAATATATTTATTAACCTGCCCTGATAGTGCCATCTCGACCAGATCAATGGTAGAGTCGTTTGTAGCACGCAAGCCGTCGATGAAGGAACTTGTTTTCCCAAAAGCGTCAAACAGATTCGTAATGGCTGGCCCGCCACCGTGAAGAATGGCCGTTTGCCAGTAATCAATCGGAAAGGAATCGGCCAGTTCTTGCAGGAAATCTTGTTTACCCAATAGATTTCCTCCAATTTTTAAAACAGAATATTCCATTTTTATTTTCCTTTCGGCCATTTTGATTGAAATTATTTGCCGCAATAATCTAATTAATGTCCAAGCGAAAACGTATCACAAGTTTCTGGCTTATGAAATTTGATTCAGCCAGTTATTTGTTTCTAATAGCAAACTAACGCAAGCAAGATGCTTGCGTTACATTTTTCAGTTGTTTTCATTCAGACACTAATTAAAATTCGTGAATTCGTGGCAGTTAAGTCAAAGCGACTGTTTCATCCAATCCAAACAAAATATTCATATTTTGAACCGCCTGCCCGGAGGCTCCTTTCAAAAGATTGTCAAATGAATTGACCACAATAAGCACGTCGGTTTCGGGATTGTAAACGGCTCCGATAAAACAAAAATTGGTATTGGCAGCCATTTTAATTGCAGGAAGCTTGTCATTCAAAATACGAACAAAAGGCTCTTTCCTGTAAAAATCCTTCAAAATCTCCAGAATTTGTTGTTGATTTTTTACCGCCGGGCGGTCGATGTAAATGGTTTCCAGAATGCCGCGGTTCAGGGGAACCAATTGCGGAACAAACACGACGGGAATGTTCCTGTCAGAAACGGCTCGCAGCTCCTGCTCGATTTCCCCAATGTGCCGGTGGGTGTGCCCCGCATTGTAAGGCGTGAGGTTCTCATTTGCCTCCACAAAATGTGCCAGTTGCGACAATTTTTTCCCGGCTCCCGAAACACCCGATTTGGCATCAATGAAAATCTTTTCCGGCTGAATGGCTCCGGATTTCACCAGCGGAATGAGACTGAGCAACGCACCCGTCGGGTAGCAGCCGGGATTGGCCACAAGACGGGCTTCGCGAATCTGCTCGCGATAGATTTCGGAAAGCCCGTAAACAGCAGTTCCGAGATGCAGCGAATCCCTGTGTGGCATTTTGTACCAATTTTTGTAGGAATCGGATGTCCGCAATCGGTAATCGCCGCTCAAGTCAATGACCTTTGCACCCGCGGAAAGGATTTTTGGCACCCATTTTTGTGATTCTCCATGGGGGGTACACAGAAATACGACATCGGCCGATTTAAAAAGGGCTGCGTTCGGCTGTTCGAAATTCAACGAAAAATTGGCCGGCAAATCCGGAAAATAATCAGCAACCGGGTTGCCCGTTTCACTTTCGGATGTAACAAATGCTACATCTGCATCGGGATGTCGTAATAAAATTTTTAGCAATTCATGCGCGGTGTAGCCGGTGCCTCCAACAATTCCCACGTTAATTCTAATCATCTCTTAGTTTTCATCCTCAAAAATTTGGTTCAGGAGTTCTTTTGCTTTTTCGATGGCCGCCTGTACGGCTTTTGGACCGGTTCCCCCGAAGATATTTCGTCGATTCAGACTGTGTTCGATTGTCAGCCAATCAAAAATATCTTCCCGGAATAAATTTGAGTACCCCTGAAATTCTTCCAGCGAAAGCTCCGATAGATTCTTATCTGATTCCACGCAATCCCGCACCAGTTTTCCAACCATGTGATGAGCTTCCCGGAAGGGCACACCTTTTTCCGTCAGATAATCCGCCAGGTCTGTTGTCAGCGAAAACGGATGAATGGCATTTTGCATTTGCTCGGTGTTAAATTCGGCCGTTTCCAGAATTCCGCGGAAAAGGTGAAGGGCGGGAAGCACGTTGTCGAGAATAGCAAACAGGTGAATTTTGTCTTCCTGCAAATCGCGATTGTACGAAAGAGGAAGGCCTTTTTCCAATGACAGCAGCGCCGCTAAATGCCCGATGTTTGTGGCGGCCTTTCCACGGATCAGCTCCAGCGAGTCGGGATTTTTCTTTTGCGGCATCATGCTGCTGCCGGTAGAATAGGCATCGGACAGCGAAAGAAATCCGAATTCTCGCGTACTCCACAGGATAAAATCCTCCGCGTAGCGGCTAAGCGTGACGGCAAGCTGCGTCAGGATTTCGGCAAATTCCGTAAATACATCCCGGTGGCTAATGGCGTCCAGGCTATTGGGACTGACGGCCCGAAATCCGAGCTCCTGCGCCAGAAATTTGCGGTCCAGTGGAAATGCCGATCCGGCGAGGGCGCCGCTTCCCAACGGCAGTACGTCCAAACGGGCGTAATTTTCGGACAACCGCTCAACCATCCGCTGAAGCACCCAGAAAATGGACAACAGGTAGTGCGATAAAAGAATCGGCTGTGCCTGCTGAAGATGTGTGTAACCGGGCAGAACGGCTTCACGATGAAGATCAGTTAGATTTACCACCGTTTTCTGAATGTGGTGAATGGCGTCCTGCACGGATTGACTTTGTTCTTTCAGGTACAGGTGCGTGTCGGTCATCACCTGATCGTTTCGGCTGCGCCCGGTGTGGATTTTGGCTCCGGCTCCGCCCGTGAGTTCCGTCAACCGCCGCTCAATGGCCATGTGAATGTCTTCATCCTCCGGCGAAAAATGGAAGGTCCCGGCCTGAAACTCAATGGCAATGTGCTCCAGATTGCTCAGGATTTTGGAAAGTTCCTCCCGGTTCAAAATGCCGATTTTCTCAAGTGCCTTCGCATAGGCCTGATTTACCCGCACGTCGGCGGCTGCCAAGCGGTGGTCAAATGAAAGTGACCGACTGAAGGTTTCCATTTCGGGATCGGTTTTTCCCGAAAAACGCCCGTCCCACATTTTTGATGATGCCATTTTCATTGTCCAATTAAATGATTAGCCACGAAGAAACCAAGACACAAAGAAAAAACGTTGTGTCTTAGAATCCTGGTGGCAATTTTAATCTCTCTTGAATTTACTGTAATCCGGTTTCCGGAATTCGCTGATGCCGGTGTCGGCGATGTCGATCAAAGCCTTTACCTTCAGGGGCAGACCGAAAAGATTGATGAAGCCCTCGGCATCTTTCTGATTGTAAACATCCTCCTCGCCAAACGTGGCGTACTCTTCCCGGTAAAGCGAGAAGGGCGATTTGCGTCCCTGAACAATGATGTTGCCCTTGTACAATTTCAGGCGGACGGTGCCGGT
>CAZIYL010000244.1:0-3649 GCA_964543425.1 uncultured Deferribacteres bacterium
TTAAGATACTCTGGTTTTAAATCATGCCCTTATTCCGGAAATAAATTTCCTCAGGACATCAACCACTTCTTTGCTGTGAGTGCCGCGGTTCGTTTCAAGATCGATATAGGTTGCATTTTTGAGGAGAGCAGTCATTCTTTTCAGATTTTCCGGTTCGTGGAGTTTGTCTTTTGAAGCTCCGACAATCAACACCGGGCAGGCAATGTCACCCAATTTTTCCCAAACCGTGTATTTTGCCAGGGCAAGCGCCGCTTTTTTCAGTTTCCAGGGATCGGCTGCGTCCAGCGCGTCCGCGTATTTTTTGTACTGGGCATAATCCGTGGTAACATCCAATCGAAAATTTCGCAAATACCATTTTAAAAACGGCTTGAAAATCAGGTACAAACGGGGTGGAAACAGACGGATGAGCCAAACGCCCCAGCGGGGAACGCGGAATTCAGCGTTGGGTGCAATGAGAATCAAAGCCTCTGGTTTGGGCTGAAGTTCCGAAACGCAATCCAAAATGGCTGTTGCGCCAAGGGAACTGCCAATGAGAATATAATGGGATGATTCGATTCCAAGACGAGGAATAAGTTGAATAATATCCCAACCAATGTCTTCCACGCCAAAGTTGACGTTTCTCTGAATTCGCGAAGAAATTTTTTCCCGCGTCTCAACGTAAAAAACCCGAAAATCGCGCGTGATTTCCCCGAGCACTTCCCGCCAAGCCACAGGTTTTGAAACCCAACCCGCCACAAATACGACATCCGGATTGCCGCTTTTTTGCGGAGGCGAAAAGGTGATCACCCGGAGAAAAACACCCGGCGAGACTGGCAGCCAATCTTCTGAATTTGCAGTTCCGGGTGCACAAAGCTCTGATATATTTTCCGTCACGACGAAGCCATTAATGTTTTGTCGAAAGCTTTTTTTGGGTTGTCCCAAACGCACGCGACATTCGATTGGGAAATTCTAAAGATGATTTAATTTACAAAGAATTTGAGGAAATATCAAAAAGAAAATTGAATCGCTTTCTCAGGTTTTTATTGTTTTTAAGAATCCTAATGATTAAATTAAATCCGGATTCGGAAAATTATTTTATTTGAGAAAAACATGCACTGCTGGAACGCAATGCAAAATAGTGGTATTAGAAAAAACATCGAAGATGTTTAACATTTGTAGATTCATCATGAGCGAACGTGCTTATGTTTAACACCTTCGGTGTTGGAATTATTTTTGTTGCGATTGGCGGCTACAAATGTTCAACGCACTTCGTGGGTTAATTAGGGAGTAGAGTCTGGTTTTAATAAATGAGTGCACTCTAAAAGCTACTAATTGAACAAATTATACGAGATATAATTTTTTTAACATCAATAAAATCAATTCATGATAATTCGTGAAATTGGCGGGGGAAATCCTTTTTAGACTGGACTCATATTTAATCCGAATATTTTCCGAATCCAGGTTTAAGGCGGCAAAAGTTGATTTGAAGGGAGATTTTTAGAAAACACGTTTAACCCGGGAAAAGGAGGAATCATTTTGAACGAATCGGTTTTCATTCACCCGAAGGCATTGGTTGAAACGGACAAAATTGGCGCACGCACGCGGGTGTGGGCGTTTGCGCACGTGATGGAAGGAGCTGAAATTGGCAGCGACTGCAATATTTGTGATCATTCTTTTGTGGAATCGACCGTAAAAATTGGGAATCATGTGACCATTAAAAACGGGGTGGCCGTTTGGGAAAAGGTGACGGTCGAAGACGGGGCTTTTCTGGGACCCAACTGTGTGTTTACAAATGACATGAATCCCCGTGCAGAGGTTAAAAAAGGACCTGCCGGATTGATTCCAACATTGGTTCGCAGGGGGGCTACTATTGGGGCGAATGCAACCATTGTGTGTGGAATCACACTGGGGCAGTACGCCTTTGTTGGCGCGGGGGCCGTTGTAACAAAAGATGTTCCCGATTTTGCCATGGTTTACGGGAATCCGGCAAGAATCCGGGGCTACATGTGCAAATGCGGTGAGAAAATCGAGGAATTCGGTAAACCCTGTCCCAAGTGCGGCCGCGTGTACGAGAAAAGGGACGGGCAGGTGTTTTGTGTGAAAGAATAAAATGAGGATTGTTTGTGTTCCATGAGATTTTGAAATTTCTTTACAATAGTCAGGATGAAATTTCCTCTGCCTGGGCACGGGGAATCGGTACTACTTTGCCCTCATATCGCCTGTTGCAACCAGAAGAAATACAGGAGAACACACGATTGCATTTGGAGGCTCTTCTTTTGTGCATTGAGAAGAAGGACGATTCGAGGCTAAAAGCATTCCTGAAAAAAATTGCTCCGGATCGCAGACGCCTAAATTTCAAACTTTCCGAAACGCAACATGCGTTTATGATTGGCAAAAGCCTTCTGTGGAACAAAATCCTTCAAAAATTCGAGGCCGATTTAAAGGGTGTTTTGCCGTTCCTTAAATTGATTGACGATTGCTTCTGCCAGTCGCTTTTCTACTATTCTGAAATTTATCAGAAAATTCAGGTGCAGGAGATAGAAAAACGATCGAAGGCTCTGGTGAAGGCGGAAGAGGAAAAAAAGTATCTGGAGCGTCTCAAAATTGAATACAAAAAGCTGGACGAAATTGTGAGCGCCATCGGAGCCAATTTGGTACTTGTGGATCGCAACGGGAAGGTAATCTGGACAAATCGTCTGATTCGGGATCGTGTCGGGAAAAATGTGGTGGGGAAAAACTGTCACGAAATCTACATTGGGGAATTTAACCCATGCAGAAATTGCATTGTGGAGGAAGCATTTCGCACAAAGCAACAGCACCATCACCTGCGCCGAACGCAGGACAAACAGGGCAATCCTCGTTATTTTCAAATTGTTTCCACGCCTATTTTGGATGAACAGGAAAACGTGCGCGAGGTTCTGGAGCTTATGCAGGACGTAACCGAGCGAAAGACGCTGGAGGCTCGTCTGCTTCAATCGGAGCGGCTGGCAACGATTGGAAAAATGGCGGCGCGGGTGGCTCACGAAATTCGGAATCCCTTGAGTTCCATCAGCCTGAATGTGGAGCTTCTGGAGGAAGAAATTCAGGCATTTCGAAAGGGTACAGCAGATGAATCTCTGTCGCTACTGAAAGCTATTTCCGAAGAAGTAGATCGGCTGGCACAAATTACGGAAGAGTATCTGCAATTCTCGCGATTTCCCCAATCTCAATTCTTGCAGGGAAATATTAATGAAGTGATTGAAGACCTGCTTGATTTTATGGAATTTGAATTCTCGAAGAAAAACATTACGGTGGAGAGCAATTTGGATCCGAAAATTCCGGATTCATGGCTGGACCGGGCACAAATGCGACAGGCCTTGCTGAATATCGTTCGGAACGCTATTGAATCAATGAAAAACAATGGGAAATTGATTATTCGTACCTCTCCGGGTGAAAATGAAAGTATTCGAATTCAGATTCGGGACACGGGAGAGGGGATTTCTCCTGAAAATCTGGAGAAGATTTTTGATCCGTTTTACACAACAAAAGACGTGGGAACAGGGCTCGGACTGCCAATGAGTCAGCAGATTATTTCCGAACACCAGGGGAAAATAATTTGTGAGTCTGAGGTTGGCAGGGGAAGTACCTTTTCCATTTTATTGCCTCAGTCTCCGGGAAAAGGAGAAATAAT
>CAZIYL010000245.1:0-3635 GCA_964543425.1 uncultured Deferribacteres bacterium
GAATTTTTCACAAAAATAACTTGCTTTTTCTGAATTTAAATATTAAATTTTTATTCGTTTTATGACAGAACATGGCATGAAGTATTTTTTTGATACACAATCACTTTATTTGGCTGGCAAGATTTAAACAGATGATGAAAGGAGTATCTTTATGGTAATGAAAAGAATGCGAGAACACACCAAAGCTCTTTTGATATTTCTCGTACTTGCATTTGTTGGAACAATTATTTTCAGTTGGGGAATGGATGTGACGGGCATTAAGCACCGTCCGAATGTCCTTGGTGAAGTTGCAGGCAAAAAGATTGGCGTTCAGCAGTATTACAAAGCGCTTCAAAATAGAATTGATTCTTACAGACAACGTACAAACAAAGAGCTTACAGACGCCCAGTTGAAACAATTCCAGGATCAAACATGGCAAACGCTGGTTCAACAAATTCTTTTGGGAAATGAGATTAAAAAACGTGGGATCACTGTGACGGATCAGGAAATTATTTATAATTTTCAACATAACCCGCCACAGGAATTGCGCCAGAATGAAAGTTTCCAGACCAATGGCAAATTCGATATGAAAAAATACTATCAGGCCATGCAAAATCCACAGAACGATCAATTCTGGATGGGTGTCGAAGATTATTTGAGAAACTACTTGCCCTATCAAAAATTGCAGGATATTATTTCGTCTTCCGTAATTGTTTCCGATGAAGAGGTTCATTGGGATTTCATTAAGAAAAATGAAAAAGCAAAGGTCAAATATATTTACTTTAGCCCCACCAAATTCATCAACACCCCAATTACCGTTACGGATGCCGAAATCAAAGCCTACTACCAGAAACATAAGGAAGATTACAAAGAGCCGGAAACACGGAAGATCAAATACGCTATTTTTCCTGTAAAGGCCACCGCCAGTGATACGGCGGCTATTTATGCAGAAGCCAATCGAATTATCAAAAAATTGAAAAACGGGACGGATTTTGCAGAATTGGCCTCAACCTATTCGGACGATCAGGCATCAGCCCAAAAGGGCGGCGACCTGGGCTATTTTACCAAGGGAACCATGGTAAAAGAATTTGAGAAGGCGGCGTTTGCCGCAAAGGTCGGGCAAATTGTTGGCCCGATTAAAACCAGTTTCGGGTTGCACATTATTAAAGTGGAAGATAAAAAATACGAGAACGGAAAATTAAAGGTTCGGGCACGGCATATTTTACTGAAATTCGAACCCAGCGGGGAAACCAAAGATTCCATTAAAGGAAAAGCTGCCTACTTCGCTTCAAATGCCAAGGAGGAAGGTTTCGACGCAGCCGCAAAGCAAGACACAACAATTCATGTGAAAGAAAGTCCCTATTTTAGAAGGGGTGGATTTATTCCGGGAATTGGTTTTAACCAGGACATTGCTAAATTCGTATTTAAAAACAAACCAAAAGGGATCAGCGAGACTCCTTTCGAAACAAAACTGGGGTACGCGATGGTTGAGGTGACCGGTGTTAAAAAGGAACACATCAAATCGTTGGAAGAAGTGAACGATCAAATTAAAAATATTACTTTGAATCAAAAACGTAAAGAGAAAGCCGGACAGTGGGCCGCTGCGGAACGGGCCAAAATGAAAAAACCGCAGGATTTTGAATTGGTCGCGGCAAAAGATTCCCTGACAATTAAGGAGGCAGGGCCTTTCAGCATGGACGATTTTGTTCCGGGCGTGGGGAACGATCCCAACTTTAAGGGGGCTGCTTTTCATCTGACGACCAATGGAATTTCCCAGCCCGTTGAAACCGTGAAGGGGTACTATCTGATTAAATTGCTGGAAAAAACTCCTTTTGATGAAAAAGAATTTGCTCTGCAAAAGGACCTGATCCGCCAGCAGCTTCTTCAGAAGAAACGTCAGCAGGCGTTTACAGCGTGGTACAACCAATTGAAAACCGAAGCTAAGATCAAAGATTACAGGGATCAGATTCTTTAATCGATTTGAACAGAAAATAGACACAAAAAAAAGGCAGGGAAAAAACCTGCCTTTTTTATTTCGGACATCCTTGACCTGCCTCACTCCTCACTTCCTCCTCCCTTCGGCGCTTTCAATCTTAATGCGGCCGTTGCGCGCTTCTACAGTCATCACCATAATTTATTGTGGTGAAGATGAAACCTCCGGTAGAAAAACCATCACTTTCGTTCCCTTCCCTTCGGCGCTTTCAATCTTAATGCGGCCGTTGTGCGCTTCTACAATCCCTTTGATTAGGGGTAACCCAATTCCCGTACCCCCGCCCAGAAATCCCCGTTTGGAGGTACTGTGGTAATTGGTATTTTGAACTTCGTAAAAGTATTCAAAAATATGCCCCAGTTCATTTTCCGGAATGCCGATTCCCGTGTCAGTAACCGTCATTTTGAAAAAATTATTTTCCTTCTCGGCTGTAATATAAATTTCTCCGCCATCTGGCGTAAAACGGATAGCGTTCGCCAGTAATTCTTGCAAAACGCGGCGTAAATAGAATCGATCGGCCACCATGTCCAAAATGGTTTCATTCGGTTGAAAGGAAATAGCCAACTCCCGTCCCTGCAAATCCACCTTCGTTTCCAGGAGTACTTCCTGAATCATTTCGTTCAGATTAAATGCACTTAAATGCGGTAAAAGCCGATTCGATTCGACCCTGGCAATGTTGAACATATCCAGAACGATTCGCTCCATGTCGCTAAGGGCATTTTTAATCACACGCCTGAATTCCGCTTTCTCCTCGTCTGAAAAAGATGGCTCTTCCAGAAAACTAAAGTAGCTTTTCGCATGAGTAACCGGTGTTCGCAATTCGTGACTTGCGATCGCGATGAATTTATCCTTTATTCTCTGAAGCTCCTCCAGTTTTTCTTTAACCGCCCGCAATTCCCGGACTTCCTTGCTCATGGAAATCTTCTCAGCACACTTTTTGACCACGAGCCGCATTTGGTCAATTTTGAGGGGTTTCAACAAAAAATCGTAGGCGCCCAATTTCATCGATTCGATGGCATTTTCAACACTTGCAAAGCCCGTCATCATAATGACTTCCACATGGGGATAATCCCGCTTAATATGCTTAAGCAATTCCAAACCATCCATGATGTCCATTTTTAAATCGGACAAAACAATGTCCACGTCTTCCGATGCAAGGATTTTCAAAGCTTCAGCGCCGTTGGATGCCGTTTTTACATTGTAGCCCACTTTTGACAGTCCACGCTGGCAGAATTTTAAAATGATATCTTCGTCGTCTACAACCAATACATGCGTTTTCGATGATTCTGTTTTTTTCATAACGTATCCCCTTGATTATTTCGGGTCGATTGCTCCAGGTCGATTATTTTACTGGTTCCGACATATGCCTTTGTTCTGATTTTCACAACATTCTGGAATTTCTTCACTAATTCACTGATTCGCTCAGCCTGGCTCTCAATTTCCTGCAAATCCGGTATGAGCGGATCCTCCGGATTCAGGTCTTCCTTGATCAGAGCTAAATATCCAAGAATGCCGGTTAAGGGCTGGTTAATTTCGTGGGCAATGGAACCGGCTATTTCAATGGCAAGGCCCAAACGCTCGCTTTTGATTTTCTCAGACTCGTAGCGTTTGATTTGAGTAATATTCTTGGCCAAAAATAGAAAATATTTTGAAAAATCAAAATCAA
>CAZIYL010000246.1:0-3617 GCA_964543425.1 uncultured Deferribacteres bacterium
TACTGTTCCCTTTAAATTTATCTAACGGGGTGAACAAATTTGAATGACCAAAATTCAAAACAAAGCAAAAGAACCATTTGGTTACTGTTTTGGAAATTGCGTTATTTGAATTTTGGATTCGTTTCAAATTTCGATAGTCGGAATTCTCATTTAATTTGACCCAAGAGCGTTCGATGCTGTCTTTTCAAAAAATGCGTACCGTAATTTACGAAATAGGCTAATAGGATATTGTGCCGGAGTGGTGGAACTGGTAGACACGCTACTTTGAGGGGGTAGTGCCCAAAAATGGGCGTAGGGGTTCGAGTCCCCTCTTCGGCACCAGTTTTTTAAGGTAAGGGAAAGGTTCACAAAGGAGGTCGATCACATGAAGGGTAGAATTCGAGGATTTATTACCATCCTGCTGGGAATTTTCATTATTTCTCAGGTTGGGGCAAGAACTGTTTTTGCGCAGGAAGATCAAGCAAAGCAACTTCAGGAACTGCAAAAGAAAATCAGTGTTGTTCGGAAAAAAATGGACGAGGCATCCAAAGCAAAAAAGTTGGATGAATACAATAAGTACAAGAAACAATACGACGCTTTTATTGCCGAATCGAAAAAAATCATTACTTCTTCCAAGGAATTGATGAAGCGAGAAAAAGCAAAAGCTGATGCTTTCAACAATGCGAATAAATATCTCAAGTTGGGGCAATATCAAAAAGCCATTAATGAATACAAAAAAGCCTTGCGTATCGACAGCACCTTTGCGAACGCCTATTTTGGATTGGGATTGGCTTACAAAAGAACGCGAAAATATGTTGATGCCGAGAAAAATTATGAAAGAGCGTTGCATTTTAATCCTAATAATGCCCAATATTATTTTGCTTTAGGAATGCTTTATCGTGAAGAGCGAAAATATAATAAGTCTCTGGAAACCTACCAGACGGCTGTTACCAATAATCCCAGAAATTATAAAGCCTATTATGAAATGGGCGTTATTTATGGAAAGAAAAAGGATTACAAAAAGGCAATCGAGTCTTTTCAGAATGCCATTCATGCAAATCCGAAATATGCAAAAGCCTATGTTGCTTTGGGTGTTTCCTACACAAATTTAGGAAGGACAAAGGAAGCCGTTCAAGCCTACGAAAATGCGGTTAGTTTTAATCAAAAGAACTATCAGGGCTTTTACCGATTAGCCAAAGCCTATAATGATTTAAAAGAATATGAAAAAGGGTTGACTGCTGCCAGAAAGTCCATTGCTTTGCGGCGATCGTATGCACCGGCACATGTGGAGGCCGCGCGATCCTTAAAAAACCTCGGCCGCTACAGTGAAGCAATCAAAGAATATAAGATTGCAGCTCACGACGTCCGATGGAGAAAATTTGCAAATTACCAGATTGATGAAATCAAGCGGAAACTCAAAGAGCACAGTTGATCACTAATATTGAATTTTTGGGCCCACTGATTTCAATTAGTGGGCTTTTTTATTCCGGCGGATAAGTCCGAATTAAAATAATTCCAAAAATAGGCTTCTATTTCTCGATTGGACGCAGGAACGTTAAACCGCTTCGATAATTATCCCTTTTTATAGTTTCCGTGCAGGTGATTTATAATGCATTTCCTTTGGTAGAGAATGTTTGGGTAAGATGCTGATATCTATCGTATTTAGACGAATTGCTCACTCCATAATTCTTTTGCTGGCCGTTTTGACATTCACATTTCTGATGATTCATCTGGTCCCGGGCTCGCCGGTTGATTATCTGACGGATTCCCGCCTTCCCCCTAAAACCATTGCAATTGTTCAAAAAAATTTGGGCTTGAATGCTTCCCTTCCGGTACAATATTTCCAGTGGTTAAAGAATTTTTTAACAGGTGATTTTGGCTATTCCTTTTCTCAGCAGCGGCCGGTTGCCAGTGTTTTAAGGGATGCGATTCCGGCAACACTCATGTTGACCCTATCGGCCTTCTTGCTGGAATTGGCACTGGGAGTGTTTTTTGGCGTGCTGGCGGCGATTAACGATCGCCGAAAGGTGGGGCATTTTATCAATATCATGGCTCTGACGATTTTTGGTATCCCGGAGTTCTGGCTGGGTTTGATGGCCATTCTCGTATTTTCAATTAAATGGCACCTATTTCCCTCGGGTCAAACGGTAACTCTTGGGTCGGGCAACGTCCACTTTTTTGCACATCTTGCTGATTTGCTTCATCATTTGGTACTTCCGGTGCTTGTGTTGGCGTTGGGCTCGGCGGCTTACACCACGCGCTTTGTCCGCGGGAATATGCTTGGAATTCTTCAAAAGGATTTTATTCTGCAAAGCCGTCTGTTTGGAATTCCATCCGGAATAATTTACTTTAAATATGCCCTGAAAAATACGCTTCTTCCCGTCGTAACCCTCATTGGTCTCGGATTTCCCTTTTTATTGAGCGGGTCCCTGGTGGTGGAATACCTTTTTTCATGGCCAGGAATGGGCTGGCTTACTTTTCACGCCGTTCTTACCCGGGATTATCCCGTCATTCTGGCAAGCACCACGTTGATTGCCTTCCTGGTGATTCTTGGTAATTTGTTTTCGGATGTGCTGTATCCATTAGTCGACCCAAGAATAAAATATACAGGGAAAATGGATTGATGAGGCGCCTGTTTGGAAATTGGGAGGTTCGCATCGGGAGCATCTTTGTGGCGTTATTTTTGTTTGTAGCTGTTTTTGCACCTGTTCTCACGCACTACCAACCGAATGAAATTGACATGCATCCGCAGGTGCAACTCCGAGCGCCAACCTGGCAGCATCCGATGGGCACCGATCAATTTGGCCGGGATATTTTGACACGCGTCTTTTATGGCAGTCGCATTTCGGTATCCATTGCCTTGATTGTTGTTCTTCTGGCCACGGTTTGGGGAACTATTTACGGAGGACTGGCAGGATTCCTTGGAAATCGAGTTGACTTTCTCCTGATGCGCATTGTTGATTTTATGCTTTCTTTTCCAATCATTTTCCTGTATATTTTTGTCGCTGCCTTTTATGGAAATAATCTAATCCTGTTGATTTTATTGTTGAGCGGCACCAGTTGGATGGGAATTTCACGATTGGTTCGGGCAGAAGTGCTTTCAATAAAAAAGGCGCCCTTTGTTGAAGCTGCCTTCCTTTTGAATATTCCCCGATGGAAAATATTCTTTCGGCATGTGCTTTTTAATAGTCTGACTCCCGTTTTGGTGGCTGCCACAATGAAAGTTGGAATTATTGTCCTGGTTGAAAGTACGTTGAGTTTTATCGGCTTGGGTGTTCAGCCGCCGACGCCAAGCTGGGGAAACATGATCGCCGAGGGAAAGGATTTTCTTCTGGACGGCTGGTGGATGTCGTTTTTCCCGGGAGTGGCGATTGTTTCCCTTGTTGTGAGTATTAACTTGCTGGGGGACGGACTTCAGCGAATTTTCAATTTGCACGCCCGATAGAAAGTTTTTACAATGTTATCTTTCTGCTTTGCTTTTCGTTTTAGAGATACAAAACAGCCTTGTTTTTGAATTATTGGCTCTGCCGTTGCGAGTTTCACAAACAATAGGTATTCTCTAAAAACCATTAATTACATAAATTACGCAGATTGCAATCCGGTTAACTTTAATAAAATCAATTCGCGTAAATTAGTGT
>CAZIYL010000247.1:0-3562 GCA_964543425.1 uncultured Deferribacteres bacterium
ATGGAGCAGGAAAGAAAGCACCCCGGCGCAACCGGCGAGTTTTCGGGCCTTCTGTCCGATCTAAGTTTGGCGGCCAAGGTTCTGGCTCGTCTGGTTAACAAGGCCGGATTAATTGACATTTTGGGTTTCACCGGAGAAGAAAATATTTTTGGTGAAGAAGTAAAAAAACTAGACATCTTATCCAATGAAACCATTATCAACGCAATGGATCATGGGGGGCATCTCTGTGTCATGGCTTCCGAAGAAAGCAATGGTTTGATTGAAATTCCCGATTATCATCCGATTGGAAATTACGTTATGCTTTTCGATCCTCTGGATGGTTCTTCAAATATCGACGTCAATGTGAGCATCGGAACCATTTTTTCCATTTTTCACCGGGTAACTGAATCGGGGAAAGGCACGCTGGAAGATGCCCTTCAACCGGGCTACAGACAGGTGGCCGCGGGCTACGTTCTTTACGGCTCCAGCACCATGTTTGTGTACTCTACCGGTCAGGGCGTGCACGGATTTACCTACGATCCGAGCATCGGCGAATTTCTGCTGTCAAATGAAAACATGAGAATTCCGGAAAAGGGTTCCTTCTATTCCGTAAATGAAGGATACG
Source organism: uncultured Deferribacteres bacterium (assembly GCA_964543425.1). Classification (GTDB taxonomy): domain Bacteria; phylum Zhuqueibacterota; class JdFR-76; order JdFR-76; family BMS3Abin05; genus BMS3Abin05. The sequence continues at coordinate 605 of CAZIYL010000247.1, forward strand.
CCAATCGTTGGTCGGATGGGATGCGGCGCTATATTCACTATTTGAAAGAAGAAGACCCCGAAACCGATCGACCCTACTCGCTTCGCTACATTGGGTCGTTGGTCTCCGACTTTCACCGAAACCTGCTGTACGGAGGCATTTTTCTGTACCCCACCGATCAAAAACATCCCCGAGGAAAACTTCGGCTGCTATACGAAGCCAATCCACTGGCATTTGTAGTAGAACAGGCCGGCGGCCTCGCCACCGATAGCAAGCAGCGAATCTTAGACATCCAGCCAAAAGATTTGGGACATCGAACACCGCTTATTATCGGCAGCAAAAAAGACGTGGAACTGGCCATGAAATTCCTGAAGGAGTAGAGTCAAAATAGACCGGACCCACTGGAACGGACTCAAAGGACTACAGCAGCTACCTGAATCGGGATATGAAAGATTTTAGCTGATCAGCAGGCATATTTGAATATTTTGACACGATTTACAGGATTAGGCTAAGTTGTTCTTTACGCAAATACCTGTGACGTATTCTAAAAGGTTCATACTGTTAGTACCGATCTGGTGACCATGAGTTAAAATCCAAAATCCCAAACAAAGCAAAAGAACCATTTTGTTAGTCTTTGAGAAATTGCCTTATTTGAATTTCGGATTCGTTTCCAATTTCGATATTCGGATGTCGTATTTATTCTGACTCAGGATTGTGGGATACTATCTGTCTACAAAAATACGCACCAGAATTTACGAAACCGGCCTGAAAATGTTGGATTTAACGACTAAAACACCTTTGGGTTAAAAAACTGCGCATTTTGACACCAAGCCAAAAATATCCCGTAAATCCTGTCGAAATTCTTTTTGATCTGATGCCGATCGTCTCTAACAGATTAGACCCCGGCTTGCTCCGGCTGCCTAATCGGTATAATAATCCGAAAGGTGGTTCCGTGGCCCTGCTCGCTTTCCACGCGGATTTCTCCATTATGAAGCATGACGATGTGTTTTACAATCGATAACCCCAGGCCTGTTCCTCCCATCCGCCGCGAGCGTGACTTATCAATTCGGTAAAATCGTTCAAAAATCCGATCCATGTATTTTGTTTTTATTCCGATACCTGTGTCCTTCACACGAAACTCTACAAGGTTTTGTTTGTGCCGTAGCACACCTATTTCCACGCTCCCCCTTTCCGTGTACTTAATGGCATTATCGATCAAATTAATCAACATTTCTTCCAATTTGTAGGGGTCGGCTGAAATATCCGGCAAATTATCTTCTGCAAAATAAGTGAGGCCAAGTCCCTTTTTCTCGGCTTTCTCCTCAAAAATTTTTACCACATTCCGAATTAAATCAACCACATTAATCGTCTCAATGGTCAGGTGCGGTTCCCGTTGTTCCAGCTCCGAAAGCAAAAGCAAATCGTGCACCAGAAAAATCAATCGGTCCGTATGCTTGCTGATAATATCCAGATAGTGCCTATTCTCGTCTGATATATTTTGATCCAGGGTTTCCACAAAGCCTTTAATGGCCGTAAGAGGGGTCTTTAGCTCGTGGGAAACATTTTCAATAAATTCCCGCTTCAGCTTTTCCAGACGTTTCCGGTTCGTAATATCGTGAAGAATGAGAACAACCTCATCTTTCCATGGAATGGGCGTAATGCTTACCAGATATACCTTCTGATTGAATTCGATTTCCTCCACGAGATTTTTACTTTCCTGCCAGGCCTTTTTAATGAGATCAGTAAAGACCTGTACCCTCAAAATCTCCGAAAAAAGTCTGCCTTCAATTTTCCCACGTTTTACAATACGCTTAAAGCTGTTATTCGCCAATTTTATTTTCCCCTGCCGATTCAGTACTATGAGACCCTCCTGCAAAGATGACACGATGGCCGTTAATTCTTCTTTTTGTTGGGAAAGCTCTGTAAAAAGTTCGTTGATTTGTGTGGTCATGTTGTTAAAACTTTCGGCAAGGTTGCGCAATTCATCATTATTTTTAAGGTGAATTTTGACGTCAAAATTGCCGTTAGCCACTTTCTCAGAAGCATCCACCAATTGCAATATCGGCCGCGTGAGGCTTTTGGAGAAAACGAAGGCCCCCAGCAACGCAAAGAGAGTCACCACTAATCCAATGAAAATAATACGCATTTTGATCTGATGAAGCAACGCATTAATATCTTTCAGGAACAAGCTATCCCGAACAATCCCAATAAGCTGGCCATTTTCTTCAATTGGAATGGCAACGTACAACATTTCCTGCTTTACAGTGGTACTAAAACGCAGAGATTTTCCCATATATCCTTTTAGCACTGCCTGAACTTCCGGACGGGTCAGGTGATTTTCCATTTCATGGGGGTTCTTTTTGGAATCGGCCAAAACCACACCTCTGGGAGAAATGATGGTGATTCGGGTGTTCGTTCGTTCGCCCACCCGCTTGGTCAAGGCGTCCAGCTCGGCGAAGCGCTTCTCTTTGATCAGCGGAATAATGTCCAGTCGGTAGGTTATGGCCAGGTTTTTTAGATTCCGCGTCAGCGTGTGAATGTAGTAGGAGCGGATGGTTTCAAAGGAGAAAAAAAGAATCAGCGACGAGAGTACCAGCGTCATAAACAAGTACCCGCCAAATGTTTTTACAAAAATAGAACGTTTGGGGCGTTTGAAGGTTGACATTCTATTTCCTTTTTATTTTTAATCGGGCTCACTTTCCTTTCAAAATAAAATTTCCCGGTTAAAAAAGCAACTTTTTTCGCAATTCCTGGAACCGTTTCCGCGTGCTGACTTTTTGAGCCGCTGCACTTAAAAAATAGAGTATATCCCAATGTTACGTGATGGGTTTGGGCTAAAATAAAATATTTCCCCTCGAATTGTAATGGTTGATTATTCTGAATACAATTTGAGCCAAATACTTGTCTTTGACCCACCCCCTTACTCCCCCTCCCTGCGAGCAGGGAGGGGGAAATCGCTGCTCACGATGTCAGTTTCAA
>CAZIYL010000248.1:0-2049 GCA_964543425.1 uncultured Deferribacteres bacterium
AATGAAAAATCGCACAGCCACGGTCAGTCGAAAGACCAAAGAAACGGATATTTCGCTTACGCTCAACCTGGACGGAACCGGTCAGGCCGAAGTGGAAACCGGTATTGGATTTTTTGACCACATGCTGCAGGCCCTGACCCGCACCTCCCTGTTCGATCTGACACTTCGGGCCAGTGGTGACCTCCACGTTGACCAGCACCACACAATCGAAGATGTGGGCATTGTGCTGGGACAGGCTTTCGCCCGGGCCGTGGGTGAGCGAGAAGGCATCCGGCGATTTGCCTCCGCCTTCGTGCCAATGGACGAGGCTCTGGCGCGCGTGGCTCTGGACATTTCCGGCCGGGGATTTCTCGTCTTTGAAGGCACCCTGCCGGACAATCCCGCTCTGGCGTTCGATGTTCAAATGGTGGAAGAATTTTTCCGCGCCTTCGCGGCCAACGGCTGGTTCACGCTGCATGTGGCCGTGCTCAGCGGGAAAAACACCCACCACATGATTGAGGCCATTTTCAAGGCGGCAGGTCTCGCGCTCCGCCAGGCCGTGGAAATTGACCCTCGAATTGAAGGAGTGCTGTCGACCAAATGATTGCGATCGTCAATTACGGTGTCGGAAATCTGGCCAGCGTGGAAAAGGCCATCAAAAAGTTGGGATTTTCGGCGGAAATCACCGCTTCTCCGGAGGAAATCGCCCGCGCCGAACGGTTGATCTTCCCCGGCGTGGGAGCGTTTGGGGCAGCCATCCAAAATCTCCAGACCACCGGCCTGCTCACTGTTCTTCAGAAAAGCGTGGAAAAAGGCACCCCTCTGCTGGGGATCTGCCTGGGGCACCAGTTGCTTTTCACAGACAGCGAGGAGCACGGTTTTTTTCGGGGACTGAACTGGATTCCCGGACATGTGAAGCGCTTCCCTGCCACGGTTCGCATTCCGCACATGGGCTGGAATCGGGTCGATTTCACGCAGCCGTCCCCCCTGTTTACGGGGATCCCCAGCGGGACATTTTTCTATTTTGCCAATTCTTACTATTCAGAAACGGATGCGACGCACGGGCTGGCCACCACCGAATATGGGCTTGTTTTCTCCTCCGTCGCCAAAAACAGGAATGTCATCGGGGTGCAATTTCATCCGGAAAAAAGTCAGGATGCGGGACTCCAGTTACTGGAAAATTTTGTGAGGAAGCTATGATTGCAATTCCTGCCATCGACTTAAAAGGCGGAAAGGTCGTGCGCCTGCTACAGGGCAAGGCCGAAGAGACCACGGTGTACTCGGATGATCCGTTAGAGATGGCCCGGCATTGGGAACGTCAGGGTGCCAGACTGCTGCATCTCGTGGATTTGGACGGCGCTTTTGCGGGACAATCGGGGCACATGGAAATTATTGGTACAATTGCAAAGACGCTTCGGATTCCGGTGGAATTGGGTGGAGGTCTCCGATCGCTTGCAGCCATTGAATCGGCTCTCAATCTGGGGGTGGATCGCGTCATTTTAGGCAGTGTGGCGGTTTCAGAGCCGAACATCGTGGAGGAAGCCCTGCGGCGCTTTTCGGCTGAAAAAATTGTCCTTGGTGTGGACGCCCGCGACGGGAAAATTGCGACGCACGGCTGGCAGCAGCAGACGGACATTGCCCTCTTTGATTTTTTGCGCCGCTGGGAGGAAAAGGGCATTCGGCACGTCATCTACACAGACATCTCTCGGGACGGCATGCTCACCGGCCCGAATGCCGACGTTATCTTTCAACTGGCAGAACGTTTTGCCTTCCAGATCGTCGTTTCCGGGGGCATGGCAACCGAGGCCGATGTGCTGCAGTTTTGCCGCGCCGGCCTGCGTCGGATTGAAGGGGTTATTCTCGGAAAAGCACTTTACACCGGCGCCATTACGTTTGGCCATTTGAATCAGGAATTGGAGGCACGCGGATGTTAGCCAAGCGCATCATTCCCTGCCTGGACGTCCACCACGGGAAGGTGGTCAAGGGAATCAATTTTGTCAATTTGGTGGATGCAGGCGATCCGGTAGAAAATGCCATTCGCTACAACGACGAGGGGGCCGACGAGCTGGT
>CAZIYL010000248.1:2149-3560 GCA_964543425.1 uncultured Deferribacteres bacterium
GGGGGCAGGCGAAATTCTGCTCACCAGCATTGACCGCGACGGTACCAAATCCGGGTACAACATTCCCCTTCTGAAGGCCGTTTCGGGCGCCGTGAATATTCCGGTCATCGCTTCGGGAGGCGCGGGCACGAAGGAACACTTTTACGAGGCCTTTGCCGAAGGCCACGCCGACGCCGCGCTGGCGGCATCCCTGTTTCATTTTGGCGAACTGAGCATTGGGGAATTGAAATGCTTTCTGGAAAGCAGAGGAATTGTGATAAGAATCTGATTTTCCACCGTGAGGGTGCAAGAACGCCATGAAATAACCGGATCAGTGGTTCATTTCAGAAATACCGTGACTTTTTCACGAGGTTAATGCTTTTGACAATAAAATAGCTCATGGGATAAAATCCGAAGTCCGAAATCCGAACTCCGAAACAAATTCGAATGACTGAAATTCAAAACAATGGCGTTTCGCAAAATTCAAAAAATTGACATTCTGAGCGAAGCGAAATGAAGAATCTCTAATTCATGTGATAACAATATATTAAGAATTTTCTTCTGATCTATTTTGAATTCTGATTCGACTAAAATAAAGGGTTGAATTTTCGCTTTTACACAACCTCTTCAGGAGCGGGACCAAATAAGCGAGGCAGAAATTTGAGTACCTTCAGCCCTTTTTTGGAATGCAGGCATTGGTGTTTTGAAAATTTGCATATTTGAATTTCGAATTTGTTTTAAATTTCGATATTCGAATTTCGAATTTGTTTTGACTGGAGATTGCAAAATAAAATTTTTACAAAGAATCCGCAATCAATCTTATAAAATAGGTTCTTTGCAAGCGTTTCGTTCGCAAAAGCAATCAATAAGGCCAGGCATCTGGGTTCGACAATTATGTTCGCCTCGGCATCCCAGCGTCCTGGTAAAAAATTACTTTGGAGGAAAAGATGGTTATTGATTTTCACACACACACCTTTCTCAGCGACGGTTACCTGAATCCTTCTGCGGCGATCTACTACGCCTGGCAAACGGGCTACCGGGCCATCGGGCTTACGGATCACGTGGACGCGGGAAATTGGGAGCCGGTGCTGGAACAGACGCTCCGCGCCTGCGAGGACGCCAACCGCCGCTGGGATGTCACGGCCATTCCAGGGATCGAGATCACACACACTCCGGCAGAGAGTATTCCGGAGCTGGCGGAAAAAGCCCGGCGCTTCGGTGCCAAAATTATTGTGGTGCACGGCGAAACGCCCGTGGAGCTGGTTCCCCCCGGAACCAATCACTTCGCCCTGGAGTCGGACATCGACATTCTCGCCCACCCCGGTTTTATTTCGGACGAGGATGTTCAGCTTGCGGCCAGACAAGGCATTCACCTGGAAATTTCCGCCCGTCGGGGGCATTCCCTGACCAATGGCTACGTCGCGCAAAAGGC
>CAZIYL010000249.1:0-3560 GCA_964543425.1 uncultured Deferribacteres bacterium
CCGTTTCACAACTCTTTGCTTTTTAAAATCTAACCAGAACATCCACCTGAGAATCTGGTGCCGCCTCAGGAATCAGGTTTCCTTCCAATTTATTTCCATTCATCCAGATGACCATGCTCTGTTCCTCTCCTTCTTCAAGACGTTTGAATTCAATGTGATAAGAACTTCCCCGAAAATAGCGATTCATTATCACATGGTGCCAATCTTCCGGGAAACAGGGTTTTATCCGTAAACCGTCATAATCCGCGCGAACCCCAATGATATAGTCCAGAATCGCTCGCAGCATCCAACTGGCCGAACCTGTGTACCATGTCCAGGCACCGCGTCCAAAATATGGAGATTCAATTCCATCGATATTTCCCGGGGTAACATAAGGCTCTGCCATATAACGCCGCGGCTGGAGCCCATTATAAATAGGTGAAATTCGCCTTAAAATTTCATTTGCTCTTGTGCAACGACCCATTTCACATTCAGCCAAAATCATCCAGATAGCTGCATGCGTGTAGACACCGCCATTTTCCCTGACACCGGGAGCATACCTGGAAAGATATCCTATAAATTCATCCGGTTTTTGGTAGGCCGGAAAAAATAAAAGAGGACCAAAATCCTTTAAGAGATATTTTTCTGCCGATGATAATGCCTTCTGCTGTCTTGCAGGTGCTGCGACATGAGCCAAAACCGCCCATGTTTGAGGATTCAAATAGATTTTCCCCTCACTATTTTTGCGACTTCCGATGAGTTCTCCGGAATCTTTTGTAGCGCGCCAGAACCATTCACCGTCCCATCCATACTCATTTATGGCTTTTTTCAGTTCCTTCGCCTCTCGTTGATAGTCTTTTGCTTTATTCTGAAGTCCCCTTCTTTTCAAGATAAAATCCATCTCAGAAAGAATGAGATACAAGAAATGTGCTAACCAGAGAGACTCTCCTTTGCCATCAAGCCCCACTCCGCTCAGTCCGTCATTCCAATCCCCAGATAGAATGAGCGGAAGTCCGCGCTCGCTTTTCCGTGTGATTGAAAGATCAATTGCCCGCAACAGATGTATTAATAGCGGCTTTTTCTTTTTGTCATCGTAGAATTCCAGGGGTTCATCGAGAACATCGAAGTTCCCGGTTTCCTTTAAATATTGAATCGTTATAAAGGGTAACCAGAGCAAATCGTCTGACATACCTCCGTCACGGCCTTCTTCAATAATTGGATGCCACCAATGCAGGACCTTGCCGTTTGCAAACTGATGCCGGGCATGCAATCGTAATTGCTCCAATGCCAGGTCAGCATGACTGTAGAAAAACACTTGGCTGTCCTGCAATTGATCCCTGAAACCGAAGGCGCCACTCTGCTGATAATAGGCGGCCCTGCCCCAGAGCCTTCCGGAGATGGTTTGATATTTTAAAAAATTGTTGGCCAAAAAATTTAAACCGGCATCGGGCGTTTCAATTCGAGTGGGCAATAAAAATTCATCCCATTTTTTCTGAACGCGTTTGAAGGCTTCTTCAATTTTTTCATGGCTTGAATATTTATTGAGAATCTCCCCTATTTTTTCCTCCTGCATTACAGCGCCCAAAATGAAATGAATTTCTTTTCCTTCATTTGGCTCCAACACGATGTTTTTTTGCAGTGAAGCAATCGGATCCGTCCATTTTCCCTGTGAATTCCCAAGTTTACCTCGTTCAATGGCCGCTGGATTTACTAAATTCCCATATTGCCCCAGGAATTGCTCTTTATCACATTCAAAGGCATCAATTGGATCACTACAGGCCCAAAACGCTGTACGATCCCAATTGATATTCCAATGGCCTCGATCGGCTTTGATTTCCCAAAGTCGTTTCCGTGCTAAAATTGCATTCAGATCTGGACGAAATTCCGTTTCGATAAACGATTTGTGAAATTCTCTATGCGAATCCGGGGCTGCACCCAAGCACCATTCAAAATAGTTAAATACTGACAATTCACGCGGAACCGAGCTTTTGTTTTTGACGATGAGGCTCCAGATTTCAATGTCATCACCAAACGGAACAACAATGCGCAACTCTGTTTTAATGCCATGATATTCCGTTGAAAAAATCGAATAGCCAATCCCATGCCGGCAAAGATAGTTGTCCGGATTTTTCATTACGGGGGCAACCGTTGGAGACCATACGGAGGCTGTTTTGTTGTCCCGAATGTAGAAATATTTGCCCCAATTGTCGCGGATCAAATCCTGCTGCCAGCGCGTGAGCCGATTTAAATTTGCGTGGTCAATCCAGCTAAATCCCCCCCCAATCTGAGAAATCACCAGGCCATATTTTCCATTTGAGATGACATTGACCCAGGGTTTTGGCGTTCGAAAGTCTTTAATAACATATTCTCGCCCATCTTCAGAAAAATAACCGAATTCCGTCTCAAAATGCTTTTTTTCGCGTGTCACTCAATGTCTCCAGTTTGCAGTTCCGATTCTCTATTTAAAAAGCAATTTCAAATGAAAAACGATGCACGGATAATAGTCTTCCCCAGTCTGCGTAAGCATAATCAAAATGAAGGGGTAATGCAGGAGAAAGGTAATAAATGAGGCCTAATCCCAGTGTCAACCCTTTTTCACTATTGCTCTCAAAAAGGGATTGATAGCCTGCCCGGAAAAACACCCAATGCCTGAAGCCATATTCTGCCCCGAAACTGATACTTTCTGTATTGTCATTTGGATGTCTGGCTTCCATGGAGGCGGTCAATTGATTCATGTCTTTATTTAAAATCTCCCAAGCCAGGCCAAAACGAAACAAAAGAGGTAAGCTCCATTTGTCTGTCTGCAAATTCGCAAAAATATTGCTATTATCACCATATTCATTCGGGTTAAAATCGTAATTAATAAATACATCCTTTCCGGTGTAATGCATTTTGGGGCCAAAATTCGAAATACTCATTCCAAGAATAAGCGGCTCGTAATCCGTACGAAATAAAATACCAAGATCAAAAGCCGTCGCCGAAGCTACCATGTGCCAGATCTGCTGGCGCACATACTTGGCGGTAAAGCCAATGCTAAATCGATCGGTAATTGATCGCGCGTAACTTATGCCCATGGCCACGTCCATCGCGCTGAAATATTCTCCGGTGCCTTCCGGTTCAAATTCGGTGCGTACCAACATGTCCGGCATCGAAAGCGCTGTGTAACTTAATCCAAAACTCCCCCACATTCCGGTGTTGATTCCGACGGCTGCGAAATCGAAGTTCGTTCCCGCTAACCATCGTGTATGGCTAAAATTTACTGCCGCAGGATGGTCTAAGTGAGCCAATCCCGCCGGATTCCAATAGAGCGAAGTAACATCATTGGCAACCGCCACATAGGCACCACCCATTCCAATGGCTCTTCCCCCCACAGGAATTTTCAAGAATTGCCCAGCTGTTGTGCCACTTTTAGCCAGGCCTCCACTTCCATCTGCATAAACTACTGAAAATCTCGTGCCTATAAGAAAGATAAGCAAAACTATAATTCTTTTCATGGGTTAAAAACCACCATTTTAAATTAATCAAAAAATTATTTTGGGTTCTTCGCGAAAATGTGTACGTTTTCATCTATTTTTTCAATC
>CAZIYL010000250.1:0-3534 GCA_964543425.1 uncultured Deferribacteres bacterium
TCAACGAATACAAAATCAGCGGATTCAGCCTTCAATTAGAAGGCATTTGCAAGGAATGTCAAAAAAAATAATTTTTTCTTTCCTATGGAGAATGATTCTCCTTTAGGGAGAGAGGATCTTTCAAAATTGCGTGATTAAGTGACAATTAAAAAGTATACTCTTTTTATTGATTTGGAATGGAATGGCTGATTGTTCCGTATCCAAATTGAAAGATCAAATAACTGTTTTTCCGCCTCCGCTCTCTCTCCCTGGCCGCAGGAAGTGGAAATGGATGCTGTAATGTCCGTTTCAAAAATCAATCAGGGAGTGGGTCTTGAAAGCGAAGAATAAAAAAACACTTATGAAAAAAGCAGGCATGAATCAGATGAATATAATTTTTCTGCTTCTTCTTTCTAAATTTTTATTTACATCGAATCAAGCAACTTTGAGATATGCTCAAAATCCAAAATTTATCTTGTCTCTAAAATTCTTTAACCTCGAAGGCAGGTGATGTTTATGATTGTGCAGAATGCCTAAGACCACTTTTTAAAAAGCAAATAAATACAAAAGAAGGAGTGGAAAAATGCAAAAAGTGTTACAATGTTTTGGCAGCGTGCTTTTGTTGTTTGGAATATTAACTTCCGCGAGTTATGCACAAAACCCAAAGGCACAAATTATTATTGAATCACTCAGCCCGATTCAATTGGAAGAACTCAATTGGACGACCTCGCCTTCCAGCGGATTGAGTGATGTTGGAAAAGGAGAATTGGTTTACCTGTCTGGTCACAACATGTCCTCCGATCCGGTTACGGCTTACAACTGGTCGTTGCAAAGTGCCAGGGGGTCCAATGCGGTGCTTGACAGTACAGACACTCAATGGACCACTTTCCGACCAGATACGACCGGGCAATTCGTCATTAAATTGGAAATTACAACGGCATCGGGAACAGCCGATACCACAGTTACAATTACAAGTGCTTACTATGTCGGGGTCGGTGGAATCGCCGGGTTGCCTTCGGATCCGTCAAAGGGCCAATGTTCTCTTTGTCATTCTGATAAGAATACCGGATGGCAAGGAACAGGCCACGCGACGATGTTTCAGGAAGCGATCGACGGGTTAAAGAGCAGTCATTATGCCGGTTATTGCATTGAATGCCACACCGTGGGCTACGATACAGATTCAACTGCGGTTAATGGCGGATTTGACGATGTTGCAAAAGAACTCGGCTGGACTTTTCCAACGGTGTTACAGGCAGGGAATTGGGATACACTCGTTGCCAATTATCCGGATCTCGCACAAAAGGCAAATATCCAGTGTGAAAATTGCCACGGCCCCGGAAGTCTTCACAAAGGAGACAAAACCAAGATCGCCGTGTCATTGCGGGAAGGCGTCTGCGCCAAATGCCACGGTGAAGAGCCCCATCATCGAAGATCACTCCAATGGAGCCGGTCGGCTCACGCTATTGGGGTTGCGTTTGCGGCCCCTCGTCAGGACTGCGCCGAATGCCATTCAGGATACGGGTTCATTCATACCGTCAATCCTGACAGCAAACTCGCCCAAACGACCGGATTTCCACAGGTAAGCTGCGCGGTTTGTCACGATCCACACAATGCAAGCGTTGAGCATCAATTGCGAACGGAAAACGATATTACCCTGGCCAATGGCAAACTTATTTCTTTTGGCGGCACAGGCAAATTGTGCATGACTTGCCACCACGCAAGGCAAGATGCCGAACCATATTCGGATGCTTACCACTCGCATTACGGCCCGCACCACAGCCCGCAAGCAGACATGCTGGCCGGCACAAATGCCATCACTTTTGGGATGCACATTCCGAGTTCAAATCATAAAAATGTCGTACAAAATGCCTGTGTGACCTGCCACATGGCGGCAACTCCTGCTGCCGGTCAACCCGGCTACGACTTTATAGGTGAACATACATTTGCCATGTCCTGGACCAACCCCGAAGATTCCACGCAAATGGTGGACAATGTGACACCTTGCCAAACATGCCATGGCAACATCACATCCTTTGGCGATATTATGGCGAAAAAAGACTACGACGGAAATGGTACGATTGAAAGTGCCCAGGATGAGGTTGCCGGTTTGTTGGATGGGGTTGGTAAGCTCTTACCGCCGTTGGGTAGTTCTCAGGTAGTTGAGTCGGCTGAGTACACCCCTGTTCAATTAAAGGCCGCTTATAATTATGAATTTGTAAAAAATGATGCCAGTTATGGTATACATAACTTTCAATATGCGGTCAATTTGTTAAAAGTGACCCACACCGCACTCACAACCGGAGATATTGGCGCTGGATCCATTGTCGCTATTCGCGACGTCCCAAATGATCAGGGCAAGAAGGTTCGGCTGATCTGGACCAGGTTCGGCGGTGACGGTGTTGGTGAAAATCCGATTCAGGAATACATATTGTTGCGTCGGGTCGATGATATGTCAAACGGATCAGAGCAGAAGAAAATTCCTGTTTATGAATCTCTCGAATCCGTTCCACTAAATCTGATCCGCGCCCAAGCCGAGGCACGTGTGATGATCAATGGACAGCTATGGGATTTCGCAGGACGTGTGCCGGCTTCTGCACAAAAGGAGTACAGCGCTCTTGCACCGACCCTATTTGATTCCACAAAAACAGGTGGATTACATTGGTCTGTTTTTCGCATTATCGGACAAACCGGAATCCCCTCACTTTACGCAATTTCTGCTCCGGACAGCGGCTATTCCATTGATAATCTGGCACCGGCCGTCCCGGGAGGAATCCTTGCGGAAGAAACTCAATCCGGCGTGCAATTGAGCTGGGACAAGCCCGCCGACACGGATTTCAAGTATTTTGCCATTTATCGCGGGGCAACCTCAGACTTTAGTCCGGCAGGTACAGAACCCTATGCGACTACAACCGAGAATGCATTTTCGGATCAAGATGTCATCGTGGGAAATACCTACTATTATCGTATAGCCGGACTTGACTTTTCCGGAAATGAGAGCCAATTCTCAGAGGCAATTCCAATAATGATTACAAAAGTGAATGAAACAGGGAAAACGGAAATTCCCAAAGAATTTGTGCTCGAACAAAACTACCCCAATCCATTCAATCCGTCGACAAAAATCACATTTGGGTTGCCATCGAGTCAACAGATGAAAATTGCTGTTTACAACCTTTTGGGCAAACAGATTCGGCTACTTGCAGAGGGAAGCTTCCCTGCAGGGTATCATTCGATTATCTGGGATGCCAGGGATGATTTTGGTCGTCAGGTGGGCCCGGGGATATATTTCTGCCGCATGGAAAACCGGACGACCACTCTTATAAAGAAAATGATTCTATTGAAATAAAAGGGTTCAAATAGAATTTTCACGAAGCATCCGAGCTTTGTGAAAAATTTATTAATCCGGATTTTGAAAATCATCTGAATAGACATTGATGGTTTGAACGTCCGGCCCGTTATAAACGACGGGACTAAAAATCTGTCCCGTTGCGAGTTTTCCAAAATGATTGAGAAATATTTAGTGAAAATACGTTAACCCGTTGCACCCACGTTAACCGG
>CAZIYL010000251.1:0-3513 GCA_964543425.1 uncultured Deferribacteres bacterium
TACAAATATTGTCACGGCCGCAAAAAATAAATCAAATATGAAATTGTTGTAAAATAACTTGACATTTCAAAATTTATTATTAAATTTTAGGTGATTCTTGCGAGAAGTTTTTTAATCCCCCAAAAAGCGACGCACGAATCACCTTTTCTTGGGACGAAGAAAATATGAGGCAAAAATGAGCGAACGCGTTGTTGAAATATTGGTTTATTTGATGAGTCAAATTCGGGAAAAGAACGGTGGGATTGAAGGCATTGACGGGATGTCCGAAGAGTTGTTGAATCAGGGCTACACTGAAAATGAAATCAATGCTGCTTTTTCCTGGCTGTTTGAAAAAATCCAAATGGATCAGGAGGAAATTCCTGGCGAATCATCAAATGGGCTTCGAAACAGCTACCGCGTGCTGCATGAGGCGGAAAAATTGGTTATTCGTCCTGAGGCTCAGGGGTATCTAATCCAACTAAAAGAGTTGGGGATCATTTCCGAATCGGATTTGGAACAGATCATTGAACGGGCAATGATGTTGGGGGTTAGTACCGTTTCTGCCGAGGATATTAAATCCATGGTGGTTTCGCTATTATTCAGTTCGGATAACCTGGATGATCAACTACTGGGCCATACCATTTTGGGAAAGAATAATATTGTGCAGTAATTGCCAAATATTTTGGGGGGCAACTGGTTTTGGGGATGGAAATAATCGATTTGCCTCTGTAAGTCCATCACCCATTTAATTGTTAACTCGAACCTATTGATTGCTTAAATATATGCCAAAATCTCTTGTGATTGTAGAGTCGGTCGCAAAAACAAAAACAATTAACCGCATTCTCGGAAAAAACTATGTGGTGAAAGCTTCGGTGGGGCACGTAAAAGACCTTCCGAAAAATCGCCTCGGTGTTGACGTTGAGAATGGGTTTGAACCGGAATACATTACGATTAAAGGCAAGGGGAAAATCTTACAGGAGCTCCGCAAACTTGCGAGGAGCTCTGATCAGGTTTTTATTGCTACCGACCCCGACCGCGAGGGCGAAGCCATTGCCTATCATTTGGCCACTGAACTTAAGGCCAGAAACGGCAATGTACACCGCGTCCTTTTCAATGAAATTACAAAATCGGCTGTCAGCCGGGCTATCGAACATCCAACCAAAATTAACTACGAAAAAGTAAATGCCCAAAAGGCGCGACGGGTTTTGGATCGGCTTGTCGGATACAAGGTGAGCCCGTTTTTGTGGAAGACTATTTACCGGGGATTGAGTGCCGGACGCGTCCAAACGGTGGCTTTGCGGCTCATCTGCGAGCGCGAAAGTGCGATTGAAGCGTTTGTCCCGGAGGAATATTGGTCGATCAAAGCCCAATTGCAGGGTGAAAAAACCGACCCGTTTTTTTCGGAACTGGTGAAAATCGGGGGTAAGAAGCCAAAAATCCCCAATGAAGCCACGGCCTCTGAACACGCCAAAGCCATTAAAAAGGAATCTTTTCTGGTTTCGAAGGTTGTTAAGAAAATCGTCAAGCGAACCCCTTCGCCTCCCTTCACAACCAGTACGCTGCAACAGGAAGCGGCCCGGCGATTTGGTTTTTCATCGGCCAGAATTATGGCTCTTGCGCAGCAGCTTTACGAAGGGATTGACATTGGCAAAGAGGGCAGTGTTGGTTTAATTACCTACATGCGTACCGATTCCACTCGAATTGCGGAAGAGGCTCTTGAAGCTGCACGGGTTTACATCGCGGACAATTACGGCCCCAGTTATGTGCCGGAAAAACCCCGCCGTTTTAAAGCAAAGAAATCGGCTCAGGATGCTCACGAAGCCATTCGGCCCACATCGATGAAACGGGAGCCTCGAAAAGTGGGGCGGCATTTAAGCACAGATCAACGAAAGCTTTACGAATTAATCTGGAGTCGCTTCGTGGCTTCGCAAATGGCTCCGGCACTGTTTGATCAAACCACGATTGAAATTGAAGCCGGGGATTATTTATTTCGAACGACAGGCTCGGTTGTTAAATTTCGCGGATTCATGCAGGCGTACGAGGAATCAAAAGAGCCAACCGAAGAAGAGGAAAAGAAAAACGGCTACATACCCGGTAATCTCAAAAAAGGCGATTCACTCAACCTGCTGGCTGTAACGCCGGAACAGCATTTTACCAAACCCCCGGCACGATTTTCGGAAAGTACACTCATTAAAGAACTGGACAATCTGGGTATCGGGCGCCCCAGTACGTATGCCGTGATAATTTCCACCCTGGTTCATCGAAAATATGTGGAAAAAAAGGAGCGACGGCTTTTTCCAACGGAATTGGGTCGCACGGTTAACAATATTTTGGTTCAAAATTTCCCCAATATTTTCAATGTCAATTTTACAGCAACCATGGAAACCAAGCTTGATCTTATTGAATCCGGTAAGCGGAAGTCGGTAGAAGTTTTGGAAGAATTCTACAAGCCGTTTGAGGAAGCATTGAGTCAAATTGATCTCAAAAAAGATCAAATAAAGGCATCTTTGCAAGAAGAAACCGGAGAAACCTGTCCGGAGTGCGGGCGGCCGTTGGTGGTTAAGTGGGGGCGGAACGGAAAATTTCTGGCATGCAGCGGTTATCCCGAGTGCAAATACACGCGTCCACTAAAAGAAGAAGAACAACAGGCTACGGGCGAAAAATGTCCAAAATGCGGCGCGCCTCTCGTGGTAAAAGTAGGCCGCTACGGTCGTTTTTTGGCCTGTTCAAATTACCCGAAGTGCAAATTTACAAAGCCTCTCACACTGGGAATTCCCTGTCCCAAGGAAGGCTGCGACGGAGAAATTGTAGAACGTCGAACCAAGCGCGGACGCGTATTTTACGGATGCAGTAACTATCCCAAATGCGATTTTGCAAGTTGGTACAAACCGGTTCCCGTTAAATGTCCCAATTGTGGGAACCCCTATCTGGAAGAACATCACACAAAATCCAAAGGGGATTTTATGAAATGCCCGAATTGCAAAGCAGAATTTCCCATCAGCCTTGAAGAAGAAAAACACAAATAATTATTGTGCAACAGCAAATTCAACAGTTCCTGCGTTCATTAGAGACGGAGAGGAATCTGTCTCCCTTTACAATTGATGCTTATCGAATTGATCTGGGACAGTTTGTCGATTTTCTGAAAATATCTTATCCTGAGCTTGATTCCGGCCGTGAGTTTGAATCTCTTACCAAACAGCACATTCGGTCTTTTTTGGCTCACCTGTCGCAACAGGGGCTCAGTCGGAAAACGATTGGAAGAAAATTGGCGGCAATACGTTCCTTCTTTAAATTTCTCGTGCGAACGGGCATGATTCAAAACAATCCTGCAAAAAATATTCAAACGCCAAAAGCTGAAAAAAAATTGCCAACATTTTTGAGTATTCAGGAAGCATTTGATTTATTGGAACTTCCGGACAAATCGACCCCCGAAGGGATTCGGGATCGGGCGATTTTAGAAATATTTTATGGAACAGGCATTCGGCTTCGTGAGTTAACTAATATAGAAATGAGTGATGTCGATTTCCATGAGAA
>CAZIYL010000252.1:0-3505 GCA_964543425.1 uncultured Deferribacteres bacterium
AGCAACTCGCGGGCTTTCACCGCCGGTCAGGATTTTCACCTGGCCCCGAAGATACTTGAATTTTTCATTTTCTAAGGTCACTCTAAAAAATTGCCCACTAATTCTCACGAATTGATTTTATAAAACTTAGCCGGATTGTAATCCGCGTAATTTGTGTAATTAGTGGTTTTTAGAGCATACTAATTATTTATAATATATTATATAATCTGATTAAAATCAAGGGCCAAGATAATTTCATGTGTTTGGTTGTTTCCCCTTAAAAAAACGTGTACTATTCGCGAAGCCTGCTCATACCAGGCCACGGGCCCAGAATCATTTTTGTGCGGTTCAAGGGAAAGCTTAACCTGACTGCCGTCCACTTGAACACTCTTTGGCATGTCTTCTGCCAAAAATTTTAAATGGAAGGCCTTTTCACTTGCGCCGACCGAAATCCTTTTCCCATCGTTCTCATTTTTTGTTAGAAAAGAAATCAGATTTCGATCTTCGTCCATCAAAATAAAAAACCGTCGATTTCTCACGAAAAATGTGATTTCCATTGGGTTCCACGGCTTTTCACCCACGTACTGGGCCGGTTCCACCCGGGGCAAAATGGCATCTTCCCGAATAAAGATCGGAATTCTGTCAAGGGGTACATTTTCTTCGTACACGCGATTACCCTCCGCCGGTTTGCCAGTCCAGAAATCCAGCCACTCCCCCGGCGGAATGTAATACGTCACGTTTCCACCCGGGTGCAGCACCGGAACCACCAGTAGATCGCGTCCCAGAAGATATTCATGCTCCCAGACATGCACGGCAGGGGCGTGTTGAAATTCCAGTACCAGAGGGCGCACGACCGGCCAGCCGGTCTCCGCGGCTTCGCGCGCCAGAGAGTATAGATACGGCAGAAGCGAGTAGCGGAGCTCATCAAATTTTCTGAAGATCCTTAGTGCCTCCTCCCCAAATTCCCACGGCTCCCTGGGATTCGTCCCGTGACAGCGAGCGTGCGACGACAGCAGACCCCACTGAGCCCAGCGAATGTACAGCTCCGGTGACGGCGGGCCACCCTGAAAGCCGCCAATATCGTGACTCCAGAACGGGAGTCCCGAAAGCGAGGCGCTTAATCCCGCGCGCAAAACGGCTGCCATGTCCCGCCATGTGCAGTGAGAATCGCCCGACCAACCCACGGGGTAGCGCTGGCTTCCGGCGTAGCCCGATCGTCCCCATACCAACGCGTGCTCCTGAGAAAAGGCCTTGGAAGTTTCGTAGACCAGTTGATTGTAAAGAAGGGAATACACATTGTGAAGTTTTTTACCGTTTCTCCCGTCGGCCGCCACCGAATTCACCGGCACCGCCTCGCCCATGTCCGTTTTAAAGACATCGGCCCCCATTTTCAGCAGATTCCGATGCTGCTCGGCGTACCATTCCCTGGCCTCCGGATTGGTAAAGTCAATAATGCCCGCCTGCTCCATATCGAATACGGGAAGCGTATACGTGGAGCCGTCTTCCCGCTTTAAAAAGAAGCCTTTTTTATCCAGTTCCTCAAAACGATCGCTCCGCTTGGAAACGTAAGGCTGTTCCCAGAGCGAGACTTTGAAATGCTGATCGTGCAGGCCGTCGATCATTTCTTTCGGATTTGGAAAATCCTTTTTATTCCACACAAAATCGCACACCTTGCGATTCCGCATCCAATGCGGATCCAGGTGCAGCACATCAGCCGGAATCTCGCGTTCACGGAGTCCCTTGGCCACTTCCTCCACCTGGGTCCGGGATGTGTATTCGGCCCGCGACATCCAGAGGCCAAAACTCCAGAGGGGCGGAATTTCGGGCTTGCCGGTTAACTTGGTGTAGTTTTTTAAAATCGATTTGAATTCAGGGCCGTACATCCAGTAAAAATCGAGTAAATCCTCCTCCACTTCAAAGGAGTAGCCAACAAAAGTGGGGTTTCCCATTTCGTAGTGAATGCGATTACCCGAATTGACAAAAATCCCATAGCCCTGGCTGCTTAAGAAAAAAGGGATATTTTTGTAGGTGCGGTCGGTTGCCGTGGAGGCAGTATCCGAATTCCATGAAAGCATTTTCTGGTGTCTCTTGGAAAGCGGCCCGAATTTTTCTCCGAAGCCGTACATTTGTTCGTCTGAATTAAGCATACCACTGAAAAAGAAACTGGTCTGCCCTTTTTCTTCCCGAATCCCGATCGGAAAAACAGGATACACCAACCTGTTCGACCCTTCAGCAAAATTATCAAACAACAACTTCCGGCTTTTATCAAATATTTTCAATGACCAAGGTGTTTTCCGGAATTGTAAAATAAGGTCTTCCGTTGAAAATTCAACCAAATCACCAAGGTCATTTTCGAAAAGGGATGCCCCCGGCCAATTTCCCCCCACCACCATTTCCGTTTCATGTTCAGGAACGTCCAGTTTCGTCGTGGCTCGAAAGCGAAATAATGAAGGCGTTAAAAAATTAATCTCAATTTCAATCCGTTTTTCGGTTTGTGTGGAAACCACCAGATTAACCCCGCTGTCCATCAGGCTCCAGGTTAAAAGCTTCATACAATAGTGGTAATCCGCCTGCTCGATGTCGAAAATCAGCCTGTCTTCCGCCTTTTGCATGTAATAGTGAAGGTAGTCTAAATCCATTTTAAAATTCACGCATCTCTCCTAAGGTTGAGTTTTAAGTGATTTTAGATTTCCTGCGCTGCGCCTTAATTCGGCTCGGCAACCCGGTGGCATTGTCTATCTCATTACAAAATTCATTCCGTGTTCTCTGTGAACTCTGTGGCTGCTTCTATTGCCAATCAATCCCGGATTTATTTTTCAAATTTCGCCAGAGCTTCTTTCAAATTCAAGTGTACGTAATCGCGATTATACCCAGGCGTCCGATCGATTCCCGCATTTGCCACCCAAAGGTCCAGTGTGGACGGCCGGTACACCACGGCGTGAAGATCGCCCGTTCCCACCGTGTGCATCAAATCCTTGGCCACATTTTCATCAATCTGACCCCAGTGGGTTTTGAGAAAATTGTAGGTTTTTACGGTGTATTTATCGGGAGTGGTGCGTTCCCAATCGCAACCCATTGAAAAATAAACAATATCTTTCAAACGCGGCACGGGCTCGGGCAGATTCGTGTCGTCGTACACTTCAAAAATATCTTTTGCTGTTTTCAGCGCCCGGCCGTATTTCTGCTTCCCGCTGCCAATGGCAAATAGGTACGAGCTTGTACGTTTGGCATTTTTAATGATGTCGATTCCCTGTTCCACGGTGCCGGCCTGTTCCAGCACATCTCGCAAAACAAATGGCATCGGTTCACCCTGAAGCGTTTCGTGCTCGGGGCCGAAATTCTCGCCGATTTCACTGACGGCGATTTGATCCGCATTCATGCCCGAAACCACGCCAATAAATCCCAGCCAACCTACGTTTACAAAAGCCTTGGCGCTATCCGACTTGTAAACAATCAGCGCCGGATGATCCTGAAAATGAGCGTTCATGGCGTAATCCAAGGCACGAATCTGGTAGAGATCGTGATC
>CAZIYL010000253.1:0-3480 GCA_964543425.1 uncultured Deferribacteres bacterium
TTCCCCATTTTTACTACGATTTTTATGTGTACCAGTACGCCACGAGCTTTGTGGCCTCGCAGGCGCTGGTGGCAAAGGTGCTCTCGGGCGACAAAAATGCCGTGCAGCGCTACCTGACGTTTCTGAAATCCGGCGGATCGGAATATCCGGTGAAAATGCTTCAGGATGCGGGGGTCGATTTGACTACGTCCGAACCGTTCGATCTGACGATGAAAACCATGAATCAGGTAATGGATGAGATTGAAGCGATTTTGAATCAGAAGAAATAAATCGGGTTTGATTGGCTTTTGAGGAAAGGGCTAATCTGTAAAGGGCGGAGGTTGTTAAGACCGGGATGCAGGCGTGTGCGCAAAACCATCGCAAAAATAAACTCGAAGGATCGTCACAGCGGTGTGCGTATCGCACAAAGAATTCTGTAATCCTGCCGCTAATTGGTTTAGGGTAATGGTAATGGTGGGGGAGATGAATGAACCGGTTTTTAAGGAGAAACGATGGTGTATTCTGTTTTGGAGTTACTTTCCATGTTTGGAATTATTCCTGTTGTCAAGATTGAGAATGCCGGGGATGCGCTTCCACTGGCCGAGGCTCTTCGTCAGGCAGGATTGCCCTGCGCGGAAATCACCTTTCGGACCGAGGCAGCGGAGGAGTCCATTCGAAATATAAATCGGGAATTCCCGGACATGCTGGTAGGAGCCGGGACGGTTCTCACAATCGATCAGGCAAAGCGCGCCATTTCGGCCGGAGCCAAGTTCATTGTGTCTCCGGGGCTGAATGATGCCGTTGTCCGCTACTGTCAGAAAAAAAATATTGCGGTGATGCCGGGCGTGGCAACGGCCACTGAAATTCAGCAGGCCCTGCACCTGGGACTTTCGACCCTGAAGTTTTTCCCTGCTGAAGCCAGCGGGGGGCTGAAAACGCTCAAAGCCCTTGCGCCTGTTTTCGGAAATGTAAAATTTGTTCCTACCGGTGGGGTGAACAGCGACAATATGATGGCCTACCTGAAATCGGAATTTGTGGGGGCTGTTGGCGGAAGCTGGATGGTTAAGTCAGACCTGATTCGCTCCCGGCGGTTTGAAGACATTACCGCTCTTGCCCGTGAGGCCGTGAAGAAGATGCTCGGGTTTCACCTGAAAAAGGTGGTTTTGAATGAAACGAACAATGCTCCTGGAAATCTCTATCCTGCATCAGAAGCGAATCCCCTTGCCCTGTTTGATTTTCTGGAAGTCTCCGAAACGGGAACCTTGGAACAATTCGTCATTGGAACCCATTTCCCGAAACGGGCGGCCTTTTTTCTAAGAAATTCGGGTTTGGACATTCGTACGGAAAACGAATTGGTTTTTAGTGAATCCCCGGTTCTGAACCGGAAAATTATTCTTGAAAAAATAGATTAGTCTTTTTATCCGCAACATCTACGCAAAAGCGTGGCAAAATGCACAACGGGTCAGTCTTGTGTAAGATGGGCTTTGTTTGTCGTATCAAAGGCGCTGCGTGGATGTTGCTAAAATGAACGAAATCCGCCAACTGGCGGATTAGGAGCGGGAAAAATTATGCGAGTGGTTACGTTTGGTGAAGTGATGCTGCGATTGAAATCTCCGAATTTTGAGCGACTTTTTCAATCACCGGTGCTGGAGGCGACCTTTGGTGGAGGGGAGGCCAATGTCGCTGTTTCTCTATCAGGCTTTGGTGAAGAGGTTTCTTTTGTAACGGTTCTCCCGGACAATCCTGTTGCGAGTGCGTGCCTCGCACAACTGCGGGGATTTGGCGTGGATACCCAATTTATTGCCCGTTCAGGCGACCGGATGGGAATCTATTTTCTGGAAGCAGGCGCCAACCAGCGCCCCTCCAAGGTCGTTTACGACCGGGCGCACTCCGCTATTTCAGAAATTCGCCCCGGTCAAATGGATTGGAAAGCCATTTTCCGTGGAGCGGACTGGTTTCACATCACGGGAATTACGCCTGCAATCGGCGCTTCTGCAGCGGAGGTCTCGCTGGAAGCGGTTCAGGCAGCCAAAGAAATGGGCCTCACCGTAAGCTGCGATTTTAATTTCCGCAAGAAGCTCTGGAAGTTCGGAAAATCTGCTCCGGAAATTATGCGGGAATTGGTAAAATATGTGGATGTGGGAATTGCCAATGAAGAGGATTGTCAGAAATCGCTTGGAATTTCTGTGGATGTGAATGTCACATCCGGCAAATTAAAAACGGAGGCGTACAGACAATTGGCGGAAAAGGTGCTCGAAGAATTCCCGAATCTGAACATGCAGGCGATTACCCTGCGTGAAAGCATCAGTGCCAGCCACAACCGCTGGTCGGCCGTGCTGCGTACCCGAGATGAATTTATTGTGAGCCGAAAATATGACATTACGCACATTGTGGATCGCGTGGGCGGCGGCGATTCGTTTGCAGCGGGACTCATTTACGGGTTGAATCATTTTCCCAATCCAGGAGAAGCCCTGGAGTTTGCCGTGGCGGCTTCCTGTCTGAAGCATTCCATCCCCGGCGATTTTAATCGGGTAACCGTTTCGGAGGTTGAAACGTTAATGAGTGGAAATGCCTCGGGTCGCGTCCAGCGGTAAGGAAAAACTGTTCTAGCACAGCGGTTTTTTAGTGATGTTAAGTACCACCAACAGTATCGCCTTTTTGCAGAAGTAAGGCAAAAAGGTTGCAACATATTGTAACAGCAGATCTTAAATTTTCTTTGGAAGGAATATTTCTAATGGCTTGTGTTCTTAGTCCGAAAGCCAGAAAAAGAGTTAGTTACGTTATATTTTTTCTGGTTTTACTGATTTTGATCGGAATTTTTTGGGGGTGGTGGCACATGCGGGATCGCCACAGCGGGTACCGGCTTGAGCTGAATCTGCCCGATTCCAGCGTGCATGTACCGGTGAATGTCTTTCGGGCAGGAGCCGCGGCTATCACGATTACACCCAAAATCACGGATACCTGGGTTGATGTGGATTCCAATGCAAAATACCAACCCAAGAAGGGGGATCATTTCATCGACAAAAATGGGAATGGTACATTTGACGCTTACTGGCTGGCGGGATTTGGAAATGCCCGCGCAGCCAATGGAATTCACGATGATCTCTGGGCTCGCACCGTTGTTTTTGGAAATCAGGCGCTGAAAACGGCGGTTGTCGTAATTGACGCCATTGGTTTCATGATGGACGATGTGATTGATGTTCGCCAAATGGTTCCCAAGGATTGGGGAATTGACCACGTGATTGTTGTATCTACCCACGATCACGAAGCCCCTGACTTGATTGGAATGTGGGGCGAAAAACACACCAAGACAGGCGTTAATACTGCCTACATGGATTTTGTGAAAAAGCAGATTGTGGCTTCCATCGACAGTGCCCGTTTTAGTATGACGCCTGCCGCCATTCGAATGACCAAGATTCCTCACGTTCGCGATGAGCTGGTAAGAGATTCGCGTCCTCCGTACGTTTTTGATGATGATCTCTACGTGCTTCAATTTTTGAA
>CAZIYL010000254.1:0-3462 GCA_964543425.1 uncultured Deferribacteres bacterium
TGTTATTTCCTCAAGAAAATTCTTTTATGAAACTTTTTGCACCTGTGCCAGCGAAAACTTGATTAATTCCTCCAAAGTGTTCAATTCAGGTTCCCGGCGCAGCACTTCCTGAACCGCTTTTTGGGCAATTCCTTGTTTGTAACCCAGTGAAACCAGCGCCAGAACCGCTTCCTCCAAGATGCTTTCCCGAAGGGTTGGCTCGGCGGCCATTTCCTGCAATTTGTCCGATTGAAATTTGTCCTTCAGGTCAAGAACCAGCCTTTGAGCCGTCTTTCGGCCCACTCCCGGAATGGCCGTCAACCGTCCCAAATCATTGGTAAGAACCGCCGTTTTAAAATCCTGCGGGGTTGTTCCCGAAAGCATTCCCTGCGCCAGCCGCGGCCCTACCCCGGATACGCCGATCAATTTCACAAAAAGATCGCGTTCGTCGGCAGAAAAAAATCCAAATAATTGCATGGAATCTTCCCGAACATGTAGATAAGTTAAAATTTGAATCGTCTCAGGATCTCGCGGGAGCTGCTCGTAGGTATTCAGAGAAATGTTCACCTCGTACCCAACCCCATTAACATTCATGATGATTTTGGTTGGAAATTTTTGAACAATCTGGCCTTCCAAAAAGCTGATCATTAGTTTATGCGGACTTTCTTATTAAATAATTAAAAATCAACCCCACAAAGGGCTACTTAGTGTCTAAACGAAAAGGTAGCACAAGATTCTGGCTTGTGAAACCTGATTTAGCTAATTCTCTATTTCTAATAGCAAACTAATACAAGTAAGATGCTTACACTACACTTTTCAGATGTTTTTGTTCAGACACTATTTACGGATTTAGCACCTTGTTTATCCTAACGCGATGGCAATGGCAAATGGCAACTGCCAGCGCATCCGAAGCATCGAGGGAAATTGCAACATCTCCCAGCCCAAGTTGTTGAATAACCGACCGCTGAACCTGTTCCTTTGAAGCATTGCCGTACCCAACAACTGCCTGTTTGACCTCCCGTGGCGAATATTCAGCAATGGGCAATTCCACTAATCTTGCTGACAAAATAGCCACTCCCCTTGCGTGACCCAATTTCAAGGCCGATTTTGTATGTTCGGCGTAGAACATATTTTCAATTGCAAATTCATCCGGATGGTGGATTTGAATAATTTCAGAGATTCGATTAAAAATTATGTGCAATCGGTCGGGAAGAGCATTTTGCCGCGAAGTTTTAATAATCCCAAAATCTATTAATTTAACCGTATAACCATCCGTTTCAACAAGTCCAAAACCGGTCGATGTTGTACTGGGATCAATTCCCAAAACGACCACGCAGATACCTCAGCTTTCTTAAATTACTCAAATTGTTCCATTACGCTAATGTCGATGTCAAAATTGGAATAAACGTTCTGCACATCGTCGTGTTCGTCCAGAGCGTCCATCAATTTCAGCATTTGCTCAGCATGTTTGCCTTCTAATTTGACAAATGATTTCGGGTACATCGTAACTTCGGCCGAATCGACCGGATAACCCGCTTCTTCCACCGCTCTCTTCACCTGATCGAAATCACTTGGATCCGTTAAAATCTCAAATACCTCGCCATCCGATTTCATATCCTCGGCACCGGCATCCAGGACAACCAACATAACATCATCTTCCGACAATTCTTCTGCCGGAATTGTAATGACGCCTTTTTTCTCAAAAATCCAGGCAACGCTTCCGGATTCGCCCAAATTACCATTGTGTTTGCTTAAAATATACCGCAGGTCGGCTACGGTTCTATTCTTATTATCCGTCAAGGTTTCAATAAGCAAGGCAGCACCTCCGGGACCGTAGCCTTCGTAGGTTGCTTCCTCGTACGTTACGCCGGGCAGTTCCCCCGTACCGCGTTTAACGGCTCTCTCGATATTGGCCGACGGCATATTTGCCGCTTTCGCTGCTGCAATGGCCGCTCTTAACCGGGGATTCGACTCTTCATCGCCGCCGCCCATTCGTGCAGCAACGGTAATTTCTTTAATGAGGCGGGTAAAAATCCGACCACGCTGGGCATCAACTTTGGCCTTCTTGTGCTTAATCGAGCTCCATTTATTGTGACCTGACATAAATCCTCCTGAAATTTTATATAATCAATTTAATAAATTTTTTCTCTGTTTACAAATAGATTTTTAACTATTTATAAAATACATAACTTACAATTTAGGAATTTACGCTTTTCCTAACATCTGACTCAGAGAAATAGCCTTTTCTATCAGCCGACTTGATTTTTTTATTCAAAGTGATGGTATTACCAGTGAAATCTTTGTTCTTTTTGCGAAAGAATTAACCGCGAATGAGCGGATTACATTCCTTATTCGAATCAAAATTTGTGAATTTGTGACGTTGCTATTTTTTGACTATCGCTTGCAGCACTTAGGTATTCAAATAGATTGTAGAATTTTCGGAAGGGGGATGAATCGTGTCGTAATAATCGTTTACACACAATTTTCTGGGAAATTTGTATGAAAATAAGATCTGCTTTTTTAGCATCCTGCAGTTCCTCTTTTTAATGAAAATGACCCGCTTTTATTCGGAAACCGATTGAATAGACTTCACTTTTGTGCGCACAATCCAGGCATCCTTGTATCCCATTTTAATGGCTTCCTTTTGTAGTTTCTCCGCATCATAACGGGTTAGGAAATCACCTACGCGAATCTTGTAATAGGGAGGATCAAAAATCAAATAGACCTCCTGATCGGCAAATTTCAACATGGCTTCCTTTCGAACGTCCATTGCTTCATCCTGGTTCGAAAGTGCCGCAATTTGGATGCGATAGCCGGGCACCATTTTAATGGTTTCTTTTGCAGATTGCGCCGTTTGCGATGAAGGGGTTTGTTTGCTTTCAGTTGAAGATGTCTGTACGGATTGCGGATTCTCTTTTACCACAAATATTTGATCCGGCAGATTTTCAGGATTTAAATCCTCTATTTGAGCAGCCTCTTTCTTTGTAGGAACTTCAGATTTCCCTTCACCTTTGGTTTTGGACATGCGTGCGGTTCCCGCGCATCCGAATAAATAAAGGGCCACGAGTCCCGCAGCCAACGCGAAAATTAATGATCGACTTTTCATAATCTCACAATTCTAATTAATAGTACGAGGGGAGCAGAAACACCCCCCCTCATTTTTCCCGCTGCAAAGAATTTTTCTGCAACACAATTTAATGTTTGACTGGAACGCCCCATTCCATTTCAGGGAAATGTTTAATCAACACTTTTCAATTAATGTACTCTTAATCAATGACTTAATTTTTAAGTTTCTTAACCTCTTCAATCAAAGCCGGAACAATGTTGAATAAATCCGCGACAATTCCATAATCGGCTTTCTGAAAAATAGGTGCCTCAGGGTCTTTGTTTATTGCAACAATGACTTTTGACGAACCCATTCCTGCCAAATGCTGAATGGCACCGGAAATTCCCACGGCAATGTAAAGATTAGGAGACACGGTT
>CAZIYL010000255.1:0-3438 GCA_964543425.1 uncultured Deferribacteres bacterium
CTCTGGAAAAATTACGAGACGTTCCCGAAACGGAGTTGGCCGAAGCGATCCGCTCATCCGGGTATTTCAATCAAAAAGCTAAGAAAACCAAGATTTTTGTCCGATATATTTATGAGCGTTATAATGGTTCTTTGGAAAAAATGGCCGAACAACCTCTTGAAAAATTGCGGAAAGAGCTCCTATCCATTTACGGTATCGGCCCGGAAACGGCCGATTCCATTTTGCTTTACGCTTTGGGAAAGCAAACATTTGTTGTAGATGCCTACACGCGGCGTATTTTTCTTCGACACGGCTGGATGACGGAAAAAGCAACCTACGAGGACATTCGTCAGTTTTTTCTGACACAGTTGCCCCGGGATATTCAACTTTATAATGAATTTCACGCCCTGATTGTTTTTGTTGGAAACCGCTTTTGTCGCAGAAAACCCCTGTGTGACAGGTGTCCCTTGAAAAGATATTTAACGACATAAAAATTGTTTCGGGAGAAACGAGAGGTTCTTTATGATACTATTTTTGCTTACAATCGGAATGACGGCGGTATTTTTCCTGTTTTTGGTAGGGGTAAATTTATATTGGAAAAACTATGCTGCTGTTATTGTCAACTTTATTGGACTGCTGTTGATTTTTGTTTCGGCCTATTTGGAAATCCAGGGCATTCAGACCCGCGTAACACTCCTGACAGCAATGACATCGATTGGAATGATCCTCATTGCAAATATTATTCTGGCAATGATTATGTTTCGCCGAAGCAACAAAGCGGATCGGGTGTGGCAGAGGAATTGGCAGGAAGTGTCCAATAAAGTTGATTACAAGATGCTTTTTCAGGAAAAAATCTTCAAGGATGAATTGGATTTGAATGAAGATGCAGGAATGACTGAAAAACTTCAGGCGCTTCAAATGTGGAAATTGGGAAACGATGCTTACTGGAGTCAGGCGTTTGATGACGCTTTGGAAAAATATGATTTTTCTCTGAAATGGGAGCCCACAAGCATTGCCTGGATCAATAAGAGCGGCATTTTAATTGAAATTGAACACTATCAAGCATCCATCGAAGCCTGCGATGAGGCGATCAAACAAAATCAGGAACGCATTGAAGCCTGGATTAATCGGGGAATCGCTTACGATCGGCTGCGCCAGTCCGAGAAGGCGATCAAAAGTTTCGACGAAGCCCTGCTTATCGATCAGCGAAATGTGGAAGCCTGGACGGATCGTGGAAATTCCTACCGGAAATTGGGTAAATTTGAAGATGCCATGGAAAGCTACGACAAAGCACTTGCCGTCAGCGACGATTTTTTGCCTGCCTGGTACAATAAGGGAGTTACCCTCAGCAAAATGAATCGAATTGAAGAAGCATTGGTTTGCTTTTCGCAGGCGGCCAAAATTGACAATTCCTATTTTATGGCATTTTATAATCTTGGGAATTCTTACAACAAATTGGATCGCAATGAAGAGGCCGTGGCGGCTTACACGAAAACCCTGAACTTGGCTCCGGATTTTAACGAATCATGGAATAATCTGGGAATCGCTTTAAGCAAACTGGGGCAATTGAAAGAGGCCATTCGAAGCTATCGAAAGGCAATTGAAATTAAACCCGATTATTACGAAGCCTGGATTAATCAGGCACTTGCTTACGAAAGCGTCAAGGATTATGCTCGTGCTGTTGCCAGTTACGAAAAATTTTTGGAATTGGCTCCTGAGGATTTTAAGAAACACATTGCCATTGCCGAACGGAGAGCAGAAGAATTGCGCAGGAAATACAATCTTGGCAAATCATCCGGATTTCGATTCGGTTTTTCCTTTTCCCACAAGAAAAAGGGAAAAGTCAAAACGGAAAAAGGGGAGCAGATCGTTCTGGAAGAAGACAACCCTGAAGCCGTTTTACCCCAATCGTAAAGGCGGTTTCAATTTTTTCATTGGGAGGAATCATTGAAAGCACTTTTTTTCGACGGCCAGAATCCTTCCCTAATTTCTGTCTCCAAGCCCGTTCCCGAAGCCGGCGAAGCCCTTATTCACGTCCGATATGCCGGTATCTGTACAACCGATCTTGAAATATTAAAGGGGTACATGTCTTTTCGCGGCATCCCCGGCCATGAATTTGTTGGCGTGGTGGAAGAATCGCCCGACCCGGAATGGCACGGCAAACGTGTGGTGGGCGAAATCAACATTGGTTGTGGTACCTGTCCTGCCTGTCTCGCCGGACTGGAACGGCACTGTCCCAATCGAAGAGTTTTGGGGATTTTAAACAAAGACGGCGCATTTGCGGAGTACCTGACGCTGCCTGTTAAGAATCTCCGAAAACTTCCTTTCTCAATTTCAGACAAAGAAACCGTTTTTACCGAACCGCTTGCGGCCGCCCTGGAAATTTTGGAGCAGGTTAAAATCGAGCCTGATTTCTTCGTGACAATTGTTGGCGACGGCAAACTCGCCCAATTAATCGCGCGCGTGCTGACGAATCTGGGAGTGAAACCGGTCGTTGTTGGAAAGCATCCGGAGAAATTGAAACGTTTTGCCAACCAGGGCGTGGCCACCTTTCTCGCAGATGAAATTTCTCTTTCCAACCAGGATGTGGTGATTGAAAGCTCGGGTTCGCCTGATGGGTGGGAATTGGCACTGTCGCTGGTTCGCCCAAGAGGAACAATTGTTCTCAAAAGTACGTATCATAAAAAGTTGACAACGGATCCCGCAAAACTGGTGATTGACGAAATCACAGTTGTTGGTTCCCGATGCGGACGATTTGACCCCGCGCTTCGGCTGCTCGAAAATCGAAAAATCGCCGTGGACGATTTGATTTCTGCAGAATTCCCATTGGAAGATGGCCTTGAGGCTTTAAAAGCAGCTCAGCAGCGGGATGCCTTAAAAGTGCTTTTAAGAGTTTCGTAGATGGGAAATTTGTATTTAAAACGTCTCATTTATTTGACAGGTTTTACGGGGAGCGGCAAAAGTACCATTGGGCCCCTTCTTTCCGACGCCTTGTCGTGGACATTTATTGATCTGGACAGGAAAATTGAAGCCCAAATCCGTAAACCCGTTCCCGTAATTTTTCGCGAGGATGGCGAAACGCATTTCCGAATGGCCGAAACGGAAATTCTTCAGCGGCTTAGTGAGGGAACCGAAACGATTATTGCTCTGGGAGCGGGGACGATTGCGAATGCTTTCAATTTTCAATTGGTGAAGAAAACGGGAATTCTGATCTATTTAATGGCAATGCCGGAGGATATTTTTGAACGAATTGCACATACGGAAAAGCGGCTTCTGTTTTTGTCCGATGACTCTGATCAACCTCTAACCGATCAGGCGCTTTTGGAAAGAATCCGATGGTTGATGGCGCTTCGAATTCCGTACTATTTGCAATCGGATATTTACATCTCAACTTCCGGAAAAGCCATTGAGACCATTCTGGACGAAATCATTCTTGACCTTAAGCTAAAATAATCTCTT
>CAZIYL010000256.1:0-3431 GCA_964543425.1 uncultured Deferribacteres bacterium
TTGCCATTCGACAATTTTATTCGGGAAATGATTTTGCACCGGGTAACCACAAATGAAATCGAAACCTACGCCGTTCAGAATGGAATGCGAACCCTGTTCCAGGACAGCGTTGCCAAAGCTGTGGAAGGATTAACGACTCTTGAAGAGGTTTTTCGGGTAACACAGGTTGAATAAGAACCGTTTTTAAAAAATAGGGAAAGCTGAATGGAAATACGACCGACAATCCTTGTAATTGATGATGAAGAGGATTTCCTTGCCAATATGAGCGGAATTTTAGAGCGATGGGGCTACGAAGTGGATACAGCCGTCACAGGATATGAAGGCCTGCAGCGCATTAGTTTATATCGTTACGATTTGGTTCTTCTGGATATCATTATGCCTCTCATTAATGGATTGGAAACCCTGAAGCGCCTGAAGAAAATTGATTTGGAATTGCCCGTGATTGTTTTAACCGGTGACGGGCGCATCGATACGGCTGTGGAGGCTATGAAAGATGGCGCGTACGATTATGTGACTAAGCCCATTGATTGGGAGAAATTGAAGGTCATTATGAAAAATGCGCTGGCTATTCGAACTCTCACCAAAGAGGTGTCGCGTCTGAAAAATCAACTGCGAACAAAATACGGTTACCAAAATATTATTGGACACAGCGCCCCGATGATTGAAATTTACAAGGCTCTTGACCGCATTATTGATTCGGACGTAACGGTTGTGATTCAGGGGGAAAGCGGAACAGGAAAAGAACTGTTGGCCAGAGCCATTCATTTTAACGGGGCTCGCAGGGACAAGCCATTTATTGCCGTCAACTGCGCAGCTATCCCCGACTCTCTTTTGGAAAGTGAATTGTTTGGCCACGAAAAGGGATCGTTTACGGGGGCTGTTGCCAAGCGAATCGGAAAATTTGAACAAGCCCACAAGGGAACGATATTTTTGGATGAGATTGGCGAAATGAGCAAAGCAACACAATCAAAGATTCTGCGCGTCTTGCAGGAAAAGCGGTTTGAACGTGTCGGCGGCACCCAATCCGTTTCGGTAAATGTGCGCGTGATTTCGGCTACGAATAAAAATCTTGAAGAAGAAGTGAGAAATGGAAATTTCAGGGAAGATCTGTTTTATCGAATTAGTGTTTATCCGATTACGTTGCCGCCGCTTCGGGAACGAAAAGACGACATCCCCGAATTAGTTGGCTACTTTTTGGAAAAATTTAATAAGAAACTTCGGAAAAAAGTGAAATCGGTTTCCGAACGGGCACTGGAACATCTTATTAATTACCATTGGCCGGGTAATGTTCGGGAATTGGAAAACGTGATGGAACGATCTATTCTAAATTGTTCCGGGAATATGTTGCTGCCTGAGCACTTGCCCATTACGCTGGTCGCTTACGACAACCATTCCCTCGGGGATTCTATTCGAGTGGATTTTCATCGGGCAGTTGCACTGGCTCGCGATGTTCCCTCTTGGGAAGAGGTCGAACGGGAAATTTGCCTTCTGGCGTTGAAACTGTCCAATTCAAATATTTCCGTGGCAGCCTCACGTTTGGGAATCGGACGAACCACTCTTTACCGGAAGCTTAAAAAATACAACTTGCAGTTTCGGTAGGATGAGCTATGGCTGAATATGAATATCGCGCCATTAACGGGGAAGGCCAGGTGATTCAGGATGTTCTGGAAGCTCCCAATATTGCCATTGTGGCCGATCGATTGGATAACTGGGGATATGTGCCGCTCAAAATTAAGGAAGCCAAAAAGGGCGGCCTAAAGCTCTTTAATAGTGGCGAGAAAGCAAAAGTGGACGATGTTATTCTTTTTACGCGCCAATTGCACACGCTTATAAAGGCAGGTGTTCCTCTGCTCTCCTGCTTGGAGGCTCTGATGGAACAGGGGGGCAAAAACAGGCTTCGGAATATTGTGCAAGATATTTATCTCTCTATTGAAAGTGGAAGCAGCTTTTCGGATGCTCTGTCAAAGCATCCCACGATTTTTCCCAAATTGTACGTTAGCTCTGTTCGCGCGGGTGAATTAAGTGGCCAGTTGGATGAAGTTCTTGGGCGAATGGCAGGGGTTTTGGAGCACGAAAAGAATACGCGCGATAAAATCAAATCAGCCATGCGATATCCGATTATTGTCGTGATTGCACTGATTATTGCCTTTGTGGTGCTTATTGTTCTGGTGGTTCCAAAATTTGCAACAATGTTTACACAACTGGGTGCTCAATTGCCCCTGCCTACGCGCATGCTTATTGCACTGAGTCAGATCCTTCAACACGATCTTCATTTTATTCTGATTGGTATTGGCGGAATCGTTTATGGTTTTAAAAAATACATTAAAACGGCAAAGGGACACCTTTGGTGGGATGAGACGAAATTAAAAATCCCGATTTTTGGCGATTTGATGTTAAAAAATGCTCTGTCACGCTTCAGCAAAATGTTTGAAACCCTCAACAGAAGCGGACTTCCCATATTACAGACTCTGGAAATTCTGTCCGAGACCGTTGGAAATGAAAAAATCGGGCAGGAAATTCAAAAGATTAGTCTCGGGGTACAGCGGGGCGAAGGGATTTCCCGGCCGATGAAACGGAGCAAAATTTTCCCCGTAATGGTGGTCAGAATGATCGGCATTGGAGAGCAAAGCGGATCGATTGAGGATATGTTGACAACGATTTCAAATCATTACGATCTGGAAGTTGATTACGCCATCAAAAATATGACGGATATGATTGAACCTCTTCTTACTGTTACGATGGGCGCTTTTATTTTATTCCTGGCATTATCGATTTTCCTGCCCATGTGGGACGTCATGAGTCTCATTCATTAGGCCGGCGGTTTCTCTCCATCTGTTAAAAAGCGTGCATCATAAAAACACCGAAAAAACACGGTTAATTCCAACCCAATCCGCTCATCGGCGGGTGAGCTTTTGATTGGGCGGATAACGGCACTTTTGGGGTGGAAAAAGGTACCCATTTTTGCGAGGAACCCCCAAAATCCTGTAAATCCTGTCAAATTATTTAAAAACAAGAAATAAGAATTTCATGGGACAGTCGGGTTAAGCCAAATTTCCCATTGGCAGGTTAAGATTCCAATCTGAAACAGTGATCCATTTTGAAAACAGGATGCCTTAACTCTAAAATAAATAATGAAGTATTGTCTATTCGAAAAGGAACGGCTGACCATTTTTCCATTTTGAAACAAATCTCAGGATTTTTTGGGATTTCTGCTGTGAGCAGAAAAATTGTAAAATTGATCCCCAATAGCATAAATCTAATAATAACAATAAAATAAAATTTTGGAAGAAAGCGATAAATGTTTATGTTTGGCACAGTAGTTGAATTAATAGAGACCAAATGGTCATAGACAACAAGAAACAATGGAGGTATCACATGTTTAAGTTACGTAACGAAAAGGGCTTTACTTTGATCGAATTGATCACGGTCAT
>CAZIYL010000257.1:0-3423 GCA_964543425.1 uncultured Deferribacteres bacterium
ATTAATCAGATTCAATACTATTCCTAATTTAAATTATTCAATGAATATTTTGAATGCAACTTTTTCCTTGCATATTTATCTCCGATTATCTAAATTTTATAAAAACAGAACGGCGGGTTATTCATGAAATTATTTCAGAGTCTTGGCTTTCGTCTTTTCCTGTTGATCTTTGCTGTGCTGGTACTGGTTTTTTCTTTTCACACCTACATGAGCATTCAATTGCAAACCCAGCAATCCATGCATCACATTAAGCTTTGTGCCCGTCGAATTTCGGATCTGGTAAAAAGTTCCACCCACTACAGCATGCTCATTAACCGAAAACAGGATATTAAAAACATTGTTACCACGGTGGGGCAAGAACCGGACATCGAAAACCTTTCAATTATTAACCACGGAGGCGAATATATTTACACGTCGAATTCACCGAATGAACACAAGATTATTGACCAGCATTCCCGGATTTGCATCCAATGTCATTCTGGCAAAACACCCATTGTCTCAATCTCAAAGAATTTGAATATTATTGATTCCCCGGAAGGGTATCGAATTGCGGAACTGACCCGCCCCATTCTCAATGAGCCGTCCTGTTTTAATGCGAGCTGCCACGCTCATCCAGAGAATGAAAAAGTGCTTGGTCTAATGAACATTCAAATTTCCCTGAAAGATATTGACGATGCCACCCACCGAAGCATTAATATTTTAATCCTTCTTTCTTTTATTTCAGTCGCCATTATTATTTTTATTATTTGGCTTTTCATCCGCCGCGAAGTGATCATTCCGGTTCAGATTCTTCACAATGGAACGCAACAAATTGGCCGCGGCAATCTAAATTACACCATCTCCTTTCCTTCAAAAACCGAAATTGGCGACCTGGCCAAATCTTTCAACAAAATGACGCGTCGGTTGAAGGATGCACAGGAGGAAATCACCCAATGGTCAAAAACCATGGAAAGCCGTGTGGAAGAAAAAAGCCTGGAACTGAAAGATGCCCAGCAGCAAATAATGCATGTGGAAAAAATGGCATCGCTCGGCAAATTGTCTGCAACGGTTGCCCACGAAATTAACAACCCACTGGCCGGCGTTCTAAATTACACCAAACTGATTGCCAAAAGAATCAAAAAAAGTAATCTTCCTGAAGAAAAACAAAAGAATATTTTAGAGGAATTGGGCATTATTGAGAGCGAAATTAAGCGACTTGGAAATATCGTGAAAAATCTCCTCACATTTGCCAGAGGAAGCGGAGAGGAACTCACCGAAAATGACATCAACAAAATCGTTGAAAAAAGTCTCCTGTTGGTGAATCATCATTTTCAGATGCACAATATCACCCTAAAAACCCGATATTGTGACAAGGCTTGCCTCGTCAAATGTAACCCTGACCACCTCAAGCAAGCTCTTATTGCGATTTACGTAAATGCCGTGGAAGCCATGTCGCCGAGCTCCGATGGCGAGGGCGGCACGCTCCGTGTGGAAGTCTGGAAGCTTGAGGAACAGGGACGCGTTCAAATTAGAATTTCCGACAGCGGAATCGGCATTTCCGAGAAAGACCTTCCACACGTTTTTGAGCCCTTTTACAGTACCAAAAATAAAACCAGCGGCGTTGGATTGGGCCTTTCGGTGGTTTACGGAATTATCAAGAACCACGAAGGGACAATCCGAGTACAATCAACAGTGGGAAAGGGAACTACTTTTTTAATTGAATTTCCAAGTATTTAAAAAGGGATAAAAACATGGATCCATCAGAAATTGGTATTTTAATTGTAGACGATGAAGAATCTGTCCGAAGTTCGCTTTACAAGTGGTTTATCGAAGACGGTTACCGGGCGGATACGGCTGCCGATGCCAAAGAAGCCCTTAAAAAGTTGGAAGAGCATTCCTGGGACATTATTCTTTTAGACATCAAAATGCCGGGAATGAGCGGACTGGAGCTTCAGGAGCGCATCCGAGACATTGATTCATCGATCGTCATTATCATGATTACGGCGTACGCATCTGTGGACACGGCTGTGCAAGCGTTAAAAGCCGGTGCTTTCGATTATGTCACCAAACCTTTCGATCCGGATGACTTGGAGCACCTTATTCGAAATGCAATCGAAAAGCGAAAACTCAGCCGAGAGAATCTTCAACTAAAACAGAAAATCAGCCAGTTGAACCCCGAAGAAACCATCATTGCAGAAAGTCCCCAAATGAAGCATGTGCTGGAATTGGTGGACACGGTTGCTCAAACCGATTCCACGGTGCTGATTCACGGTGAGAGCGGGACGGGCAAAGAAGTGATTGCCCGAACGATTCACAATCGCAGCAGGCGGCGGCTTTTCCCAATGATTGCCGTTAATTGCGGAGCACTTCCTGAAACGCTGCTGGAAAGCGAGCTTTTCGGTCACGAAAAAGGGGCGTTTACAGGTGCACAATATCGCCGGAAGGGGAAAATCGAGCTTGCCGACGGCGGCACGTTGTTCCTTGACGAAATCGGCGACATTAGTCCCAAAACGCAGTTGGATTTGCTTCGTGTTCTCGAAACCAAACAATTTACCCGATTGGGGGGTAACCAGGTCATTCGTTCCGATTTCCGACTGATTTGCGCAACCAACAAAAATCTGGAAGAAGAAGTCCGAAATGGGAATTTCAGGGAAGATTTGTTTTACCGAATCAATGTCTTTTTTATTTTGATTCCGCCTCTGCGCGAGCGAAGGGACGATATTTCCGCCCTGGCTCATTTTTTTGTTCAAAAGTACTCCCGCGCGATGAATAAACCCGTCCACGACATCTCTCCCGAAGCCATGAAACTGCTTAAGGAACATTCTTGGCCCGGCAACGTCAGGGAATTGGAAAATGCCATCGAACGAGCAATGGTTGTTGGAAAGGCTTCCACTATTCAACCGCAGGATTTGCCATTTTCGCAGGCCCCGGTTTTTGATTCGGCAAATGTGACATCCGATTCCCTGGAGGATATTGAAAAAGCGCATATCTCCGCCGTTTTAGCCCGCACCAATTGGAATATTAAACGATCGGCGGAAATTTTGAGCATTGATCGCGTCACGCTCTACAACAAAATAAAAAAGTTTAACCTGAAAAAACCTTGACCGACAAACTTTACATCGCACCCGTACACCAACCAAAGGCAGCACATTTGGAATTACTTCGGCAGGCCCTTTCCGAAGTCTTTCCGCTTCGCGTGGAATTTTTGGCTTTGGATTTGGATATTGAATCCGTTTTTAACAGCAGGCGGCATCAATACCATTCAACGGAAATTCTTGCAAATTTGCTCCGTCAGATGCCGGACGATACCGAACGCATTCTGGCCGTAACGGATTTGGATTTGTACATTCCAATCCTAACCTTTGTTTTCGGGGAGGCACAACTGCGGGGACGTGCGGCAGTTGTTTCGTGTCATCGCCTGAAAAACGAATTTTACGGCATTCC
>CAZIYL010000258.1:0-3419 GCA_964543425.1 uncultured Deferribacteres bacterium
AGCGGTTTTTTTCTCTTTTCTTTTTAGGTTCCCCACGATTGAAATCGTGAGCTTAATTTGGAACGATCACGTAACTTTGAGATATACTCTAAAAATAAAAAAGCCCGGTAATTTTAAAATCTTACCGGGCGCGCTAAAAAAAGAACCATCAGCGTAGCAGCACTACTTTCCGCACAGCCCGAAACGCCCGACCGCTATTCGCGGAGAAACGAATAAAGTAGAGACCTCCCGGCAGCCGGATGCCACTTTTGTTCATTCCGTCCCAATGAAACCGGTACTGCCCAGCCGGTTTTTGATTCAGTTTCCATTCTGCTAGCTTCTGGCCGAGGGCATTGTAAATCGCGATTTTTACATCTGCCGGCCGAGCCAGCTCGTACGAAAGCGAAAGCCCCCGACCAAATGACACCGGATTCGGATACACCGGCGAACACGTAAAACTTCTGGAAAGATGTTTGGCCTCTTGCGAGACTCCAAGATTCTCAGACCCGGAAAGGAAAAACAAATCCAGTTGGCCGTCCAGATTCACATCAAGGGCATCGAATTTTCCGTCAAAATCCATGTCAATCCGATCGAACGCGCCGTCGCCGTTGGTGTCGAATGCGTCGAAGGTGCCGTCGGCATTACGGTCGGCAGCATCCGGCGTCCCGTCGCCGTCCAGATCGCTGAGAATCAGGTCGATTGTGCCGTCCTCGTTGGAATCCACCTTGACCAAATTGTAACCCAGGGAATCCCCCTCTGTGGCATAAAGGAAGGTGTCAAATACCTTGTTCCCGTTGGAGTCCAGCAGAAGCACCTCCGCCACACCGTCGCTGTCCGGGTCACTCAGCGCAAAAAAAGCCTCGGTGCTGTCCGTCACCGCCCTCTTGCGCAGCCCATGCCCGCCGCCAATGGAAGGCGGAATTTTCGACGTGTCCACCTTGTAAATGCCCTTGCTTTTGTCAACAGCAACGAGGGGAATAATCTGATCGGGGATTCCCCCGACTAATTTTGAGGCCCACGAGCGCCGAAACCAGCTCCAATTTTTAGAATCTTTATTGAATATTTTTCCGCTCACAACAATATATTTATTTTGTCCCGAATCATCTTCCAGAACCGTTCCGATCTGCCCCACGCCCTGCACAGTTATGACGCGATCTTTAACAATAAAGAGATCAGTGCGATCCGCTGGTGGATTAGGCACGTAAACGGAGTTATCTTTTCGGACGCGATAGAGCTGCCCCTGGGCCGAAATGAATTTTTTTACATTTTTGATCCCTGCCTTCAGGGTTCCCGTGATTAAATCCGTACTGTAAACCTTGGAAATAATTCCCGTTTTGTCCACTTTTTCAATGATTTTTCCCACGGTTTCCATCGCTTTGATGGCTCCCTTCTCCTGCTCCCCAATCAGCGGCGGATTTTCCCGCACGTCTTTTTGCGTGAAAAGCACCCCTGCCTTATCTTGCCCCGGTGATTTGTAAATCGCCAGTCCGTTCTCGGATTTGCTCAGTTGGAAATCCACCGAAGGTGTCGGGCAGTGTTTTTTGCGCAGAAAGTCGTTCAGTGTATCGGGAGGCGTGGCCACTAATTGATTCATTCGCCGGGCGAAGGTAGCCGAATCGTAATCGGTTTGAATGAGACCATCCAGTTGCGTATTGATCAGCCAGTTTGGGTCATAGCCGGGGTCCAGCCAGGTCATCAGGTCGCTGTTGTCGCCAAAAGCGCCGGTTAGTGAGGAAAGAATCCCCTGGGCCGCAATTTGCCCAAAAACCTGCTGAAACAGTTCAGCCTTAGCCTCTGGGGAAGCACCCTGGAGCTTTTGCCTCACGGTGTCCGCCGCCTCGGGTGAAAAAGCCTCCAAGACATCGGAGGCGGCCGCGTCCTGCAAGAGTGAATCCTCGCGCGTCACTTCAGGATGTTTGTACCCCGGATCGAAGGGATCCAGGGGATTGGTGCCATTCAGCACTTCAATGCCGTCCAAAATGCCGTCACCGTCGGTGTCAGGATTGAGGGGATCGGTTCCCCAAACCTCTTCCTGACTGTTAATCAGCCCATCCAGATCGCTATCCGCTTCATCATCATCTGGATCAATGGAAATGTAGGGGTCAAAGGGAATAGCGCAATCGGGGTTCGGAGTCGTGTGAACCCCCAAAATCACGCCGTCAGCCGGACGCGTTTCGTTGAAACTGTAGCCGCGGAAATACACTGACGTGGATTTGTCAAAATTAAAAATATGCGGCCCGCGGAAACCGCCCCAGTAATTCCAGGTGAAATCACTCCACGCCAGGAGCTGATTGCTCACCCAAAGACCAACGGCTGTGTTTACGAAGGAACAGTTATTAATGACTACTTCTCCACCTGAAGAATCTTCAATAGCAAGACCAAATCCCCCCTGCCCTTGAAAACGACATTTTTGAATCGACACCCGTTCCGGATATTTGAGGAAAAGAGCATTCGCCCAAAGGTGCTCCAGATCGTCAAAGGGACAGGTGAAGGACCCGCCATAATTGCCCGTTGTGGCCAATTGATCGAAAAAACGGAACTGGGTTCCCCTGAAGTAAATTTTGTCCGCCGTAATGGCTGCTCCACAAACGAGGGAAAGCCGGCTGCCCAAAATGGTCAGCTCACTGCAGGTCACATCAAAAGGGGCGTAATTGGGTGAGTTCATTTTCTTGGTGAAATCGCAATCATCCAATTTGATTTCCGCTGCTTTGCAATCCACCCCCGGCGCAATGGAAGCAAGGCTGTCAAAAATACAGGCGAGAAAATCGAGTTTTGTCTCATTCCCGTAGAGAATTTGGGCAGGACCATGCCCTAAAATAGCATGAAAACTGGTCTGTGTCGCATTCAATTGGGAATGATCCCCAAGATTGATTTCCATTGCAACAACAGAGCCGGGAGGAATAAAAAGTTTTTTTTCACTCCCAACCAAATAGGACCAACCGCTATTCTTAAAAACGTGCACACCTGCCGGCCAATTCAAAATCCCGTCACCCGGTGTGCCGCCAAAACGGTCGGTGTTGTCTAAATGACCATCATTGTTCCAGTCCGCATTGCTGTCTTCAGCATCGAACGAACTGGAATGGTAAACTGTGTCTGCCTGTACCGCGGCAAAAAGATTTTGGGCGGCCAACCCAAAGATCAACAGCAAACCAATAGCACCTATTCGGGAAATCCACGTCCGCATCACCGCACCTCCTTCAATAGTTATTGAACAATTTTCAACCAATTCCTTGCCAAATTTGTTCAAATTGCGAACAAACTTCAGTGAAAACCAATTGATTTCATTAGAAACGCAAGTTCTGTACCAGAGCATTTGGGGGAAAAGAAAGAGGGCACGGGAAAAACAAAAAGCCCTTTGCAATCGCTCTGCAAAGGGCTTCTTAAAGTGGCGGTTCAGGGACTCGAACCCCGGACACGCGGATTATGATTCCGCTGCTCTA
>CAZIYL010000259.1:0-3404 GCA_964543425.1 uncultured Deferribacteres bacterium
TGTTTTTGAATAGGAACAGGGAGAGGTTCTTTCCGGTCGTTGAGTGATCCGCCAGTTGGCGGATCGTATCGAAACGACCGCTTTTACCCGGTGTCGCCTCGATACATCCGCATAGAGGCGTCCACTCGGCGACCGGCTGTGGCAAATTTATTTCTTATGATGCAACTGGTGTATAATCAAGTAAATAGCTAAAACTTGCAACGGTAGAGAATAAAATCCAGTAAATCCTGTCAAACTGTTTAAAAAGCGACAAATTTGAAATGAGGGTTTTTAGATGGCAGAACTTGTGCGAATTGCTCAAGCCCAAATCAATACGGTTGTCGGTGATCTTAGCGGAAATCGCGATAAAATTTTAGAGTGGATAAAAAAGGCCGACGATGCGGACGCCGACATTGTAATTTTTCCGGAATTGGCCTTGACGGGGTATCCCCCTGAAGATTTGCTTTTACGCCCCAAATTTATTGAGGACAATCTCCGTGTTTTTTATGAAATTGCTTCCCAGGTTGGCGACATTACAACCGTTGTGGGCTTTGCCGATCGGGAAGACGGAAAGCTGTTTAACGCCGCGGGGATTTTGCATCGGGGGAAGGTGGAAGCTATTTATCACAAAATTCAGCTTCCAAACTACGGGGTTTTTGACGAGAAACGCTATTTCCGGCAGGGCGGGAATGTGCTGGTTTTCGAAAGAAATGATGCCATGTTTGGGATGAGTATTTGCGAGGATATTTGGATTCCGGAGGGGGTTACGGAAACGCAGGCGTTTCCGGGGGACGCCGAAATCATCCTGAATATTTCGGCTTCTCCTTACTATTTGGGAAAGGGAAACGAACGGAAAGAAATGCTGAAGCAGCGGGCGGTTGAAACCTATTCGTACATCGTATACACAAACATGGTCGGCGGACAGGACGAATTGGTTTTCGACGGCATGAGTGTGGTGTTCTCGGACGAAGGCAAAATTCTGGCTCAGGGAAAACAGTTTGAAGAAGATTTGATTCTGACCGATCTTGACCTGAAGCGGCTTCGCCGGCGGAGGCGGGACGATCCGCTTTTCACGCACAAGAAATTTAAAACGCAAGCCGTTTTCCCAATTGAATTGGTTCGCCTGCCGGAAGTTTCAGAACAGCAGCGGAGCCGCCTTCCTCAACGAAATATTCGGTCTGTGGAAAAATTAGAAGAAATTTACCAGGCTTTAACGCTGGGAACACGCGATTATGTTCGAAAAAACGGGTTTAAAAAAGTACTCATTGGCCTGAGCGGCGGCATCGACTCATCGCTGGTGGCAACGATTGCGGTGGATGCTCTGGGTGCGGAAAATGTTATCGGTGTGGGAATGCCCTCCATGTATTCCTCAAAATCGAGCATTACGGATGCGGAGCGGCTGGCTCAAAATCTGAGCATTCGATTTATGATCATTCCAATAAAATCAATCTTTGACACATACCTTGAAACGCTGAAAGAGGCATTCGAAAATAAATCGCCGGATATCACGGAGGAAAATCTGCAGGCGCGCATTCGAGGCAACGTTTTAATGGCGCTTTCTAATAAATTCGACTGGCTTGTTTTGACAACCGGTAATAAAAGCGAAACGAGTGTGGGATACAGCACACTTTACGGAGATACCGCCGGAGGATTCGCAGTGATTAAGGATGTGCCCAAGCTGCTGGTGTACGACTTGTCGAAGTATCGAAATCGGCTGGCAGGGCGGTTGATTATTCCGAAAAATGTACTGGTGAAACCGCCTTCCGCAGAGCTGCGGCCGAATCAGAAGGATGAAGACAGCTTGCCCGCCTACGGCATTTTGGACCCGATTCTCGAAATGTTTGTGGAACAGGAAATGAGTCCTTCGGAAATTGTGGCAAAAGGGTATTCTGAGGATGTGGTTTTGCGTGTTGTCCGGATGGTCGATCGAAATGAATACAAGCGTCGTCAGAGTCCCCCGGGAATTAAAATTACGCCCCGGGCATTTGGCAAAGATCGCCGCATGCCGATTA
Organism: uncultured Deferribacteres bacterium; assembly: GCA_964543425.1. GTDB lineage: Bacteria > Zhuqueibacterota > JdFR-76 > JdFR-76 > BMS3Abin05 > BMS3Abin05. Next base: position 1,992 of record CAZIYL010000259.1, read on the forward strand.
CCAACCGGTACCGGTTTTGAAATAAAAAAACCCCACAGCGCCTTAAAAATGTCAGTGATTTCCCGTCATTCAACAACGGGATACGTAGCCCCGCCTTCCGGGAAAACAGCCACTTCTGCCCGATGGCCTAACTTTTTTTCTGCCTTGCGAATGACATCCTGGGGGGCCGGAAACTGCTCGAAAAAGCTCAGTTTTTTGACTTCTCCGTCAGAAAGGGACGGAACATGAAAATAGAGTTCATTTTGGCGAATGAGCTGCATGGAATAGTAGGTTAGAAATTTCTCCTCCACATTTTGTCCCTTTCGCACTTTTTCCAGGAAACCAAGTACGCGGGAAGGGCCGATTGTTCGCAAAATCCGCTTCACCAGCCACAGCGGCGTGGATTTTTCGGGAAGCGGAATGTCGTCCAAACCGCGCTCGGCATAAAGGAAGGCCATCACGACTCCTTTCTTTTTCACGGCAGGCAGCGTATTCCCGACGCCTTTCATGCTTTGCTTGAAATTCACATCCATCGGGAAAGAGGCGGTAATAATGCCATCCACCGGGTGATCTAATTTCAGGCCGGAAATTTGGTTGTTGAAAGCCACAGCCTTCCGGTGGCACTGAATGGGGTCGCCCGCAAAGGAAGCCAAAATCCGCTGTTCGGGATTGAGCACCACATTTACGCAAAAAATGGGCGGGGAAATCATTCCTTGAATTTCCTCCAGATCCTGACGGAAGGAATTTTTCTCAGGAGGCATGCCCACGCGATTAAAAAGGTACGGCGGCTCAGCGATAATCGCGTGATGAAGGCCGATGGTCTGTGCGGAAGCGACACCCGGAAGAATGTTTTTAAGACCGCCGCCAAATCCCGCCCAGAGGTGCGGTTCTACCATTCCAATGGTAACGATAAAATTAGCGGATTTCAGGTGGTGATTCAGGTAAACTGGCGTGCCGCGGCCTGTGGTTCCAAAAAAGGGGTTTTTGGCTTCGTCAAAGGCATCGTGATTTTCCCAAGGAATGCGCTTCAGATTTTCGACTCCTACCTTTCGGGCCATTTCTTGCTCGGACATAGGCGTATGGATGCCTAATCCGGTGAGAAGGACCGCTTTGTTGAGATCCGCGCCGGCGTGTTCCAAATCGTCTAAAATGAAATTTATAAATCGGGCTGCCGGTGTTGGGCGTGTGTTGTCGTCCACAATCACTACCACGCGCTTGCCGGTTAGATTTTCGGATGCGAGCGGCTTTGCGCCAATGGGATTCCGGAGTGACTCGCGGACGGTCTTCGCCTCGTTTTCAGGTACAGGCGGAACGGCACCAATCCGCTCGGGGAAGTAAACCGCCCAGGAATCGGGAAGCTCCAGAGACAATTTTTTTGATCCCCAGGGAAGTGAAATAGTCATTTTGGGTATCCTCCATTTTTTGGGAAGAAGT
>CAZIYL010000260.1:0-3387 GCA_964543425.1 uncultured Deferribacteres bacterium
GGGGTGTGTTGTCTAATTATGTGCTAAATTCATAAAGAACACACCCCTAAATCCCATCTTGATAGAGGGGACTTCTCTCGTCGCTGAGTTTAACCATTTCCGGCTAACGTGGGCGCAACGGGTTAACATATTTTCACTAAATATTTCTCAATCACTTTTGCAAAACTCGCAACGGTAGAGATTCCACCAATCACCTCGAGAATCCGTTTTCAGTGATTTAATTTACCTGCCGGAATGATCCGTTTTCGTAGCGTAAAAGAATCATTCCTGAATTTACCCGGCTTCCATTCACAAATTTAAATGTGCCATGCAGTCCATCAAACGCTTCAATTTTTTGCAGTGCTTTCAGCACATCCGATTTGGTGTAATTGCCTAAACCAATCGCCTTCAAAAGAAAATTCATCGTATCGTAACCCAAGACAGAAAACTTTGAAGGAGACGCATTGAAATTTTTCCTGTACTGATTTTGAAACCGCAAATAAGGCAAGCCATTTTCCCGAACATTCACATCCGTTGTAAAAATTACACCATTTACGTAGCGGCTGTTATCGTTCAGAAGATTGATGTCATTCCAATAATCGCCGCCAAGAATTTGAGATTGAATATTAAACATGGCATACTGGGGGGCAATGTATTTGATGTCCTCTGTGTAAACGGGCAAAAAGATTCCATCGATAGAAGTAACCGGCACGGCAGTGGAATCGGCCAATTTTTTGATCACACGATTCCGGTTTTTCCTGCTGCGAATTGCTTTTTCGATGGCAAATAGCGAATCGACTTGCGGATCGCTGTAATCGGGATAAGCTGTACGGAGGGAATCCCAAACCATTTTTTCCAATCCCACATTTCTGATGTGGGAAAGCTGGCTTTTGAAATCCATGGCACCCTCGTAGTACCAGCTTTCCGCCAAAATCTTCCCGCCCAGCCGGTCGATTGTGGCAGCAAAGCTGTCGGTAATCTGTTTCCCATATTCATCGGCGGGGGCCAAAATCACAAATGTCTTCAAATGCAAATTCCGGATGGCAAATTCTGCCAGAATCTTGCCGCGAACATCCATATTTCCATCCATCTGAAAAACATTTTTCCCCAGATCCGCAATTCCGGTTTCGGTACCGGTGGGCGCCAACATCGGGACGTTCCCGTAACTTGAAACCGCTGCAATGGCTGCCGTGGGCCCGCTTTCGAGCGTTCCCAAAAGCGCCAGTGTGTTTTTATCGGCGATCAACCTTTGGGTGGTTTTCAGAGCTTCAATGATGCTGCCGTGAGAATCAAAAATATTCAATTGAATCTTTATGCCGGGGTGGTTGTTTTTCCAGGGAGTGTACGCCATTCGAATGCCATTGGCCACGTCTGTGGCTTGCTGACTGTAAAATCCGGTCAATGGAAGAATGACGCCTATTTTCAAAGCAACCGTCGGCCCCTGGGCAATGATTTTTTTCAGTGTTTCGGCTTCCGCGGTTAATGGGCTGTTGGGAAATTGATTGAAAAAGGATTCCATTTTCTTCTTGGTGTTTTTGTAGTCTCCCTCTGGCAAGGATTTTGAGACTTCCGCCAACATCCACACTGGCTTCAGATTGGATGAGTGGTACTGCTTTTTCAGGCTCTGAATATCGGCTAAGTTGTAAGTGGAAATCACAATTTTGTAGAACAATTTTTCGGATTGTTGAACCAACGCGTCGTTTTTGCTGCCATCGACAATTGTTTGCAATAACGCCAGTGTTTTGGGAATATTGTTTTCCTGATAGGCAATGGCCGCTTTTAAAAAAAGCGCATCGTAGTGATATTTGGACTGCGGAAACTCTTTTAGCAATTGATCAAGTGCTTCAGTCGCCTGGTCATATTTTTTCTCGTGGAATCTGGCACGCGCGATCAGGTAAAGAGTGGAACTTTTTCGACGGTTCTTCGGGAAAAGGATCATCATATTCTGCAATTCCCAGGCGGCAATATCATAGCGGCCGCTTTTGAATAATTGAAGTCCCTTCTGGTAGGCCTTTTCCACCTCCGGATTCTGTTGAACCTTAAATTGCCGATTGGGTTCTGCAAAGACGTTAAATGTCGAATGTAGCAAGAAAATTAAAATAAACGCGGAAATAACTCGTTTCATTTATTCTCCCAACTGGTTAATTATTAAATATGTCAATTGCAAAAAAAATATTACTCACGAATTTTCACAAATTGATTTTTCAAAATTAATTGCTATAAAATCGGCATAATTCGTGTAATTCGCGGCTATTCAACCTTACTCCTGAATTTTCGGATTCATCATAAAAACGCACTGCCCCCGAACGGCCTTGGCGTAACCGGATTTGCCACGCCTACAATAATTGCAAAATCACAAAGAACCCGACGCGTGGCAAATTCCGAGATAACGCCCGTATTATGCCTTTACTCATATCTTGCTATCAAATATTTTTTTAATTCTTCATTAATAATAATATCTAGATTTTGATTCCAATAACCATATTTAAATCGAACGGATTCTTTTTTCGATAAAATATATTCTTTCCAGATTTGATGTAATGAATGCCCAGCTAAACTTTTTATTCCTGGACAGTATTTTAAATGGTTTTTTGTTACGACATTTAATTTTTTATTCTCAGAATGTGTTAAATGCAATATCCTGTAATCTTCAACAAAAATATTATTACTTAACTGAAATGGAGTAGTAATTTTTGCTAACAAAGTCATTCTTAATAATTGATAAAATGGTTCATAGCCCAAATCAACTAGCCCCCAACCACCCTCATATTTCATTTGAAAGGGGAATTCTTTCCTTAATTTAGCAATAACATTTGAATACCTTCTTAATCTTTCGGTTCCTGCAATCCCTGAGAATCTCTGTAATTGTTCTTCTGAATTATAGGATTCTGTAAATTTCCATTCTATTAAAATTTGTGTAATCTTTCCGTTAATTCTGGCTAAAACAAATGCATCAATACTTGTTCTATTCTGACCACGTTTACCACCTACTTCATTTATTGGAGAACTTTTAGGACCTATCCACTCAAAAATAACGTTTCCTTTATCGTCATAAATTTCACCACCAACATTTGAATCAGTTGGAAATGGTATTATTTCTTGAATTTGTAAATCAAAACGATTTAAAAAATTTAACAATTCAGTTTCATCCAAATTCCTAAATAAATTTAAGCAAGAAGCTGCGCTACTTAAAACATTATTAATTTCTTTGTGAAGCTGAACATTTGAACCAATTTTATTTCTAGTATTCTCACTAAATAGTTGATTATCTGCCCATTTCTTTTGATATGAACGAGTTAATTTAAATGAATTCATTGAGTTTCTCACTTTCAACTATTAAGGCATAACACTTCATTCAACCGTAACGCTCTTCGCCAGGTTTCTGGGTTGATCCACATTGCATCCGCG
>CAZIYL010000261.1:0-3367 GCA_964543425.1 uncultured Deferribacteres bacterium
TTCTGCCGGAGGTGGTGGCGGCGCAGGCAGCGGAGGCGGGGGAGCGGGATAACCGAAATGCCAATTTGGCAGTGTTTTTTTCAGAAAAACAGATAGCTTTATGAGATTTATTCGCCTGAAAAAATTACGTAAAGTGATTGGAGGTCTGGCATGGCAGTTGGTTTAATCGGGCTCGGAAATATGGGATCGGCAATTGCAAATGTAATTGCTTCAAATGGCCATCCTGTGCTTGGGTGGGAACACGATGCCCGCGTGGTTGAGGAAATCAATCAAAAACACACGAACACCCCATTCTTGCCCGGCATTCAATTAAATCCTAAATTAGAAGCGACCGGCGATCTGAAGCGCGTTTTTGAAACATGTCCGATCATTTTTTTGGCCATTCCGTCTGTCTTCTTTCAATCGACGCTGAAACCCTTTTCAAACGAGACAAAAGAAAAGATTTTTGTGGATCTGACCAAAGGGATCGATCGGAAGACGTTTTTAACCTCTTTTCAGATATTACAGTTTCTTTTTCCCGGAAGCCAACATGTGATGCTTTCGGGGCCATCCATTGCTAATGAATTTGCTCGGGGAATGCCAACACTGGTGATGCTTGCCGGTGAACGTAAAAGCAGTCTCTTGCAAATCGCCGGAATTTTGGAAAACGATTATTTCCGGGTCCGTTTTTCCAGCGACACCATTGGCGTGGAATTGGGCGGAATCCTGAAAAACATTTACGCCATTGGATTGGGTATTTTTGACGGACTTGCCATTGACAGCGTTAATTTTCGGTCATCTTATTTGACGGTTGCTCTGGAGGAAATTTCTCAAATAGGCGTGGCTCTCGGGGCTCAAAAAGAAACCTTTGTCTATCTGGCAGGAATGGGTGATCTTCTGGCAACATCCCTGAGCCAGCACAGCCACAATCGGCGAATGGGGGAATTCCTGGCACAGGGACGTTCGCTAAAGGAAATCGAACAAAAAATGGGGGTTTTGCCGGAAGGGTTTAACACGCTAAAAATCACCCTGTACCTTGCCGAGAAATACCAATGTGCGATGCCTCTGGCGAGGGGATTGTGGGATGTAATTCACGGGCGCCAGAGTGCGGAAACATTTGTTCAAATGTTTATTAAGGATTTTGTGGAATAACTCAAGGAGCAGGTATGAAGAAAAAAGCTGTGTTAGCCATCGATCTGGGAACAACAGGGAATCGGGTGATCGCCTTTTCAAAAGAAGGAACCATTTTATCCAAATCCTATTACGAATTCCCCCAGATTTTTCCGAAACCGGGATGGGTGGAGCACAATCCGATGGACATCTGGAACACAACAAAAAAGGCTTTGCTGGATGTGGTGGATTTCGTTGGGGCGGAAAATATCGAGGCCATTGGAATTACCAATCAGCGCGAAACGACTCTTTTGTGGGATAAAAAAACCGGCCAACCGATTTACAATGCCATTGTGTGGCAGTGCCGGCGAACAGCTTCAATGTGCGAAGCCTTGCAGGAGCACGCCGGAATCATCAAACAAAAAACGGGCTTGTTTTTGGATCCTTATTTTTCTGCGACTAAAATTAAGTGGATTCTGGAAAATGTGAAGGGTGCCAGGGAAAAGGCGGACGCCGGCGAGGTGATTTTCGGAACGGTTGATACCTGGATTTTGTGGAATTTAACCGGTGGAGCCGTACACGCCACGGAACCCTCCAATGCATCCCGAACCCTGTGTTACAATATTCACACGCTTGAATTTGACGAGGAACTGCTCCGTATTTTCGAAATTCCCGCCGCGATCCTACCGGAGGTAAAGGAAAGCGGTGCCATTTTCGGGCATACCGAAAAAGCACTTCTGGGGAAAGAAATTCCAATTGCCGGAATCCTGGGCGATCAGCAGGCGGCGTTTTTTGCGCACGGAGGTTGGCAGGAAGGCATCATCAAAAATACCTACGGCACGGGACTTTTTGTGGTTACCTCCACGGGCGAGCGGCTCCCTAAATCCGGGAAATTGGTAAACACCATTGCCTGGCAGATTGGGGGGAAAACAATCTACGCACTGGAAGGAAGCGTTTTCATCGGAGGTGCGGCGATTCAATGGCTGCGCGACGGACTGGGAATTTTGAAATCCGCGGCGGAGTCCGAGCCGATGGCAACGTCCGTATCCGACACCGGAGGGGTCTACTTTGTACCGGCGCTGGCAGGATTGGGTGCGCCCTACTGGGACCCAACCGCCAGGGGAACCCTACTGGGACTTACCCGTGGAACAGGGCCTGCACACATTGTACGGGCGGCATTGGAGGCGCTTGCTTACCAGACAAAGGACGTAATTGAAGAAATGCAGCGCGTCGTTAGCGGACAGCCGTTCAAGAAATTGGCCGTGGATGGTGGTGCCGCCAAGAACAATTTCCTTATGCAATTTCAGGCAGATATCCTGCCAATGCGGGTGGAACGGCCAGTCGTTACTGAAACCACGGCTTTCGGAGCGGCGGGTCTGGCAGGAATGACCATTGGTTTTTGGACGCAGCAAGAATTTTTGGATGCCCGAAAAATTGATCGAACATTTGATCCGGCCATGGACGATCAAAAACGGGAAGTCCTTTACCGCAAGTGGAAAGAGGCAGTTCAGCGGGCGCTGAATTGGGCATCTTGAAGGGATGTTATTTTGAAATCGGAGGGAAAAGATATGAACAATCAGAGAAAAGAGGAACTTCTGCGTTTGTTTAATGAGAAGGCTCCGATCGCTCGCACATTTGGAATGAAGCTTTCCTTTACGGAAGAGGGGAGAGCCGTTATTGATTTGCCATACAATCCCACTCTAAATCACGCCCTTGGGGCCATTCATGGGGGAATCTACGCGACCGTCCTGGACAATGCTGGTTGGTTTACGGCGGCTGTTTTGCATGAACTCTCTCGCTGGCTGGCGACCTCGGAATTGACTATTCATTTTTTGAAACCCGCACAGGGGGTGGCAATTCGTGGAATTGGAAAACTAATCAAACATGGAAAACGACAGGATGTGGTGGAAGCGCATTTGTTTGATGAAAACGGAAAACTTATTGCACATGCTGTGGGCACATTTGTGGTCGTGCAAAACGCCTCTCTGAATGATAAGGAAAAGGCCAGCCGATACAGAAGTGAAATCCCCTTAACCTGAATAAGTTATGACCGCCGATTTTTTATTGCAAATCCTAACTAAAATCCTTAAATTTACAACCGTTTCATGTGAAGTGGTAAAAACTAAGGAGTTCTTTTCGTAAATAGTGTGACGTATTCTGAAAGGTTGATGCTATTGGCGATAAAATGCTGAACATAAGTTAAAATTCGAGCGTATCCCAAAATTACGTGACCATTTAAAATTACTAAAAAGGGACGTTGCTATTTTTCGCTTCAACA
>CAZIYL010000262.1:0-3364 GCA_964543425.1 uncultured Deferribacteres bacterium
TCACAATCTCTTGCACATCCGAACGCAGGAGCGGAATGTTCACACCGAAGGGTTTTTGTGTCAGAGAGCGCGTCGCCTGGATTTCCCGACGCAGTTCTTCGCGGTACATCGACCCCGATCCTAGCAGTCCGAGTCCCCCTGCTTCCGAAACGGCTGCGGCCAAAGCGTGGCCGGCCACCCAGATCATTCCGCCCTGTACAATGGGAAACGGGATACCCAAAAGCTCTGTAATTTTCGTTTTCATCGAATGACTTTTTTCCTATTTCTCCAGCAATCGAGGCAGCAGACGAATTACTTTCCACAAGCCCTTGAGCCGTCTGGAGAAACTTGTTGCGTAGAGCAAGTCCAGTGCTCCAAGCAGCCGGTCGTACAACAACCGGCTGTACGGGTGCCACCACAAATCTTTCTTCGCAAAGAAAAGACGGTCGTGGACGATCACCTGTGGTTCGGTCATTTCGTGGAGACCCAGTTCTCCATGCGTGCGACCAATGCCGGACTGCTTGAAGCCACCCCACGGTGTTTCGGCCATTCCGTGACTCACCAGATGATCATTAATCATGACCGTCCCTGTCTGAATCTGTCGGGCAATGCGCTCCGCTTTCCGGGAATCTCGCGACCAGACCGAGGCTGTGAGCCCCATCACGGAGTCGTTGGCCAGCCGGACGCCCTCATCCAGGTTTTCTATTTTCATTACGCCGACAACCGGGCCAAAAGTTTCTTCCTGCATCAAAAGCATGTCGTGATTGACATCCGACAAAACCATGGCCGGCAGGAAATTATGCAGATTAGAATCATTCGGCACGTGCGATTGGGCAAAGATTTTGGCTCCCTTTTTCAGGGCATCTTCCACATGAGCCTTCACTACCTCAATCTGGTAGGTCGTGGTCATGGCGCCCATATCCACGCTAAAATCGGTGTCGTAACCCACGCGAAGGTTTTCTATTTTCTCCTTTAAAATGGCCATGTACTCATCGTAGATAGTTCTGTGAACATAAACCCGTTCCACACCGCCGCAGGTTTGTCCGGCGTTGGTAAACCCTGCCCAAAGAGTTCCGGAAGCCGCCCGGTAGGGATCGGCATCCTCACACACAATGATCGGGTCATTTCCGCCCAATTCAAGACTCACAGGCGTGAGGGTTTCGGAGGCCTTTCGCATCAAATATTTGCCCACAGGCACCGAACCGGTAAAAAAGAGTTTGTCAATCCCATTTTCAAGAAAGGCATCACCAGCAAGCCGCCCGGGCATATTGACATAGGCAAACAAGCCTTCTGGCAAATACGCCCTATTTATAGCCTCCTTGATTGCTTTCCCCACCATTTGCGTTTCCGTGGCCGTCTTAAAAATGATGGCATTCCCCGCCAAAAGTCCCATGACAATTTCGTGGAATGGAATGGCGAAGGGATAATTCCAGGGAGAAATAATTCCAACCACTCCAAACGGAACGCGGACAATTTTACTGTATTTATTGACCATGGAAATATTTCCGGGCCGTAATATTTTGTCTTTCAAGAATTTATGAGCATGTTTACAATAATAATTCGTTGAAATAATGGCATTGATCACATCGCTAACGAGGGCATCCATGCGAACCTTTCCGTTATCACGGGAAATGATTTCCGCAATTTCGGCGGCGTGTCCCACCAGGTATTTTTGCGTTGGCCACAGAAATTTAGCCCGCTGCTTCACCGAGTATGTCCGCCATTCCTTTTGAACTTCCCGCGCTTTTCGAATCATCTGCTTTAACTCATCCACAGAATGAACCGGCGTTTCTCCCAAAATTTCTCCGGTAGCGGGATTAATCGATTCAGTCAATTTGCTTTCCAATTTTTGCGCTGATTCTTGACTCATCACCATCTCCACAAAAAGGGGTTGGAAAAATTGAACATATTATTAATTTTACACTGAAATATACAAAACTTCCCGCAGATAGTCAAGGAGGCATCTGATTTTATTGGAAGGCATTTACACTAACCGCCCCGAAAATTTTCCTTTAGCCTGCCTGTTTTATTTTTTGATCATAAAACAAATGGTTGGAAAAGTGATTTCCCGCCATTCGAAACACACGCGTAAACGCCCGATTAACATCCTGTTGAATGTGTTCATTTGCCGGAAATGGATTCTGATGGCTGTATTCAAAGGGAAAATCCATTATGTGAACCGGAATCTGAAAGTGTTGGCGGTTGCCGGCAAATGTCTTCAGGATAGCTTGTGGCGAGACAACTGTGTCCTTTATCAGCCCGACGACCAGAAGTTTTTCATTCAATTGTCGTAATCGGTATTCACGAAAGGTTTTCATTTTATCAAACTGAAGCATGCTTTTTAAAAAAATAAACTCCGGTGGAGGATCTTCAACCAGATGTCGAAGAAGAAGATTTTGATTCAGATCATCGTCAAATGTATTCAAATAGTAAGAAAAAAGAGACTCCACGGCCTTTTGATCCATTATTGAGCGGGATGCAGGTGACAATTTATCCAAAGTCGGCCCTCCGCAAAAGATGAAAAGTCTTGAATGTTCAAAGAGATTACTTTCATTGGTCATGAGCAGAATTTCCGCAAGAAGTGCTCCAATGGAATAGCCAAACAGATCAATGCTTGCATGCCTGTCGATGAAAGGATGATTCCCGGATTGGAAGGTTCGGATGAGTTGAAGAACATCGGAATAAGCCTGAATCCCGGCCAGAAAAAACCGCATGGGAGCATCTTGTAATCTCGTACTCAATGCCGCATTTACAAAAGAGGATTCGATATCTGCACCATAGTGTTTTTTTCGCTCTCTCGATAGCTGATTCATCAAGCGGGAATTGCTCCATTCCTTTGGAGATCGATTGATATGAAAGGGAAGTGCGAAAAGAATGACTGCCTTGCCCGTAATTTTTTGCAGGGTTAGCGCCCAGGGCAAGTACTTATCCCAAAAACGCTCATTGAGACCGTGAAACAAAAATATAACGCCTTCCGCTTTTGTGGGAGTTCTGCTTTTAAATAACAAATAGGAAAAAGATTGATTTTCCTGAATAGCCGCATCGGAAATCGAAAATAAGCGTTCAATTTTTGCCTTATTCAAATTTGACTGCGGCTTCTCCCGGTTCTTGTTTTCACGATTGGATTGAATGTCAAGAATATCTCCCCGTATTCCCGGCAAGATTCCATAGCCCGACGATTCAAATGGCAGTCGGAAAATTTCAATATCATCATCTTCGAGAAAATAATAATCATCTTCTTTACGAATCAAACGGCTCAATAATTTAAAATCCGAATAATAATTCATTTTATTTATGCCTGGATGGTTTGTCCTGTAATTCTGAAGTTTGTTCTTTCTTTTCAGCGGTTTCATCTGCACGTTTAAGATTTTGATTTTTGAGATTT
>CAZIYL010000263.1:0-3356 GCA_964543425.1 uncultured Deferribacteres bacterium
TCATGAACGCCAGAACCCCCGCCACAATCAGCCAATCGAACCAGGTTAAATTCAAACGAAACCTCCGGATTCAGAAATCTACCCAAAAATAGAAACGTCAATTTTGTAAATTTTTAGCTCTTTTTGTCTTTGGAAAAATAATTTACCTGCCCCCGGTCACTTCAACAAAGCTCAGTGGCCGCACTTCGACAAGACTCAGTGACCGCACTTCGACAAGGCTCAGTGACCAGCTTTAAGGGTAGCTGAGCTCTGTCAAAGCCGCCCGTTTTTGCCTCAATCTCAATCTTAATCTCAGCCTCAGTTTTTCCCCTTCCAAACCAGGCCGTCTTCGCGAATATGCCAGCGAACGGAATTTTTCTTATTTCGGAGCGTGGCCATAAAAAAATCCTTTCCGGCAACAAGGTCGGGCGGAAATTTGAAGCCGGGAATCGGCTGCAAATGAAATAACAAATTTGAAGAATAGGTTTTGTAATTTAAAAAATAGGTCTGTTCGGCGTAGTACACCTTCCGCAATTCCCATTTAATTTTTTCGTCCTCGCTTTCTTTGAAAACATCTTTCTTTGAGCCCGCTTTGTGTCCCGAAAATTGCACCAGACCCCACATTTCCGGGTAGTGCATGTTAATGAGCCCCTGGGGCGACCACACCCAATTGTCTTCGGGTAGCGGTTTGCCTGTTTTGGTGTTTTTCATTTTGATGTACTTTCCCTCTACAACGCGTGTACGCCACTCGACGCGGGAAAAATTCACTCGCCACTGGTCACCTGGTTGAGGCGGCGCAGGCTTGTGTGCACATTCGGCCAACGCTATCCAGGGAAAAGCAATCTCCAGCGTCCAGCCGTGGTCCCTGTCGCCTGGGTGGTTGAGTGTCCCGTCCACGTGAACGGCCGATTTTAGTCCGCGAATATTCCAATCGTTCACGGCATCACCGCCGTCGCGGTAGGGTTTGGTCAGAAGCAAATCCCACACCGTGTTCAGGGCGTTCATTTCAAACTCGTAATAGTCCTGCGTGTCTCCGTTCGGGTCAATGAAGACCTCAAAATCATTGTCGTGGTAAATGACCGCATCCCGGTTTTTCAGCGTAGCCCAAACGTCCGGTTCCTCCAATTGGGCGGCCACGTAAAAATAGGTAGAATCCCACAGCATTTTGACGCGCGTGCCGAAACACGGTTTCGGGCCACGCACTCCCCAAATGTCCACAAAGTTGTTCGTCCATGCGGCTTTTTGCCAGGCAGGTTCGTTGATCCGGCCGTCAATTTTCAGCGGAGAAGATGCCCGGTAGCAAATGTGTGTCCTAATCTGAAAAGGGATTTTGGGGGTCAAAAATTTGGTTCTTCCCCTTTTTTGTGCCATTCCTAAATCGGTCAAAATAAAAATCGAAATAGCTATTACAAAGAGCGAGGTAAAATATTTTTTCATTCCCGTTTTTCCTATTTTTAAATTTTCTTAAAACCGTGCGAAGGATTAAAACCTTCACAAGGTTCAGCAAAAGTTTTCATTCGCGCATTCGCGGCTATTTAAATGTTTCCTGCATTTCAGGCGGCCAATTTTTTAAGTACTGAAAGGCATACATGAAGGAGAATTTTTCTCCCCTTTTCAGTGTCACTTTCTTGGTCTGCAATTCCAGATTAATCAGCTCCTCGTCCGGGGCCACCACGTGCGCAATTTTTCAACTTTGATCGGATCATAGGTTTCCAGGACGCCAAATTGCTTTTTGTGATTAAAATAGGCGTGCACGCCGCCGTTTTTGGCATCGACCAAAAGATACACATCCGGGCCGCGATCGGCGGTCAGGCCGTCGTTGTAGCGTACCCACTTCCCGCTAAATCGGATGTACGCGCTGAGAATTTTGCTGTCGCTCGTTCTGGTTCCTGTGTAAAATTCCGGGTGAACGACCAACTGGTACGTCCCGGGCTTTCGGCCCCGGTGTTCCAGGGTTGTCCGGCAAAAAATCTTCTCCGGTTCCGCGGCCGAGAGCCACAATCGTCGCGTGTACACGGAACCGTCACTTAGCCTTCGCGCCAAAATCAGGGTGTCCCCGACGACCTTTCCTTCAAACGGGAATTTAAGCTTGCTCAAATCCATGATTTTTCCGGGCACTTCGTCAAAGGCACCGTACATAAAATTATTCGGAAGCATTTGCAGGAGCTGACGGCCGTCCGGTTTGTGTTCCATGACCACCATTTTGCCGTTTTTGCCGGGAGTTACAATCATTTTCCAGATTTTGTTTTCCAATTTAGCGGCGGGAATGCCCCGGATATAATCACTTCTCAATCGTTTTTCAAATTCCGGCCAGGGAGTTCGTTCGTCCGCGCTGGTTAAATGATATTTTTTCGCCAGCGCAATGTACTGTTCCACAACGTGCTCGTACCCTCTGGGGTAGCGGCGTTTTAGAAATTCCTTTTCATATAGAAATTGTGCCCCGGCTTCAATCATGCTACGGTACGCCGTCAGGGAAATTTTCTCTACACGCTGCCGAATAGTGTCGTTGTCCGCAACTTTCAGAGCCCGATGAAAATAGTCGAATGCCTTCAACGCAAATTCCCGATTCAATCCCAATCGCCTCGGAAAGGCAAAACAATTGGAATGATCGCCGTGTTTTTCCACCCATTCGTGTTCAAATTTCAAATAATTCCAAATAATGGACGCCGCTCTGCCGTAATGGAGCTTACAAAATTCCCGTGCTTCCTGCCAACTGTCCAATTTCGGGTTCCACAAACACCGGGCAATGACGTAATTGCGGAGGTCACTCATCTCGCCTGAAAATCCGTGCCCGTTTCCCTGCTCAAAAACACCCTTTACATGATGTTTGGCGTAAATCTTGATGTTGGCGCCAATGCTCTTTAAATTGGGTGTGGGCAAATCGTAGTACCGAAAATCCGTAGCGTACGTCCAGATGTAAAAATTCTTGGTAATTCGGCTCCAGCCCATAAAATCCTTGTAAAAAGACCTGTTCTTTGGGCAATTGCGATCGTCAATGGCATGCAAACGGCAGCACTCAATGTCCGCCAATTGAATTCGTACATTGTCCCGCGGTTTTAGGTGCTTTGGCGGCTTGCGCGTGTACCAGTAGACGAGAGTGCCGATCTTTTTGTTCGGGTACTTTTCCCCCACCCGCTTGGCCACTTCATTGACAAACCGAAGCTGGGCACCCATGGGTGTGCCTTCGCGACTGTTAATCGCTTCGCAGGAATCGCAATGGCAGTAGTAATCGTTGTCGTTTTGGCTGACACTGTAATTCCACCAGCCGGGGTGTTCTTTAATTTCCTGCAAAACAGCCCTTGTCACCAAATCCACCACTTCAGGATTGGACACGTCCAATTGCGGGCCGTGCCCCCACATGTTCAGCGGGCGTTCCC
>CAZIYL010000264.1:0-3343 GCA_964543425.1 uncultured Deferribacteres bacterium
GCCAAAAGATCTGGAAAAAACTCAGAAGAAGCCTGAGGAAATGAACTTTTTTGAGTTACGCACATTTATCGGGAAAATGCGCGAAGCAGGAGTGGACCCCACCAAATGGCTGGTTGATCTTCAGTTTAAGCTGGCATTCCCATTTACAAATCTGATCATCGTGTTGTTTGGAATTCCTCCCGCTGTCACAAATCGCCGCAGCGGGCCTGCGCTGGGATTTGGTTTAAGTCTGATTATTGTGTTCGTTTTTTTTGGAATGATAAAAGTGACCCAATCCCTCGGCCACGACGGAGCTCTTTCCCCGTTTTGGGCGGCCTGGTTTGGTGATCTGTTTTTTGGCGCTCTGGGAATTTTTTTGCTTGTCAAAGCAAAAAAATAGACCTCTACCGTTGCAAGTTTTAGCTATTTGCTTGATTTTATACCAGTTGCATCATAAGAAATAAATTTGCCACAGCCGGTTGCCGGGTGGACGCCTCTAGGCGGATGTATCGAGGCGACACGGGGTAAAAGCGGTCGTTTCGATACGATCCGCCAGCTGGCGGATCACTCAATGACCGGAAAGAACCTCTCCCTGTTCCTATTCAAAAACAAAATCCCAATAGCTTTTTTTATCAAACTCGCAACGGCAGCGTTCAAAATTCAAATAAGCTTATTTTTCTTTGAGAAATTGCCTTATTTGAATTTTGGATTTGTTTCTAATTTCGATATTCGGGATTCGTATCTACTTTGACTCAAGATCATCCGATGGCATCTTTCCAAAAAATATGTACCAGAACTTATGAAATAGACTACCTATCGATAAATTTTCGAGCAAGAGTAAATCAACCTAATACAGCCTTACGCAGCATTTAACAATGCCAGCGCGGCGAGTGCCAACATGAATCCCGCCCATTCCCGAGCGGTTAGTTTTTCGTGCCAGATAAACGTACCTAATAACAGCGACAGCGAAATAATTCCGATATTGACCATCGGGAAAACTTCCACTCCTGGTAACTGGTTCAAAGCCAGAATGAAAAAGAACGTTGTAAAAAGATTGGGAATTCCGAGCAGGCTTCCCCAACCGATTTCCTGTCGGTGTACCGGAATTTTCTGCCCTATAATAAACACCCAACTCACGACGCCCGAAAATCCAAAGAGTACAAACATAAACGGATTCTTTTCGCTTAAGGGCCGGAGTGAATCGAAAATCTTCATTAAAAAATCATTAAAACCCAACACACAAAAAACAGACAATGCCAGGAGCCAGTGGGCGCTTCTTTTATCTCGAACAAGCGAAAAATTGGACAGGAGAAAAATCGCGATTAGAGTCAGGGCAATTCCAAAATTCTGGTACGTGTTGGGAATTTCGCGCCAGACAAAAATCGATCCGAATGTGGGAATCACCACCGACAGCCGCATCACAGACACCGAAACGGAAATTCCCATTTCACCGATGGCCCGGGTAATCAAATAAAAACCCAGCGGAAAAGTGATTCCGCCAGTCAGTCCAAGCAAAAGCGTAGGGAGAGAAAACACAAAATCCTTTTTTACAATCAGAAAAACCGCCAGAATTAAAGCCGCTACAATATAATTCGTACCGATGATGACCATTCGGTTGCTGTGTTTCAATTCCGTTATTTTGAGAATAGCAGCAATACTGACAGACAATAGGATTGTTAAAAGAACATTGATCATTCGAAAATCGCTTTTGGGGGTTATTTTGGTCACAAGAAATTTGACAGGATAAACAGGACATTCAAAACGGAAGGGGCAAACTTTAGGATTGCCCCTTTTACAGAACAATTTTTTAGGTCTTCTCTTCCCAAACCTGAACAAGACTTACAATGGTTTCCACTGTTTTTTCCATATCCTGAATGGAGACCCATTCCAATTTTGAATGAAAATTATGTCCGCCTGTGAAAATATTTGGCGTGAGCAACCCCTCGTAAGACAATTTGGATCCGTCGGTTCCACCCCGAATAATGCTTAAGTGGGGTTCCAAGCCCACCCGCTTTACAGCTTCGAGAGCGAATTCCACCAGTTTCGGATCTTTATCCAACTTGTAACGCATGTTCCGGTAGGATTCCTGAATTTCAAAGTCCATCGTGGCGCCCGGAAATTCTTTAAGT
Organism: uncultured Deferribacteres bacterium; assembly: GCA_964543425.1. Lineage (GTDB taxonomy): Bacteria > Zhuqueibacterota > JdFR-76 > JdFR-76 > BMS3Abin05 > BMS3Abin05. Next base: position 2,109 of record CAZIYL010000264.1, read on the forward strand.
GCGGAATCCGCAATACTCTTCAAGAATTCCTCTTTTTCATGGAGGCCTTCTACGGTAAAATCGCGAATCAAGAACTTCAGTGTAGTGGTTTCTACACCGCCCTGAATCGCATGTGGGTGGACGTAACCTTCCCGCGCCTCGGTTGTTTCCGGTGACAATTCATCTTTTGGAAGTCGCGTGATAATTTCGGCTCCAACTTTAATTCCATTTACCAATTTACCCTTGGCGTAGCCCGGGTGCATATTGATTCCGTGAATCGTAATCACAACGGAATCGGCGCAAAAGGTTTCGTTTTCAATCTCGCCGACAGTTTCTCCGTCCATGGTGTAGGCGTAATCGGCACCAAATTTTTTCACGTCAAAATGCTCGGTGCCGCGGCCAACTTCCTCATCCGGGGTGATGGCAATTCGGATTTTGCCGTGTTTGATTTCGGGATGATCCAGAAAATACTGAGCCGACGTGAATATCTCCGTAACTCCGGCTTTGTCATCTGCGCCCAACAGGGTGGTTCCATCGGAGGTAATAATGTCATGGCCAGTCTGGTCTTTCAAGGCAGGTGTATCGGCGAATCGAATTACCTGTGCCGGATCGCCAGGTAGTTGAATGTCGCCGCCCCGGTAATTTTTGTGAATAACCGGTTTCACGTTGGCACCGGAAACTTCCGGCGAGGTGTCCATGTGGGAAATGAGGCCGATTACAGGCACCTTTTTGTCCGTATTTGCAGGCAAAGTCGCCGTTACGTAGCCCCATTCGTCCATTTCAACATCTTCCAATCGCATCGCCTTCAATTCCTCGGCAAGCACTTTTGCCAGATTCTTTTGTTTCATTGTGCTTGGGAATGATTCGGATTCTTCCGATGATTGTGTGTCGAATGACACATATTTCTTAAAACGTTCAACAATTTGGTCGGTGTATTTTGGTTCCATGATTCAAATCTCCTCTTTTTGTGCTGAAAAAATGTAAGAAAGTTTGCGGAAAGATTCAAGGAAAGATTTGGCGGATAGAGGCAGCAGGTTTTTCCTTCCTCTAAATGTACGGAGCGCAGTGAACCACAAACAAAAAAGCCGAACCCATTTGAGTTCGGCTTTGTAATTCTATTGTTACCTCTGGCAGGTGATTTACACCCAGCCGCGCAATTTGCAGGCTTCCGCAACACGCTTTACAGAAACCAGATAGGCAGCCAATCGCATGTGAACATTTTCCTGTTTGTGTACATCGTACACGGCATGGAAAGC
>CAZIYL010000265.1:0-3328 GCA_964543425.1 uncultured Deferribacteres bacterium
TAACGCCAAAATTCTGAAAAAGAGACTGTTTGCGAAACTTCCCGAAAACTGAATCTAACACTACCGGACGTGTTGCTCTCACCGAATCCACAAAATTTCCTGAGGCATCCGTAATTTCTCCCAGAATTTGAAGGACGGCCAGATATTTCATCTCTTTTTCAACAAACGTCAATTGCCCCATCGTAAGCGTCAGATAGATTTCCTCGTAGGTTTTCTGGTCAGATTTCAGATCGCTGAAGCCTGCGGCATCTGCGTAGAAGCGAACGCCGCCAGTGGAGGGTGCCGGGGTTTGCGCCTTTGCTGAACCGAAACCCATCAGGATAAAACATCCCACCCCAAAGAAAAATCCAAATAAGCGACCTGTTTTTTGAGCCATTATTTTTTACTACCCTTCAGTTTGGAATCGGATAAAATTATTTCAAGCACCTTTTCATTTGCAACAGGTGCAATCTGGAAATTTGCCCTACGCACAACCCGCCACTAAAATATACCCAGAAACATTCAAAAACCACAACAGGAAACACCGCTTGCATTATTTCACTTTCTCTTTACACGGATTGGTAGTGTAAATATAAAAGCGTAAGAACTAAATTTCAACAAGAAAGTAGCACTGTCGTTCGATAAAAACCAAAAAGGCCGATCGTGTTGACCAGCCTTTCTGTGGAAAAATACGAAACCGGCATCCGTTAGACATCATAGTAAAGATCAAACTCAACTGGAGTTGGGTAGAGCTTGGCAGGCTGAACCTCATTTTCTCGCTTGTACGTAATCCAGGTTTCGATTACATCTTCCGTAAACACATCGCCTTTCAACAGGAAATCGTAATCGCTTTCCAGAATGTTGAGAGCCTCTTCAAGGCTGCCAGGGGTTGTGGGAATATTCGAGATCTCTTCCGGCGGCAAATCGTAGATGTTTTTGTCAACCGGCTCACCCGGGTCAATCTTATTAAGAATTCCATCCAACCCTGCCATTAGCATAGCAGAAAAGGCAAAGTAGGGGTTCGTGGACGGATCGGGGAATCGTACTTCAATGCGCTTTGTCCTGGGATCGGAGGAATACATCGGAATGCGAATGGACGCGCTTCTGTTTCGCTGGGAGTAGGCCAGATTTACAGGTGCCTCAAATCCAGGTACCAGGCGCTTGTAAGAATTGAGAGTCGGGTTTGTGATGGCCGTCAGTGCCCTTGCGTGTTTCAAAATTCCGCCAATGTAATACAACCCCATTTCGCTGAGACCCGCGTAATCCGTTCCGGCAAAAAGAGGCTTTCCATTTTTCCAGAGACTTTGATGCACGTGCATGCCGTTTCCATTGTCGTTGTAAAGCGGTTTAGGCATAAATGTGACTGATTTGTTGTTTCGAAGAGCCACATTTTTGACGATGTACTTGAAAAGCATAAGAGAATCGGCCATTTTCACTAAGTGGTCAAAACGGAGGTCGATTTCGCACTGACCGCCGGTAGCCACTTCGTGATGATGATATTCGACATTCAATCCGCATTCCTGCATAACCATGACCATCTCCGCGCGGATGTCATTTAGTGCATCCAAGGGTGGCACAGGAAAATAGCCGCCTTTGTAAGGGGGCTTGTGTCCAAGATTGGGCGCTTCGTCTGCACCGGAATTCCATCGACCCTCTTTGGAATCCACAAAATAGAAGCCGGAATTCTGGGTAAGCTCAAATTGAATATTGTCGAAAATAAAAAACTCGGCTTCGGGGCCAAAGAAAGCCGTGTCCGCAATTCCAGTCGACTTGAGGTAATCTTCGGCTTTTTGCGCAATATTCCGAGGGCAGCGCGAATATTTTTCCTTTGTGAGCGGATTTACCACATCACAAATCAGGCTGAGCGTTTTGGGATTCATAAACGGATCGATAAAAGCCGTATCGGGGTCGGGGATTACTAACATGTCACTTTCATTAATTCCCTGCCAGCCGCGAATGCTGGAGCCGTCGAAACCCGCCCCCTCTTCGAACAGGGCATCATCCATCATGGAGACGGGCATTGAGAAATGCTGCCACTGTCCCGGGAAATCCTGAAATTTGAGATCGACCATCTGCACATCATGTTCCTTCGCAAGCTTTTTGATTGATTCATACGTCTGACTCATTTTTCTCCTCCTCATTTTGAATTTTGGAATAACCTGAACGGCTGAGACATTTATTTTCCCCAAAACGAAAAAGACCCTCAATCTTAGAGGGTCTTTTCCCGAGAGATAAATTTAAGATCGAAATATAAGTTATAAGGCATCCTTTCCAGATTCTCCCGTACGGATTCGAATGACCTCCTCTAGATCGGAAATAAATATTTTCCCATCGCCAACTTGTCCGGTACGCGCGGCTTTCATAATTGCTTCAACTGCACGATCCACATCTTTCTCCTGCAAGGCGATTTCGATTTTAATTTTCGGCAAAAAATCAATTCGATATTCACTTCCCCGATACAATTCCGTATGCCCCCGCTGCCGTCCGAAGCCCCGAACCTCAGATATAGTCATCCCCTTAATTCCCACTTCAAGCAGGGCATCTTTTACGTCATCTAATTTGAACGGCTTAATAATAACATCCAACTTTTTCATAAAATTCTACGGTTTTGGTTTTTGTTGAGGCTGTGTTTTTTTCTGCCCTTTTTGTTTTTTGCCTTCTAACAATTCACGCAATTTTTGGAGTTGACTTTCCGCTTTACGACGCTCTTCTTTGATTCTATTCAATTCTTTCTCGGCAGCTTCCGTTTCCTTTTGTTCGCGCACGATTTGCTCGAACAATTCCCGGCGACTGGCGGCCTTTTTCATTAAGATATCGCGTTCGCTTTCTTTGCGAATTGATGTCGGCAAAATAAATGCCTGAACCGCCAGATTGATACGCCAATCGGGCCAGGTACGGGGAAGCGTCATTGGAAGATGATGCACGAATCCATATTGCGTTTCGTCCTTGTCAGGCGTCGTCCGCAAATCGGCAGAAAAATCGATATTGAGCCACCGAAGCATTTTATAGCGAACGCCCGGGGTAAAATAAAGGTAATTTTCTCTGGAATAGGCAGTAACCGGAGGTTTCTGCAAAAAGGCATTTCCGTTAAATTCCAGAGTAATGTCCCATTTATCAAAGGGATAGCGAACCCCAAATCCATAGGTTAATTCGCTGGAAATGCTTTTTGCGGAAACGGTATCTTTGGCATCGTCGGTTAATTTGTCGCCGGCATCATTATGAAAAAGGTATCCCAAATTAAAATGCAAACTATAATTATCCTCAGGATAACTCACGTCCTTAAAATAGCTCATAAGTCCGGTAAATCCGGCTTCGGGAGTACCTGCCGAATAAGGCTCATAAATAATAT
>CAZIYL010000266.1:0-3284 GCA_964543425.1 uncultured Deferribacteres bacterium
CGAAAAAATAGATCGTCAGAATATCCAAAAAAATTAATTTTTTTAGATTTATTATAGTTCATTATAATACAAGCTGTTAGATAAAACTCGCAACGGTAGAGAATTTAATTTCAATAAAATTAATTCGTGAAATTAGTGGGCAATGACTTTTTAGAACAGACTCATCTATTTTTTATTCTTCAACAAAATGCGACGATTCTAATTATTTCCCGGAGCGATGGAAATAGAATCACATTTTTATAGCCGCGAATACGCGAATGAATGATTTCAATTCTGGCAGGAAAAATGTACGTATTCCCGCAAATACCCCTAATTCTTAACACTCTTTTCAAATCGAATATGCGCTCCGGGGAGCGGTTTTTCGTGGCTTATCAGGGACACAAATGTCTGAGCTAAAATTAAGATCACGAAGAAAAACAGCCCGCTGACCAGGATGGAGCGCCATTTGAAGACCTCCTGCCGGCTGCCTTTGGAATCCGAAAAAACCGGCCATTGAGCCAAAACCACATAGAGCGTAAGCAAAACCCCCGATACCCAGAACGACCCTTCCACAATCAGAGGAATACGATTCAACGGCAACAGATGTGGAAGAAAATCAACAGCCACGCTCAGCCAGAGAAATTCCAGGAAAAAAAGCAGCGCCTTTGCCATTTGTAGTTCCGGAAGGAACGAAAGTTTCCACCTTCGGTTTTTGATCAAAAAAATCAGCAGCACAAGCAGAAACAGAAAAAATGCCAGCAAAAACCAGAACTGTGTGTGGATTCCCAGAAGCGTTTCGGGTGCCAGTTTTTTCCCGAGGAGATGCGGAAAAGCCTTCTTGTAATTCAGGAAAGGCACAATCCCCAGTACAAAAAATACGGAGAAGTCTTCCGGCCATTTCGATGGGGTGGAAGATTCTTCCAAAGCGGGCAGTGCCGTGCGAAGCTTCAAAAAAATCCACGCGACCCCCATTCCCATAATCAGGCCGAAACTCTGTTCCATCACCTTCCACCAATCCAGCGAAATCCCGGTTGCACTTCCCAACGTTTGAAAAAGGTCGCCTGTGGAAAAAGCGATCCCTGAAAACCAAAACGCCAGAAGGGAGGCCCAAATGGCGGACGTCAGTTTATTTCTGATAAAGAAAATCAGCAGTCCTGCAAAAAGGCCGACCATTCCCGCCCAGTTGTCGCTGCGGGGAGGCGAAAGGTGCCATCCCAGGAGCGTGACAAAAACAAGCAGTCCTACAATCCAGCCGAGGGTCAGGTGAAGCATGAAAGAAACGGCGTGGGAAATTTTCCACTGAAAGGCGGTAAACAGGAGCAGCGCCGCAAGTGCCGCCACGGGGGCAAACCAGTCCGTATCAAAATAATAGACGGCATCCGGCTCCACATCTCCCCAGAGGCTCATAAAAAGGGCATCTTCGATCAACCAGGCGACGATGACGGCCAGAAACGGCGGAATTAATTCCACCAATTCGTCCCGTTTCCAGAGAACCGCCAACATTAGAAAACCGGCTCCCACGGCTCCCCACAATCCGCCGATCAAAAAGAGGCCGGAATATCCGTAGGCTACTGAGACAAAATCCGCGGCACGCGTGTAACCGATCACAATCCCGTAGCTCATCTGGCCGCCGAATGCCCAGCCGACGGCTCCCAAAATACCAAAAAACGGCCACCGCTTCAGCCAGTCCTCCCTGCCCGAAATCAAACAAATCGCCAAACCGATAAGAGCTCCGGGGATCATTGCTCCCGTTTCGTGGCCGAAATTGCCGCGAATCCCCCAGCCAAGGGACATGGCCACGCCGGCAAATAAAATAGGTAAGATTGGGGATTTCCCTTTTACAAGTGCCTGCCCCATATGAACTCTCCTGAAAGGGATGAAACCAAATTAAAAACCAACACACCCCCAAATCCCCTTTTGATAGAGGGAACTTTCCGCTTCTTTATCTTGATTTGTTTTCAATAAATATGTGCAAAAGATACGCTGTGCCTGCAATGCTTTTTCTCAGAGAACCAGTTAAAAACCAATGCTTCCGGTAAAAAATAAACCCAAACAAAATAAGAAAAGAAAGCCCGATCAGTCCCATCGAAAATGCGGAAAGTCCCTTAGCTGAAATTTGAATGGTAATCAGACCAAGCAAAAAACAGCCAGTACAATCGCACACACCGTGCAAATTTTATGAATTTTTCCAAAGGCCATGCACACTCATGAAATTAGCAATCGTTTGCTAATTTACAAAATCACATCCTAAATTACAAGCTCAATTCGAGACTGCTAAAATGAAGAAATCTGTTAGAATCCGTGAATCCATGGCGTCTTTTCTCACCGAAACGTTACTCGGAAGGTGCGAATTTCGTGAGGCTTGATGTTGAAGCCGAATCCCTTCCCCACTGGCGAAAGCACGGCAAGTTTTCTCTCCAGTAAATCCGTTTCTTCCACGCCTTTTACTTTTCTGCCCAGGTAAACGGCAACGGCCGCCCGTTCACCGTACATTTCCACAAAACGCAAAATCCAGGATTTTGAATCCTCCGCCTTTTTCACCACAGTCAAAAAGACATTTTTCGGCGTCACCTGAATGAAGCTTTTTTTGTTGGGCAATTTGCCCCTGTGTGCGCCGGTGCGAAAAACAAGTAGCGGCTGATTGTATTCAACGGCCAGCCGGGCCGTTCCGGCCTCTCGCCAACCCCCTTTGTGCGGAAACAACACGTACGAAAAATCCTGGTAGCCTCGGTCAGCGAGAGGATCCGGAGCCGTCGGCGAGCGCAGGAGCGACAGGCGCATTACATTTCCTTTAATGTCGTAGCCGTATTTGCTTTCGTTGATCAGACTGACGCCGTAATCCTCTCCTGAGACAAATCCGCCCAGCGTTGGGCAGGCACTTCAAACCGTGCTTTTTCAAAGGACGTCCTGTTTGCCGGTGGAACGCTGAATCGTGGCGTAAGGAATTTCGTAGGTCGCCTTTTTAGCACTAACCGCCACCGCGAAGACCACCTTCAGCATTTTGTGCCTTTCCCACCACTCCACGTGATTCCGTACCTCCACGTAGGGCTGCCCGGCGTAGAGTGAAATATACTGGTCAAAAAAGGAGGAGGGGAATCCCTCGGTTGGCGAGGCATTGGATTTCTGCGGCCCCAGGAAGCTGTGCTTCACGTGAAGAGTTGCCCGCACCGGGCCGAATTCCACCGGCTCCACCACCCAGGCACTGTCCAGGTCTATCCAGTGGCCTTTGAATTTGAGATTCCACGCATCATTGGGCTCAATGGTTCGCAACTGAAGCAGATTGCCCCGGGGTTCAGCCAGAACCT
>CAZIYL010000267.1:0-3277 GCA_964543425.1 uncultured Deferribacteres bacterium
GAAGCATTCTCTAACTAATTGGAATTTAATGGGATTGCCTCGTCGCTCTACTGCTCGTAATAGCATAATGAAAAGAATGCTATTTAGGAAACGCTCTACTAGTAGCCCATTTCGTAAATTCCGGTACGTATCTTTTGAAAAGATAGAATCGGAGGATCTTGAGTTAAAGTAAATGCGAAGCCCAAATATCGAAATTTGAAACACATCCAAAATTCAAATAATGCAATTTCCAAAACAGTAACCAAATGATTCTTTTAATTTATTTGGAATTTCGGATTTCGTGTTTTGGGTGTTAACTAACGTTAACCGTTTTAATACCAAAAGCATCAATCTTTCAGAATACGTCACACTATTTACGAAAATGACTACTTAGTCGCGTAACTTTAAAATATGCTCCAAGATTGAATTGCATTTCCATTTCCGCAATTCGTAAAAGGAGGATTGAGTAAATTTAAAAAAATTTTTTACTTTCGCAAGATAAAATAAAATTGAGGAAAATATTTTTGCCAATTTTCAGAAAAATGACAGAAAATCTGACAAATTAACCGACGTTCCCTGAAAATCTGACAGAATGTCTGCCCGGCATTTTGAATGACCAAAAACATTATAAGTACGGTATTAACAATAAGATAGCATTTATCAGTAAATTTGGCACAGCTCTTGCAAATAAAAAAAGCAATGAAGTAAATTAATAGATTTTTAAAGAACTAAAAACGGGAGGTAATATACAATGGCAATTGTACGATGGAGACCATCAGGAGACCTTTTGGGCATTCGGGATGAGATGAACCGTCTATTCGACGATTTCTTTGGATCGTTGCCGGAAAAGTTTGGTGAAACGGCTGCGGAGGGCATGTGGATGCCGGCTGTGGACATTTCCGAAACGGAGCATGATCTGATTGTAACCGCTGAACTTCCGGGTGTTAAAAAGGATGACATTAAATTGTCAGGTCAGGACAATATGCTGACGATTAAAGGCGAAAAGAAACAGGAGAAAGAGACCAAGGATGAAAATTATCACCGGGTCGAAAGAACCTATGGTTCTTTTCAGCGGACGTTCACCTTGCCGGCAATTGTAGATGCTTCCAAGATTAAGGCCAATTTCAAAGACGGCGTATTAAAGATTCGTTTGCCGAAACGGGAAGAGGCGAAATCAAAGGAAATTCCGATTGCTACGGAATAAGGCGGGCATCTTTTAAGCGCGGGACCTGCACCGGGTTGTAAACCCTCGTAGCTAATTCTCAATGAGGATTGGTTGTAGCAGGCGACCCCGCGCTTATTTTGTAAAAATTTGTGGCGGTAGTAGGGAGCGAAATTTGGCGGAGGTTCAATTTTATTAGCTCCCTTTTTTGTATATTCAAGTGAAATTGCAGAATTCCCGGATTGAAATAGAAACCAATTGTTTTGTAACGGCGTTAATAAGTATTGCGATATGAATAAATTTTGTGCCAGTTGTGAGGCGATTGAATGAAGTACTTTTTTAAGGAAAAATTCCGGCACAATTTAATATTGTGCGGAGGTTTGATTGAAAATGGCGTTGAACGACTTCTATTTGATCCTGGGGATTGATCGAAATGCAGATCAGTCAACCATAAAAAGGGTTTATCGGGAATTGGCCAAAAAATATTATTCTGATAAGGGGAAAGAAGGGGACGAAGAGAAATTAAAAAGCGTTAATGAAGCCTATTCGATCCTATCCGATTAAAAAAAACGGGCTGATTACGACAAGCGTTTGGAACAGGAAGAAAATCAACAGAGGGGAAGAATCAAATCTGCGGTTGCCTGGAATCCCGGCTGGGAATTGGATAATTTTTTCAGTGATTTCTGGAAATATCCTTTTCAGGAAGGAAATTGAGGTACCTACGATTTGGCATTCGATGTTTTTCTTGAGGCCGGGAAAATTGGTTTGGAAAAAGAGTTTCAGATAAAATTCCCGGTAGAAATGGCGTGCCCCGCTTGCGGAGGAGAGGGGTGGGCGCATTCGGGTGTGTGTTCACTGTGTCGGGGGCGAGGGTATTTGTTGAAAGATATTTCGTTGGCCATTAAGATACCCGATTGGGTTCGCGAAGGATTGATTCAATCGGTCACCTATTCGGATGATTTGGGAAATGACTATTTTATTCGAATTATTTACCACATTCGGTAGAGCGGTCAATTGCACCCGAAAAAAGAGGGAGTCAATCAGGTTGTTTTTATTTCAGGTAATGACAGGATTTTGGGACTTGAAAATAAATTTAGGCGTCACAAAAAATTAAAATGGAGGAATGTTGATGCAGGATTTTAATGAAAATGAATCACATTCGATTCCGATTGAATATGATCAAAACAAAGAACATGACGAATTGGAGCCGCCGCGGTCCAATCAGAACATAGATTCGGACTCCCAAAAGATTGGGGAGTCTGAGGAGTCTCAGGAATCTGCCGGGATGTCAAAACCAGTGGATGAGCGCGATGTGAGGGATCAGGGAAGACCTACATCCCGGCAGGATATTAAATTGGACGAATGCCTCAAGATGCTTAAGCGATTGAAGGCGGAATTCGATAATTATCGGAAACGTGTGCAAAAAGAGCGCGAACAAGTCTATGATTACGTCCGCGGCGATGTGTTCAAAACGCTGTTCCCCATTCTTGATGATATGGAACGTTTGCTTAATTCTGAGGCGTCGGAGCAATCCCTGCGTCAGGGAATGGAAATCATCTATAAAAACCTCTTTTCTACGCTTCAATCGCATGGACTGGAATCCTTCGGTGACGAAGGAGATATGTTTGATCCCAATGTGCACGAGGCTGTTTCCGTTGAAGAAACAAGTGACCACATGGACGGCAAGGTTTTAGATACCTGGCTGAAGGGCTATCGCTACAAGGGGAAACTGCTTCGTCCGGCAAAGGTTAAAGTGGGACAGAAAAAATAACTGGAATGGTGGTGATACGCGATGGATCTGAAGGATTATTACAAAATATTAGGTGTCAGCGAGAGTGCATCAGATGCTGAGATTAAGAAAGCCTATCGGAATTTGGCAAAAAAATATCACCCCGATTCGCATCCGGACGACAAGGCGGCAGAAGAAAAATTTAAAGATGTCGCTGAGGCTTACGACATTTTAAGCAACAAGGAAAAGCGGGCTAAATACGACCAGTTACGGAAATACGGCGGACAGGTTCCCGGAGGCGGCTTTGATTTTGGCAATTATGGCGATATGGGAGGCATTCATTTTGAATTTGGAGGCCGGCGCGGAGGCGGAACAACGTTTACGGACGGTACGCCATTCGATCTGGA
>CAZIYL010000268.1:0-3272 GCA_964543425.1 uncultured Deferribacteres bacterium
AAACGTTGTAAGTTTCTACCGTAGCAAGTTCTATCTATTTGCTTGATTTTATAACAGTTGCATCATAAGAAATAAATTTGCCACAGCCGGTCGCCGAGTGGACGCCTTTAGGCGGATCACTCAACGACCGGAAAGAACCTCTCTTTGTTCCTATTCAAAAACAAAATCCCAACAGCTTTTTTTGTCAAACTCGCAACGGTAGAATTGTAAGTTCTTTTTTCCAAACAAATCCAAAATTCAAATAAACCAACTTCTTAAAAAATAACCAAATAAATCTTTTGTTTCGTTTTGAATTTCGACCATTCCAATTTGTTTCGGATTTCGTGTATCGGATTCTAATTTATGTCTACCGTTTCCTCATCAGCACGATCCGCCTTTCGGAATACGTTTGAGTGCCTGCTAAAAGAGCCCTTTACGCCCGCCGCCAGGTCTTTGGAATAAAGAAAATGATCAGGCCAAAAATCTCAAGACGCCCCAGCAGCATGGTTAATGTGAGGGTCAATTTTCCAAGGACAGGCAGGGCTGAAAAATTGGATGTTGAACCCACGATTCCCAATCCGGGACCTACACCGCCCATTGTGGTAGCCGATGCGGAAAACGCTGAAATAATGTCCATCCCGAGAGCAGTCAAAATTAAAGTCGACACAAACAAAATCCCCAGATAAACGGCAATGTAAAGCACGCTCATGGCAACAGCATCGTCCCCGATTTTTTTCTCCCCCATTCGAAGGGGAAGGATTGCTTTGGGATGCTGAAATTGCCGGATCCTCCGAACGAATGCTTTGCCAAAAATCACAATTCGATCCACCTTAATTCCGCCGGAAGTTGATCCGGCACAGGCGCACTGCATCATGAAAAAGAGCAGCAGCAATTGTGAAAGGGGCGGCCAGATGGCTGTGTTTGTCGTGGCAAATCCTGTGGAGGTTCCGATGGATATAATTTGAAATGAGGCATACCGTAAGGACTGCCACCAGGATTGGTACTGAGACCCGCGAATATTCAAGGTTGAAAATAAAATACCAACACCAAGAGCAAGAACATAATACCGGACAACCGGAGATTTCCAGAGAGGCTTTGGATGAGCCGAAAAAGCCATGTAGAGCAATCCGAAATGGGTTCCGGAAAGAATCATAAAAATGCTAATCGTCACTTCTATTGGAACACTGTGGTAAAAAGCGATGCTGGCATTTTTCGGTGAAAATCCACCCGTGGCAATTGTGGCAAATGCATGCGTGACGGCATCGAAAAGATTCATCCCAAATAGAAGCAGAAAAAGCGTTTCCGCAACCGTAAGTCCCACATACACACTTAGCAAAATTCGCAGTGCCTGTTTGGTACGGTACTGGAAATTTTCCATGGCCACCGGCGACATTTCCGAGCGGTACAAAATCCGGCTGGCGGCTCCCATCGACGGCAACACGGAAAGAACAAACACAATGATTCCCATTCCACCAATCCAATGTGTTGCATTTCGCCAGAACAGTAGTCCCATTGGGAGGGCTTCAATATTATTTAAAATGGAGGAACCGGTGGTGGTGTAACCCGAAACGCTTTCAAACCAGGCGTTAGTAAAGGTAAACTCACCCCCCCAAATAATGTACGGGATCGTTCCCACCAGGCAGGACAACAGCCAGCCTGATACCACAATGGCCAGTCCCTCATTGTTGGAAATGTCCTTGATTGGCGGCACAAACAGGAACGGAAATAATCCAAAAAGCACCACCAGCAGGGCGCTGTAGATTAACGGAATGAGGGCGGCATCGCCATTCAGTGCAGAAATTCCAGCGGAAATAAACAAAAATGCCGCATTTAATAAGAGAACATATCCGTTGTACCGAAATATGACATGAAGCCTCATTCTTCAATCTCGCCATAATTCATTTTGGAAACCAGTGTCGTAATCGTCGATGCCAATTCAGAAATCTCATCATCTGTTTCGATTTCAACTTCGAAAGGTTGTTTCTGATCCAATAGATTTTTTAGCCCCTTTGTAATTTTCAGGATGGGCGAAATCAAATAATGATTAATGAAAAAATTAAAGAGCAGCAAATAAATAATGGCTGCCAACATCGCCACCACACCCGGCATCATCGCACGATGAACGCTATTTTTCAAATTCAAACCGGTTTTGTACATGTCATCATTACTCACGCGAATAATTTGATTCAACGAAATTTTTATCTTCATTTGCGCAGGCAGAATGTGATTCGCGTACCAGTTCAAATTTTCTTCCTTCTTTGTCCCCACAATTGGCTTTTCCCAAAGGAGCTGAAAGGCAGCATATTGTTTCTTTATGGAATTTATAAGCGACTTCTGAGAAGCCGCTTTGCCATTTTTTTCGATCGTTGCCATGTCGATTTGAAAAGCCGAATCGACCGAGGTTAAGTGTTGGCGGCCTTCTTTCCAATTGCCTTGGAGAAGTGTGAAAATAGCCTGATTTTCAGTTTCCAGCGCAAGAAGCATGCGCTGTGCTGCATGGATGCCTTTGTAATTCCCATCCAGACTTTCCTGAACCGACAGGCGCATCGTATTCACCTGATAAACCGACCAAATTTCAGCCAGCATTAAAATCACCGCCAATATCAAAAACCCAATTAAAATTTTTAGTCGAAGCTTCATGGGGCACCTTCGGATTCAATCAATTTTTGTTTCGCAGCCTATTTCGTAAATTCCGGTACGTATTTTTTGAAAAGATAGCATCGGACCATCTTGAGTCAACGTAAATGCGAATGTCGAATATCGAAATTTGAACCCAGATTCGGAATATTGCTAAAATTTTCATGTCATTGTGATGAGTTCCCACTTTTTCGGTATTTTTTTGAAAAAGTGCGAACGACGAATCAATCTTTGTCTATTTTCGCGATGAGATTGATTCGCTCCCCGCCAGTTGGCGGATCGCTCACAATGACAGCCTATTCTTTTGCGGTTTTTTTAAGTTTTCCGAATCTGGATTGAAACAAATCTAAAATTCAAATAATGCAATTTCCAAAACAGTAACCAAATGGTTTTTTTACTTCCTTTTGAATTTTGGCTATTCCAATTTGTTCACCCCGTCAGATAAATTTAAAAGGAACAGTAGATTGCTTGATAAAAGCGGTTTCTTGGAATTTGTTCCTTTAAACAAACAGTCACTATCTAACGGGGTAAAGGATTTCGGATTTCATGCTTCGGATTTTAAAGTATATCTCAAAGTTACGTGATCGTTCCAAATTAAGCCCACGATTTCAATCGTGGGGAACCTAAAAAGAAAAGAGAAAAAAACCGCTTTAGCA
>CAZIYL010000269.1:0-3261 GCA_964543425.1 uncultured Deferribacteres bacterium
TCTTTTTACAACCATTACTCCAATTTGTAATCAATTCCCAATTGCCGAAATGTCTCCCCAATCTTGTCTTCAATATCCTGCTCCAAAATAGAACCGTCCTGCGCAGAAATAGAAATTTCCATCACATTAAATTTGCTTTGTAGTAGATTCATAATACCCATAATATTGGAGATCTTGCCCTTTGGAACCTGGAATTTTAATCTAATCTCCTTACGCCCATTTTCATTTTCTTTTGGAGGAAAGCCGCTTGGTGGAGTCTCGCTCACCGCCGTCTCTCCTCCCGGCTCTCCGGGCTTATAGGTCCCTTTCCCCCCTGCCTCTTCCCCTTTCTTTTTCTTTTCTTCTTCACAAATCGTCTGTTTCACCAATATTTCCTGATCGCCAAATGAAATAGTCGGAGTCGTTTCAAAATAGCTGCAAACCGGCAGCCCCTCCCTCAATTCCCCTAATCCAAAATATCCCATCCTCACACCCTCAATGATGCTTTCCTCGATGACTCCCTTTGATACCGGACGCGCCTCTCCTGGTGTTTTTAGCATCGATTGATAAAGCTGCGCAATGACAACATAGTCCTGTTGGCTCAAGTACTTTTCCCTTAAAACAATCGGAGCAATTTTTCGCAAAATTTCCCCTTCCTGGCTCAGTCGATCAAATATTTCTTCATCAATTTTCTTGTTGATGCCAAAGGTGGGAATACCAAGATCACTTTCCTTAAAGCCATCTCGTGTGGGAATACCAATCAGGCGATAAAGTCGCCTCACAGACTCCATTATATCTGATTCAATCCTTTTTAATTCACCCTTTACCTCTTTTCTCTGTTCTTCAGACAAATTTAAATTCTTGTCTTTGTAAATATTTTCAAGAGCAATCTTTCGCCTTAGCATATTGGTAAAAGCCGGCCGTTCACTATTCAAGGGATAAAGAAAGAAAAGTGTGTTCCGATAAATTCGAGGCGTCTGCCCCTTATTCAACAAGAGCTGTTTAATCAATTCACTATTTTTCTCTTTCAATACCACTAATTTTAGCTCTTCCGTATCGGCAATGTCCTCCGTCTTATTTTCCCAGATATATGTTCTGAATAGCCGTCCTGCAATAGATTTCTTAATTAATTCCTTCTCAAGAGGCACCAAGTCCTGTGCCTTAATATTTTCCATGTAATTCAAAACAATTTTAGGAAGTTGAACTTGATTTGAAAAGAAATAGTTTTCACCCCGGCTCTGCAAATAGAAGAGTTTCCCTTTTAATTGCTCGATAGCCTCCGCGACGAGCGGTGAGGGATTTTGCAAAGTGGTGGCTGATCGTTTAATTTCCCCTAAAGTCGTCCCATGCTCCTGTCCCACTGAAAAAGAATACATAAAAATAGTGGTCGCTGTTCGCGTCCCGATACCTAACCCCCGATAGGCACTCCCCAACGCCATATCCACCTTTTTTGACCCCGAAGTTGGTCCGGTAATGTCGTTGGCAATGATGCCGTTATATTCCGGCCCAATGTGTTTTAAAAGCTCCTGTCGAAGTTCTTGATGATTTAAATTGAAGTCAGCCAGACTGATGTAGGGCTTTTCACTTTCTCTCATGTCGTGAATCACCAGCGACAACAATCTCAAAACACCCCGCGTGCGTTGAAAAGTGTGAAAACTCCCCCAACGTTGATACAATACATCCACTACTTCCGGCATGAAAGGATAAGAATCCTGAAAACGCCGTCGATATTCGCTGGGTTGAACATTGGGGGGTAAAATGTCTTCCTTTTCCGCATAATCTACAAATTCATTGACAATTTTCTTAACACCTTCTGCATCGATGCGACTGAATAGTCTCCTTCGAATAATTTTTGATATTTCATTTTCTTCAACCGGCGTATAGATTTTCTCCACACGACCTGTCACTTTTTGCAACATTTGAAAAAGTTTTTCTGCCCCTTCGCCATAATGTTCAATGCCGCTGGCCGGTAAAGTTACCACCCAAGAAACCTTTTCCAAACCGCTTACAGTTTCCGAAAGCTCATGCAAAAAAGCCATTGTTTGCGCTGCAAGTGTGCTGTTTCCCACTGTTATGGCCGAGGCTTTTGTGGCATAATCCAACACCTCATCCATTAATATAATGACCGGTTGATTCTTAGATAAAAGCTCCCGAATGACTTCTCTACCCGGGGAAATCGGCTCTTTGCATTTCTCAATCCGCCCCGTCAATTGTTTTTCTAATAATCCCCAAAGCGTTTCTTTTGGACTCAATACAGTACCCACTGCCACAATGGTTTTTGACCCCCACTCCTTTGCCTTGTGATACATCGCAATCAAGGCATGGGTCTTGCCTCCGCCAAACGGGGTTTGCAATTGAATAATGGGATCCCCGCCTTCACCGTGAAGCCGCTTTTCCACAACCTTTAGCAAATTGTCCAGCCCCTGAGTTAGATAGGTTTTCCTGAAAAATGTCTCAGCGTCCTTATACTCGTCCGCTCCTCTATTCTGTACCACATCCCAAAGATCCGCCGCAAAGACATCCATGGTCAGGCGTCCCTTCAGAATATCTTCATGAGGCACAGCAATGGTGTGAAAAGGTTTCATTTTATTCTTTCTCCTTTAATCCCATAATACTGTTTGGATTATTTTTATCTTCGATCCATTGTGCGGGATTGTTTTTTATATAATTTTTAATTTTATAGTATTCTTTTTCATCACGAATAATATGATCATAATAATTTGGTTGCCAAACCGATGCGCCCGGCAATTTACGTAATTCATTAATACGTTTGGTAACGACGGATTTGAAACCGGCAATAAATGAACCGATTGATTTGGGTTTTGGGCCATGAGGGTGTCGGTCGTCTTGCCGTAGGGGTGACCGTCGTTGTAGGGGTGACCGGCCGGTCACCCCTACGGGAACATTGTCAACATCTTTGATTATGACAATTCCGTGTATATGATTTGGCATAACCACATATTCATCCATTTTGATTTCATTCCGTATTTTTGTCGAATAAATCCATTCCTCGCGGACAATTTCTCCCAATTCATTCAATGCCATTTTCCCGTCCACAATTTCCCCAAACAAACATTCGCGGTTATAGGCGCATATCGTTACAAAATAGGCGCCTGCCTGTGAATAATCATAGCCTTTCAGACGTATGGAGCGCCGATGATGTTTATTGGGATCGTATTTCATTTATTTAAATAAATCTCCTTGTCTGTTGTTTTTTTTCACATTCCTCATTTCTTCTCTCAGCCTCTCCCTTCCCGACAGAAACCCATCCAATAATTTCTT
>CAZIYL010000270.1:0-2009 GCA_964543425.1 uncultured Deferribacteres bacterium
TTGAGTTTGCCGTTCATATTGGCGATGCGGTCGCGCAAATTGTAAACAATATAGTGAAAAATCAGAACGTGTACACTCTCCACAATACCCATATCATCAATCGGGACGTGGATGTTGTAATGCACCATTCCCCGCAATTGGCCGCCATTAAAACCCGTTACGCCAACCGTTTTTAATCCTGCCGTTGTGGCAAAATCAATGGCCCGTATTACATTTTCACTATTACCCGAGCCGCTGATACCAATGGCAATATCCCCGGGATCGGCAAAATTTTTAAGCTGCTGTTCGAATATGGTCTCATAACCATGGTCGTTGGCCCATGCCAAAATGTAAGGTGTATTGTCAGTGAGACTCATCACTCGAAAGCGGTGATCTAAATCGGCGCCGTCCATCGTTCCTTTTCCCAAATCCTCGCAAAAGTGAGAAGCCGTGGCACCGCTGCCTCCATTTCCAAAGACATAAACGGTTTTCTTGTGAACAAAGGCATCTTCCAATAAATCCACAACCTGATGTACTTCATTAAAATCAATAGCCATCGATGCGGTATGCATCTTCTCCATAAATTGTTCGGGGGTAATTATTTCCATACGTACCTCCTGTAGTTAAAGATGACTTTGCTGCCATCCTGTTCTAAAAGAAAGGGAAATTCCCTATAATTTTTCAGGGCTTCTCTAACGTGATTCTGTTTCTCCCGGGGGCAATATAACAACAAAAACCCTCCCCCTCCGGCGCCGCTTATTTTCCCGCCAAGCGCACCCGCCTCCAGCGCTCTCTCGTACATTGTTTCTATTTCCGGTAATGTAATGCCATTTGCCAGCTGCTTCTTGTATTCCCAGGTCTTTCGCAGAACGTGGCCGACTTGATCAAATTGATTCATTAAAAGATATTCGCGGACTTCAGCAGCTTGATATTTGATTTTTCGCAGGTACTCTATCCTGTCCATTGTATTTGATTTTTGCTGTTTCAGAATAACATCGGCACTGCGGGTAATTCCTGTATAAAACAGCATAAGATTGGAACCAAGGCGCCTGTAGTTTTCATTATAAACCGGCAACTTTTCCACTTCCACCTTTCCATTTTTCAGAAATTTAAAAAACCGGAGCCCGCCATAAGCCGCAATATATTGATCCTGCTTTCCGATAGGCTTGCCCAGAATATCGATTTCAATCTCGCAGGCCTGTTGAGCCAGGACCTCCGCCGGTTGTTGAATTCCCTTAAAGGCGTAAAATGCATTCAGCAATCCCACTGTAACGCTGCTGGAGGAACCCAGACCGGACCCTCCCTCCGAAGGGATATCCGCAAGAGTAGTGATTTCTACGCCGTATGTAACACCGGTTATCTTCATAGCTTCACGAACCAGTTCGTGCTGAATGTCATCAACTGAATCTACAATTTCTTTTTCTGAATAATTGACATAGATTTTGTCGTCAAAGCGCTCTTTAACAATTACATACACATATTTGTCGATGGCTGAGCTTGCCACCCAGCCCTCCTCATTCGCCCAGAAATCCTTTAAATCCGTGCCCCCGCCGGCAAAACTGATTCGCAGCGGTGTTTGTACAATAATCATCGTTTCCCCTTTCCTAAAAAATCAGGTTTCGACTATCCATTTGAGCCTGCTCGTAATTTTTCATATCTCCAATATCCAGAATATATTCTTCGATGATATAGCCTTTCATCTTCCCCACCAAATGTGGCAGTACATCGAACCCAAAATCGGCCGGCGTTTTCTCTGGCAGGTATTCCAACAATTTTGGGCCCGCCACATAAATTCCCGCATTGGCCAAATCAGAGGTTGGGTTTGCGGGTTTTTCGGTAAAATCAGTGATTACATCAGAATCATTCAGCGTGGCAATGCCGCATTGATCCGGACGGTTGGTCCGAAAAAGCCCCATAGTTAGAACAGGATTTGAGGTTCTGTGAGCAGAAAGAATTTTGTGGAGATTCACCGTACTCAGATTATCCGCATAGACAATCAAGAAATCTTTTTCATTGCGAATCCAATCCCG
>CAZIYL010000270.1:2109-3258 GCA_964543425.1 uncultured Deferribacteres bacterium
ATTCATCTTTGGCTTTTCGAATAACATTAAGCTGTTTCATTCGGTTTTCGGCAAAGCTCAAAATATCTTCAATATCCGTCTGGCTGTTGAGGTAGTCCCAATAATCCCGAATGCTTTGCTCGATGGGGACTTTCGGCTCCCAGCCCAGGCTTTTGAGTTTGGAAATATCTGAAAAGATGTGCCGGGTGTCGCCATAGCGATAATAATTGTCGATAACAGGGTCGAGCCTTTTCCCAATGACTTCCTGCATTTTTTCATAAAATTCAATCACCGTGTAGGGCTTTCCCCCTCCCACGTTGAACACCTGATAATCGGCTCTTTCATCCTCAAGAACCAGAAGATTTGCATTGACCACATCCTGAATATTGATGTAGTCACGGATTTGTTTTCCATCTTCAAAAATAATGGGGGGCTTATTAAAATAAAGCGAGAGGGCAAAAATACGCATAGCGCCCGAATAGGCATTATAAAAGGATTGGCGAGGTCCCTGTACAATGGAATAGCGCATGGCCACCGACGGGATATCATAGCGCTTTCCCAGATTGATGGCAATCATCTCCTCGGAATATTTGCTCATCGCATATTGATTTTGAGGATTGATTTTTTCTTCGGGCGTCGGAAGATAGTGCATTATTTCCCCGCAAAAGGGACAGTGGTGTTCCCAATCTCTCTGGCGCAATTGTTTCTCCAAACGGATATCAGGAATCATTTTGCCGTGCTTTGAACATTGGTAGAGTCCTTCGCCCAAAACAGCCTGGGAGGCAGCAACAATAACTTTTTTGATTGGGAGTTTTTTTTCGACAATTATTTCATAGATAAGCGCCGTGCTCACACTATTGACATGAAAATAGGTGCTAAAATCCGGTAAATAATCCTGATAGGCAGCCAGGTGATAAACGGCATCCACATTTTCTAAGGCATATTGCAGGGTTCTTTTATCTCTGACGTCGCCAAAGATAAATTCGACATTTGGGGGAAGATAGTCCGGTTTTCCCTTGAGGTGAACGGGCTGCTGCAAATTGTCCAAAATTTTGACCTGATGGCCTTTATTTAATAATGCATCAACGGTATGGGAGCCAATAAATCCGGCACCACCTGTGACCAATATTTTCATTCGGAAGTTCCTTTAAACAGATTTTGGAGGAAGGA
>CAZIYL010000271.1:0-3256 GCA_964543425.1 uncultured Deferribacteres bacterium
GAGGGATTTCAGTTTATCGGAACGGGAGTTAGCGGGGGTGAATCCGGTGCGCTGCACGGTCCAAGTTTGATGCCGGGAGGACAGGAAAGCGCGTACCGGCGAGTGGAGTCTATTTTTACCGCGATTGCTGCCAAGGCGGAAGACGGCCCGTGCTGCACGTACATCGGTCCCAGGGGCGCGGGCCACTACGTGAAAATGGTCCATAATGGGATTGAATACGGCGACATGCAATTGATTTCCGAAGCTTATTTTTTGCTGAAATCCATTCTCGGTTTAGGGGCAGATTCTCTTGGAAAGATTTTTGAAGACTGGAACCGGGGCGTTCTTAACTCCTATCTCATCGACATTACCGCAAAAATTTTCGGTAAAATCGATCCCGAAACAGGAAACCCGGTTATCGATGTTATTCTGGATAAAGCAGGGCAAAAGGGCACGGGAAAATGGACCTCCCAAAATGCGCTGGACGTCGGAGTGGCGATTCCAACCATCAACTCTGCGGTGGAAGCCAGAATTCTTTCGGCTTTCAAGGACGAGCGCGTTGCCGCGTCTAAAGTACTTCGCGGGCCGGAGAACCGTTTCGATGATCGCGGGGATGTGTTGATTGCCGCGGCTCACGATGCCCTTTACGCGTCAAAAATCACCTCGTACGCTCAAGGAATGTCACTGCTCCGTTGGGCATCCAAAGAATACGATTACCGGTTAAATTTTGCTGAAATTGCTCGAATCTGGAAGGGCGGCTGTATTATTCGAGCAAAATTGCTGGACGACATTAGGCAGGCGTTCCTGCAGAATCCGGATTTGCCGAATTTGATGATTCATCCGAAATTTGCGGAAAGCCTGCAAAATCTCCAGAAAAATTGGCGGTACACGGTTTCCACGGCCGTCCAATCGGGAGTGCCGATGCTGGCTACAGGCGCCTCGCTGGCCTATTTCGACAGCTACCGCAGTGAGCATCTGCCAGCCAACCTGCTCCAGGCGCAGCGGGATTTTTTTGGCGCCCACACGTACCAGCGCGTGGACAAACCGGGAAGCTTTCACACGCATTGGGAAGAGTAGCAGTTCATCCGAAAAAGACTGTGGAATTCAAATGAAAGTTGTGGCAGACGAAAACATCCCCTTTGTGCGAGAAGTGTTCTCCCAATTTGGAACGATCGTTACGGCTTCCGGGCGGGAAATCTCTCCGGAACTGGTGCGCGATGCGGATATTTTGCTCGTTCGATCCATTACAAAAGTGGATCGAAAGCTGCTCGAAGGCAGCCGTGTAAAATTTGTGGCCAGTGCTACGATTGGAACCGATCATGTGGATGAAGCCTATCTGCGGAAAAAGAGCATGGGTTTTGCCAATGCCCCGGGCAGTAACGCCAATTCCGTTGCCGAATATATTTTTGCGGCTTTATTTGATTTGGCCGTCCAATGGGGCTGGAAGCTCTCCGAAAAAACGTTGGGTGTCGTGGGCGTGGGACACATCGGCAGTAAAGTGGCCGCGCGGGCAAAAGCCCTCGGAATGGCTGTTCTCGAAAACGACCCGCCGCTGGCACGCCAATCCGGCGACCCGCGATTTCTTCCCCTTGAAGATGTTTTGCTCGGAGCCGATATTTTGACCCTTCACGTTCCGCTAACCGAATCCGGTCCCGATAAAACCGTTCACCTGATTAATGCGAAAAATCTGCACACGCTAAAACCGGGGGCACTGGTCATCAATGCCTCGCGGGGGCCCGTCGTGGATAACGATGCCTTAAAAAACTGGCTGGAGCGGGAGAAAGGGAAAGCGGCCGCCCTGTTGGATGTCTGGGAAAATGAGCCGACGATCGACACGGAACTGCTTCGGCGCGTGGCGATTGGGACGCCTCACATTGCAGGATATTCCCTGGACGGAAAAATCAATGGCGTCAGAATGATTTATGAGGCGGCCTGTGCCTATTTCGGGGAAAAACCGATTGTGGATCCGGGGAGTCTTTTGCCGGATCCGCCGGTACCGAACGTGGCAATCGAAGCATCGCAAAAAGATGACGAGGCGCTGATTCACGCGGTAATGAAACGGGTGTACGACATTCGAGAAGATGACAAGCGTTTGCGAAAGGTAATCGATTTGTCTTCTGATGAAAGGGGAAATTATTTTGATTCACTGCGAAAAAATTATCCGATTCGGAGGGAGTTCTTAAATACGCTGGTGCAGGTGAAAAATGCTACGCTACAGCAGCGTGAAAAATTGAAAACTTTGGGTTTTGCGGTAAACTGACCTGAACCATGCGTAGCCACGAAGGCACGAAAACACAAAGATTTATTTACAAAAAAGGTTCATCCAAATCATACGTACTTAATGTGGTCACCTAAACAAACAGGTCATTGGCAACAATAGAGATTTTGAATCTACCATTGCTTTAATTACAATAGCCTTAGTGTCTTTGTGGCTACCCTTATGAATAATACGGATTAAAGGGAATAAAAATGGTTATCGGAAAAAGTTTAGAGCAGGGCTTTCTTTCGGAAAGCGATATTCGTGAGTTGTTTGAAAAAGCGCTGGCAAATCTTTCCCTGAAAAATAAAAAGATTTTGGCCATTGTCCCCGATCACACACGAACGGCGCCCATGGACATGCTTTTCAGGATTTTATACGAAACAATTGGGCACAAGGTAAAAGTATTGGATTACCTGATTGCTCTGGGAACCCATCCGGAGGAGTCAATTGAATCTATATTGAAGCGAATGGGCATCACGAAAAATGAATGGTCGGAAAACTATAAGAACGTTCATTTTTTCAATCACCAGTGGAAAAATCCCGAAACGCTTCAAACGATTGGAACACTTACCGCGGATGAAATCGAAAGCCTTTCAGGCGGGCTGATGCGAGAGGATGTCCCCGTTCAAATCAATAAACTCATTTTCGATTACGACCAAATTTTCATTATTGGTCCCACGTTTCCGCATGAAGTGGTCGGCTTTTCGGGAGGAAACAAGTATTTCTTTCCCGGAATCTCAGGAGAGGCGATCATTGACTTTTTTCACTGGCTGGGCGCGGTGATTACGAACATGAAAATTATCGGCCGAAAATGGACGGCCACTCGTGCAGTGGTCGACCGTGCGGCACAGTTTATTCAGATTCCGAAACTCCTGTTTGCCTTTGTTGTGAACCCCGAGAAAATATCCGGGTTGTTCATCGGTTCTCCTGAGGAAGCCTGGGAAAAGGCAGCGGATCTTTCTGAGAAGCTGCACATCGAATACAAAGATCACCCTTACAAATTGATTTTGGGAATTG
>CAZIYL010000272.1:0-3236 GCA_964543425.1 uncultured Deferribacteres bacterium
GGGCGTTCGATTATCTTGTAAAGCCCGTAAAGATCAAAGAACTGAAAATGGTTCTGGAAAGATCGCTTCAGTTTCGCGCCCTTCGGCGAGAAAATAAGGAACTTCGAAAAACAATCCGTTCACTTCAGATCAAGCTACCGGAATTCATTACGGTTAATCCGAGGATGCAGGCGATTCTAAAGCGCGTTCGGGACGTCGCTCCAACGGGTGCAACGGTGCTTATTCAGGGCAAAAGCGGCACCGGGAAAGAATTGATTGCTCAAATGATTCACCAATTGAGCGATCGATCGGACGGCCCATTTGTTCCGATCAATTGTGCTGCCATTCCTCAGGATTTGTTGGAGAGCGAGCTTTTCGGCCACGAAAAGGGGGCCTTTACAGGCGCGGTTCAGCAAAAAAAAGGAAAATTTGAATTGGCAAACGGCGGCACCTTTTTTCTGGATGAAATTGGCGAATTACCCCTCAATCTGCAGGCTAAGCTCCTGCGGGTGCTGGAAACCCACCAGGTGAGTCGGGTAGGAGGCACACAGACGATTGATGTGGATGTTCGCGTGATTTCAGCCACCAATCAGGATTTGCTCAGCCTTGTCCGGGAAGGCGGTTTTCGGGAAGATCTGTTCTACCGGTTGAATGTGGTCAAAATTAATTTACCTGAATTAAAAGAACGGCGCGATGACATTTCTGTTTTGCTGAATCATTTTCTGCGGAAATACCGGGAAGAACTCAAAAAGGACGTTACCTCTGTTTCCCCGGAAGCCCTCCGGCTATTGGAGGCTTACTCCTGGCCCGGGAATGTGCGCGAGCTTGAAAATGTTGTGTATCGCGCCGTTTTGTTTGCCGAAGGGAAGGAAATCAACCCCGAGCATCTTCCCGAGGAGATTCGAGCTGAGGTTCGTAACCTGCGAAACGATATCCCGCAAACAAAAGATGAGCTGCTCAAAGCCAAAAGGAATTTGAAGGCAGATGTAATTCGTGCCCTCGAAAAGCGCTTTCTGGAGAATGCGCTGCAGGAAAACGACTGGAATATTTCACGCACGGCCCGTGCCGTTGGAATGGACCGCCGGCAGTTCCAAAATATGATTCGCCGCCACAAGATTGAATTTCCTTCCCGGAAGGGATAACTAAACCCCTGCCGCGGGTCATCGAGTGATCCGCCGCCTGGCGGATCGTATTGAGACGACTGCGATGTTTCTGCCTTGCGGTTTTGCACGCCTGAGGTGAAATCATTTTCCGTTTTGCTTGCCGAAATTCTAAATTCGGGATTTTTATCTCTGCTTGCTTTGATAGGTTCGGCTAACGCGGAACACTCGGCGACCCGGGAGCAGCCTGTTTTAGCCGTCGTATTGAGGAAAACCGTCGGGGGGATGGCCAATTCAAAAAATAGAAAAAGTAAAATGACCTGCGAATAAAACAGTCGCAGACCTAAGAGACTGATTTTCAATTGACACATTCCATTTTTCAATCCAGCCTGCGAATAAAACAGTCGCATATTTTCCATCCGATTTCTGTTACCTATTTCCTATCTTTATAAAAAACAAGCAATCCGACACCCAATAATTTCTGGCACTCCAATTGCACTATAAAAAGAAAATGGAAGTGAATCGTAAAGGAGCTTTTTAA
The DNA here is from genome assembly GCA_964543425.1 of uncultured Deferribacteres bacterium. Lineage (GTDB taxonomy): Bacteria > Zhuqueibacterota > JdFR-76 > JdFR-76 > BMS3Abin05 > BMS3Abin05. Next base: position 1,621 of record CAZIYL010000272.1, read on the forward strand.
AAAAGGAGGGAATGAAATATGTGGCAAGGTTGGTTAAGTGGTATTTTGGGATTGTGGTCTATTGTGGCGGCGTTTGTGCTCACCGGCTCCAAAACGGGGAACATTATTAATGATCTCATTCTTGGGATCGCGTGGTTTATCGCCGGGTTTACGGTAACCAAATTGTGGAATGGCTGGGTCGTTGGAATTTTAGGTGTCTGGTTTATTATTTCCGCTTTTATTTTTCCGTCGGCTGCGATCACGAATTTCTGGAATGATTTGATCGTCGGAATTATTGTAGCGGTTGCAGGTTTTTTGAGCCTTACCGAACGCAAAGAAATTTAGCATAAAGCAGCGTAAAACAGGGTCTTGCGGGATGTTCCGAATGGTGAAGGCCATCCCGCGAGCTTTATTAAGAAGGAAGGTGATGGTCTTATGCGGGTTTTGCTCCTGAATTCACCCACGAAAAATTTCTACGGGCAATTGGGAATTCAACTAATTCCCCTGGGGTTGGGTTACCTGGCAGGGTCGCTGCTGGAAGATGATCACCAGGTAGACGTAATTGATTTAATGGCCGAACCGGAACGAGAAGCACAGATCGATTTTTCCAAGTATGAGTTGGTAGGGATTTCATCGGATACGCCTCGGTACTTCAAATCGCTGCAACTGGCAGATCGGGCAAAACGTGCAGGTGCCTTGGTGGTAATGGGTGGATATCACGTGACATTTCAAGACCGGGAAGCCATCGAAAGCGGCGCGGTGGATTTTGTGGTGCGTGGCGAGGGAGAGTATGTGCTTCGTGATCTGGTGAATGCTCTGGAACACACGGGCGATATATCGCACATTAAGGGGATTTCCTACAAAGCCGATGGGACATTTATTAGAAATCCCCCCGCTCCGTTTATTCATGACCTGGATGCCATTCCGCTTCCACGGCGAGATTTGTTCCCGAAAGAAAAATATCTTTCCGTGTACGACAACCGTCCCATGACCACAATGGTAACTTCGCGCGGCTGTCCCTTTGATTGTGCTTTTTGCTCGGCATCCCGATTTGGCGGATTGAAATGGCGGACACGAAGTTTGGATTCCATTCTCGGTGAAATGGAACATCTCATTCAGCAGGGTTACTACTCATTTCTTTTTGTGGATGATAATTTTACTCTGAATCCCCGGCGCGTTCTTGATTTTACAGAAGAAATTCTTCGGCGCAAATGGGACATTCGCTGGTGGTGTTTTTCCCGTGTGGATACGGTGGTTAAAAATCCGGAAATGGTGAGAAAAATGGCAGAAGCCGGCAATCGTACTATGTTTCTGGGGTTGGAAAGCGCCAGTCAGGAATCGCTGGACGAATGGGGAAAGAAGATTACAGTGGATCAGCAGATTGAAGCGGTGAAAATTTTAAAGAAAAATGGGATTAGCGTTTACGCCAGTTTTATTTTAGGCGGTCTGCACGATACGAAAAAATCCGTTCAAGAAACTATTCAATATGCCCGGAAATTGAACCCGGACACGTGTCAGTTTTCCGTACTCACGCCCTATCCGGGGACGCGGCTTTTTGAAGAACTTCGCGCGAAGGATTTACTCCTTACATATAATTGGGATTACTACGACGGCATCCATAGCGTCGTAAAACTGGA
>CAZIYL010000273.1:0-3226 GCA_964543425.1 uncultured Deferribacteres bacterium
CACAATTCGTTTTGTACACATCTTTTACAGTCAGTGATTTTAATACATTGATTTCTTTCCCCTTAAACAAATTAATTCCGCGTCGAACCAGTTTCAGCGTATAAATAGACTCCGGTTGTATCCGCGTTGTAAACATAACGGAGATGATGGTGGCGATCATCAAGGGCAAAATGATGGTGTAGTCGTTTGTCATTTCAAAAATAATGATGATCGATGTGATTGGGGCATGCGTGACAGCGCCCACAAAAGCACCCATGCCAACCATCGAGTAGGCTCCCGATGACGCCGTAATACCGGGGAAAATTTGGTGAAGTACCGTTCCCACTGCGCCCCCTAACATAGCGCCCATAAAAAGAGAGGGCGCAAAAATTCCTCCGGAACCCCCGGAACCCAGCGTTAAAGAGGTGGCTACTATTTTAAGCAACAGCAAAATGAGCAAAAATTCCCAGGACATGGCTCCGGTAAGGGCTTCGTTAATTCCCGCATAACCCACGCCGTAAATGGCCGGATAAAATAGCCCCATTCCGCCGACCAAAAGACCTCCAATTGCAGGTTTAACGTAATCGGGAAATTTCCAATTTTCGAAGTAGTCTTCCAACCCATAAAGGGATTTGATAAAAATGAGCCCGCCAATTCCGGCAAGCAATCCTAATCCGGCGTAGAAAAATAATTCCCAGGGGGAAACCAGAGAATATTTGGGTACGATAAAAGCCGGAAAATCTCCCAGATAGTGGCGGGAAACCACCGTGGAGGTGACAGAAGCAATGACAATCGGGCTAAACTGCATGACCCCGACATCGCCAAAAATAATTTCAATAGCGAACAGGGCGCCGGCTACAGGGGCATTAAAAGCGGCTGCAATTCCGCCAGCCGCGCCAGCCGCCACCAGCGTTCGCAGTTTTTCCGGGGAAAGTTGAAACCACTGCCCGATGGTGGAACCAATCGCCGACCCAATCTGGACAATGGGCCCTTCACGTCCGGAGGAGCCCCCCGAACCGATACAGATGGAACTGGCAACAATTTTGGCCAAAACCACACGGGGGCGAATCATTCCGTTTCGGAGAATGATGCTTTCCATTACTTCCGGAACCCCGTGTCCTTTGACCTCCTTTGCGAAAAATGTTACAATGGGACCGACAAGGAGTCCACCAACCGCAGGCATAAGCAATTTTTGGTACCAGGGAAGGCCAGCCACCATTTCAAGAGCGTAATGCACGTGTCCGGTAGAAATGATTTGAATCAAGTGAATCAAATATCGTAGACCAAGCGCTCCGTAGCCGGTAATCAATCCAATTACCACCGCAAGCAGCACCATAAACGTATGCTCGGCGCTTTTAAGCTTGTCAATAATGTCTGTCAGGGTTTGGAAAAAGCTTTCGGGTTCAAAAGTATCGTGCCGCCCAGATGTTTGCATTTCGGACTGTCTCGCATATTAATTCAGTAAAATCACTGCGGAAGAACATTTACGCATTTCCGTGATTTTTAAAGTTTTAAATATACAGAATAAATTTGATATTTTCAAGGACGAAATTTGAAAATCTGTATTAATCGGAAAGCATGATATAAAAAAGCGGTGTAGTTCTCTCAGTTGCCCTAAACATTCGCTGCAATTCACCACAATAATGAATTATGGTGATGGTACAAGAAAAGCCACGTACAAAAAAGCCGTGCAGTTTCCCAAATTGCCTTGAATAACTTCCACAATTGATTGTGGCGTAAATGTTTGAAAATCTACAACGGCGAAGGTTACAAAAAGGCAAAATCCGTAATTTCTATAATAATAAGATAATAGAAACTACGTTTTCGCTATCCGGAACATTTTTTAGCATTCTTGTAATAATTGTTCTATCTTCAAATAAGACAAAAGAGGTCGCATAAAAATTGAGGATTGTATGTTTCGTTTATCGAAAAAAACCGAATACGCACTCATTGCGTTGAAAGAAATCGCTTTGAACTCAGGCGAAAATGCAACAACCGTGCGGGAGATTTCGGAAAATAATCAAATTTCCAGGGATCTATTGGCGAAAATTCTGCAAGTACTCAAACGCAAACAAATTGTCCGGTCCATTCAAGAAGCAAAAGGGGGCTATATTCTAAACGCGCCAATTGGCGAAATTACGCTTCTTCGTTTAATTGAAGTTTTGGAAGGGCCAGCCGGATTGGTTGAGTGTTCCGTTCCCGAGACCGAAAATTGCGCAAGAGCGCAAATTTGCTCCATCCGCCACGAACTCCTAAAATTGAATCACCAGGTACTGACGATCTTACGGGAAACCACGCTAAAGAATTTTCTTTTCAACGAATTATTAGTGGCTGTGAATTAAATCCCAACCCGGAAAACCTGAAAAATAACGCAAAACCAATCAGCGCTTTTCATTTTTTCGAACGCGAGCCGAAGAGGAATGGGGTGTGCTCCTGGATCTGGAAAAAGATGAAAATCCCGACCGGCGAATCACGCTAGAGGAATAATCTGAAAAGGAAGACCCGGATGCAGGGGAATCAAAAAGACTGTTTGATTCCCGAGAGGTTCGTGTCTGTTGATACAAAAATGGGCTTCGGGGTACCAGCGGCGGCGTTTTGAAATCCGGAATAACATCGTTGATAAATACCTTCATTGGTTTTACCCGAATAGGAAGCTCACCCTTTTTATTGGGGAAAACATCCCGAACGGTTCGAGGCCCTACAGAAATGGTTTCCCATTCCACTTCCGGATGAATGTAATCGTCAATGCTCGTTGGACTGGCTAACGTGTGCGTTTTTTTTCGAATACGGGATTTTGAAGCAATTTCGTTTTGTGAACGGCGATTCGGTGAAGCGCCCCACACAGGTTCTTTGAACACCACTTTTTCGCGATTCAAATCCTGGAAATCAAAAAAATCGGCGGGATTGTACCATCCAAGATACGAATTGTACCATCCGTAAGGCGAAAATCCGCAGCCATAGAGGAAATAGGGCGCCCAGTATCCCATCGACAGCATGTAGTAGTAATTCGACATCCCGTAAAAGGATTCATCCCAGTAGGGTGAAAACATATCCAGCGAATTGGCCCATCCGGAACCGAGAAAATGGTAATTCACAAAAGCACCATTCGCAGCCGGAATATGTTTCACAATACCAATGTGGGTAACCTCTTTTTTCGCAAAAATTTCATGGAATCCCTTGGGGCGTGTGTAGCATCCGGTTAATAGAAAAACGCCCATTAGGAACAACACCCCTATCTCTGGAAGAA
>CAZIYL010000274.1:0-3215 GCA_964543425.1 uncultured Deferribacteres bacterium
AATCGGGAGGAATCGATGAGCGCTACCTCCGGATTTCTTTGATTGGCCCCGGAACGGTCGGTATTAATTCTGGATTTTCCGGTTTCCTGCAGATCCTTCATTCTGTACAAAAAAACATCGCCCGAATCTGCTGCGGAAAAAACCGTGTGATCATCGTCGACAAGAAAAAAATTCTTTCCCTGTAATCCGGGAAAGAGGTCATCTTTTTTCCACTTAACGGGACTCAAGGTATCCCCCATCTCGGAGAACCAGGCCAATGAGGTATTGTTGACTTCCATATCAGGCATCGTAGGAATATCGAGCATGGCCGAAATTGTAATGAGCATCCCAAAGCGCCCGTTTCTTATATTGGTCAGGTGAAAATTTTTGATTCTTAGATCATACATTCCTAATTGCCAATCACCGTTTATTTTCTGAGGCGGCCGTATCACCTTTCCCAGAATCGAATAGGACGCGTATTTGAAAAAGAGAGAATCCAGGTCGCCCCAGAAAAACTCAAATATTGAATCCGTCAGGGCAATGGCACGTACCTTTCGAAGGTCCCAATTCCCACTGTTGTGCATCGTTTCGTAGGCCTGAACCGGAACGCCCTTGGCCACAACCGAATCCTTCTCATCAAAAAATGTGGCATACACACCGTAAGGCGGAACTTTACTAAAATACGCCACCACGTACCCTCCATTTGGGGCGCGGGCAAGAGAAAAATCGTAAACCCGGGAAGGAAATGACACACGATCTTCAAATGTGTCTATGAGTTGTCCGTCGCGATTGAACTTTCGCAGAATAAGACTATCCCTTCCAAGAGCCAGAAGAAAATCATTCGTCAAAGATAAAAGTTCCATTTTCATACCGGGATATCCACAAGGAACGCGGGCAATTTCGAAAGGCGATGCTACCGGCCGCTTTCCCTGCACGATTTGCCCTTCAATAATTTTAGTATTTCCGCACTCATATTGAGTCAAAATCATTCCCCTGCCATCCGGAAGAAAGGCCATAGCCATATTTCCGAGCACCTGAAAATTAGTGTCCACAGGAGTGCCCAAAGAATCAAACTCCTGGGCAAAATAGGCGGGCTCTCCGAGGCGATAATCCCTCCACGCCACCATAAATCCGCCAGGCTTCAGGAAAAGCGCGGGAGAATCCTGAATAAATTGGGAAGGCGTTGGCTCTTTGCTGATTTTAAAATCGCTTTGAGCTGCTGCCAGTGACGGCAGTGTCAGCAGATAAAAAACAAGCAGGATTTTTCCAAACAGTCCCTTCATTTTTTGCACCTCCAAAAATTGAAAAGAAAATATGCCCGCGAAACACGCAAAAACCACGAAAAAAGACAAAAGCAATCGCAAAGCTCGCAAAAAAGACGCAAAGGGCGCTGAGATTTTCAGCTAAATAAAATGCTAAACCCCAAAATAGTCCTATTCCCATCCCTAAACTTTCCAATCAGGCACCCTCCCCTTTGCCAAAAGCGGAGGGCCGGGGGTGGAGCTCAGCCCGCGAAACACGCGAAAATTAATGCCGCGAATGCGCGAATAAGGATGGTTACTCAGTTACTCGGTTTCTCGGTTGAAAAAAACGATTTATTCGTTTGTTCATCCGTTGGTTAACCTGATCAAACTTGAAAATTCCTTAAAACCATGTGGCTATCTTTTGCCGCAATCTTAATCTCAGTCTCAATCTATTCTTTAAAACAGGGAACTCACGAATGAGTAAACCCGCAAACGAACAAACCAACGAACAATTTTTCTAACTGAGTAACTGAGAAACCGAGTAACTTTCCCCTCATTCCCACTCCGGATGGGCGATTTTCCCCATAAAAATCAAGGCGTTAGAGTTGTGTTCCCGAATGACACACAGAAAAGGCCGATTGACAATCATTTGAAATCCCTCTGAAGGGCCAACCGATGTGTATTTAATTCCCACAATTGTAACGGCCGCTGCTTCGGTTCCCTCTTCATCAACTTTCGCAAATGTCTTGTGTTTGACGTAGCTAATGGAAAGCCCGCCGTTTTTACTCATTCGGGTGAAATCGGCCCTGTCGCTAAAAGCAATGCCCATCCCCAGCGCTCCCAAAACGCGATTCAAGGTAATCTTGTATCTGAGCGTAAATTTTGGCAGCAAAATTCCGCCCTTTTTCTTTTCAAAGCGCCCCATCCAATCGGTCCACGTGTCGGGATTTAATTGGGAAATGAGCGAATCCAGTGTGTAGCCCGGCTTAGGAAGGAAAATCGTCATGCTGTAGGCTCCGTTCCCGTAGGGCAAATCAATGGCCTGAAATTGGTCGGTTTCCAAATAATCGTAGTCACCTGACTGGTTCATCATTTTAACGGTAATTTTCGAACCGTCCGGCAGGTAAAAGTTGTCATCCTGAGTGGCGTCTTTTTTGAATTGGTACGTCCAGGTTCCCTTGAAATAGATGGCATTAATCAGAAACATCACATCCTGCGGTGAAATAGAATCCAGAATCTTCTTAATTTTGCCGTTTGTGTTCTGATCAACCCATTGATTAATAATACCTACACTGGCCGGATCATTGAAATTCAGCCCCCGCACCTCTGCTCCAAAATATTTCCGTGTCACATCGAAAAAAGAGGATTCAAAATGGAAGGTGTTTCGGTACCAGATGGAATTGGCCAAGTCGAAAACAACTTTGGGGTCCGCCGCAAGCAACAGGGCAATCAAACTTCGGTACGAGGCGTCCACCGATTGCAAATCCATGTCCCCAAATCCCAGCGTGGTTTTCATGGCGCGTTCGGTTTCACCGTTGGCCCCGTTCACCGTCATTCCAAGCGCCATTGACACACTTAGAGGCGAAACGAAAATGTTTTGGCTTGTGTCCTCACGAACCACTTCTTTGAATAAATTAAAGCCAAAGTCATTGCTGGAGTGAACCAATCTTTTTTCCAGGGGCGTCAGCGGACGAACATTGCCCGCCACTATCGGTGACATATCTTTCGAGCAAGTTAAAAATAGCAGAGAGATCAAAAGAATTGCAAGAAGAGAAAGACCTTTTTTCACAATATTTCTCCTTTTAATTTGCATGATTTACAAATTTTTGCCACCAAGACTCCAAGACACAAAGAATATTTCATCTAAAATAGCTAGAATTTTTGTGAACCAAATCAAATCCGATTGGGGAAAAGCGGCTACAAAGCTTTCATTTCTCCCGTTTCCTGTATTTCCACACCTACCCCTTGTACTGTTTCCGGAATCTGCTTCCG
>CAZIYL010000275.1:0-3206 GCA_964543425.1 uncultured Deferribacteres bacterium
TTTCCCGGACATTTGTCAGAATGAGTTTTTTCGAGGCCGATGTTTTGGAAGAAGCCCTTTCCTATCTGCTTGATGATTCCGATATTCGTGAAACAAAAATTCCTTTTGGAGCTGCTACAGTAGATTACCTTTCCGGTAAACGGGTTCTGTTGACGGAAGGCTCCATCCGAAAAGCCGTGGCAGCCAGTTGTACGATCCCCGGCGTTTTTCCGCCTGTGCCCTGGGACGATATGAAATTGGTGGATGGAGGCGTTACCAGCTTGATTCCCGTGATTGAGGCTCAGGAAATGGGTGCCACGTTTGTAGTCGGCGTGAACGTAAGTCCCGGGATTGAAGAAGACCTGGATATTCGCAACGCACTTGAACTCATGTTCCGCGCTGACGAAATTACCAGCCACTATCTGACAATGGAGCAATTGAAACATACGGATGTAGTTATTCACCCCGATTTGGGTCGTATTCACTGGGCCGATTTCAAAAATGCCGATGCCATGATTGGTATAGGAATGGAAACAGCCGAGGAGAAAATTGATGATCTCAAAAAAGCGCTAAAGAGGAAAAAACTCCGCCACTGGCTTATTTGAGGTTCATCCGAATCATGCGTATTTTCGTCGTCTGCCAAACAATAATGAAATCCGCCTGGCAACAAAACACACCCCCCTATGCGCCTCGTAATAGAAAGCGCTTCCCTGATTAAAATCTCAAATAAAATGAAATACACGGCCCGTAAACGCCTCCTGCGATTGTGCCAAACGTGCCGCCATAGGCAATACTGCCAAGAACGGAAATCCCAATCAGCCGTAGGGGCACGAATCCCTTCCCCAAATCATTGAAATGAATGGTTCCCAGGTAATAGCTTGAAATAAAAAATGGTATGTAATTCGAGGCCAGAATCGTGGTACCTGCTATCCCTCCGAAAAAAGCGCCCTTAAGTATTGCCATTCCGGGATTAGGATTTCCTTTCATGATTTGCCGGGTTGCCCATTTCATGGTTTTGCTTCCTACATACGTACTCATTACAGTAGGCGGAAGCCCCGCAAGAAGATGTTTCCAAATCGGAATTTTCGGATCGGGCGTGTACCTGACACTCCAGTAGGTGTGCAAGAGCCCAATGCCCGCTCCGGATAGTAGTCCGATCCGGTGCCCGATTTTTAAACACCGGTTTTCCCTGGCATGGAGTTGGTTTTCTGCATCGGGAGTAAGCAGATTGGCAGGTGGTGTGTTCAGTATCATCCGGAACGAGGTTTGAAATGAATTCGCGTGTAGTCCTGGCGGTATTTGAGCCGCTGTGACGAGCGGAAAGGCAAGAATCAAAAAAATCAGAACGCCGGTTTTGAAATTTTTCATGGCAGCACCTCTGATTTACGGGTCAAATGCAAGGAAATTTCGGGCTTCGGCAAAAAATACCATTTGTTTGCAACGTTTTTTCCCGTTCGGTTTTGCAAAACTCGCAACGGTAGAGGCTTTACTCACTTTAAATTCTAAGCAAAATAGTCGTGCATTCGCGATTGAAATTCAGTTTATTTTTTAAACAATTTTAAATAGTCGCCGTAGCCTTCTTTTTCCGAATCATCTACCGGGACAAACCGCAGTGCCGCGGAATTGATGCAGTAGCGAATGTGGGTTGGCGGAGGGCCGTCGCGGAAAACGTGTCCCAGATGGGAGTTCGCGCGGCGGCTGCGCGCTTCAATCCTGACTGCACCCAGGCTCTTATCCCGATTTTCCACGATGTTTCCCGGCTCCAGCGGCCTGGTAAAGCTTGGCCAACCGGTTCCTGAATCGAATTTGTCCGTGGAGCTAAAAAGGGGCTCGCCCGAAACCACGTCTACGTAAATACCGGGCCGGTGGTTGTTCCAGTATTCATTTTGGAACGGTGGCTCGGTTGCGTTCTCTTGGGTTACGGCATACTGAAGGGGCGTCAAAATTTGCCTAAGTTTTTCCTGTGAGGATTTTTGAAAATTCATCCAGGGTTTGCCGGACTTCGAGAAGAAATTGAAATTAAGGTGCTTTGCCCAGATTTCCTCAAAAAAGGGTCCCTTGCCTGAGGCAATGGAATAGGTTTCATACGGAACAGCATTTTTCTCGTAGTAATCCTGGTGGTATTTCTCTGCCGGGTAAAATTTCTTGGCGGGTAAAATCAGAGTGACAATAGGCTTGTCGAAAATACCGGATTTCTCCAGCGCCTGCCTGGATTCTTCTGCGAGTTTTTTCTGGTGGTCGTCGGAATAAAAAATGGCTGTGTAGTACTGGGTACCCCGGTCGTAGAACTGTCCGCCGGGATCGGTAGGATCGATGTGTTTCCAGTAGACCTCCAGCAAATCCCGGTAAGAAACCTTTGCCGGATCGTAGCGAACCAATATGGATTCAAAATGGCCGGTCTTTCCGGTGCAGACCGCTTCGTAAGTGGGATTCGGTATATCGCCCCCCGTGTAGCCGGAAGTAACAGACACCACACCGGGAACCTGTTGGAAAATCGCCTCGATGCACCAGAAGCAGCCCCCGGCAAAAATCGCCTGGCGTGTGTTTCGTGTGTTTTCGGTTTGATTCACTGCGATTGGGCCTCTCGTGGCCCGGATGGTTTGTTTTTGAGTCATCTCGCTTTTCCTGATTTTATGGTTTTGGGCTTTTGCTGTGAAGACATTTGGCAATACGACACCCAGTACCAAAAGAGAGAGAATTTGGCCTGTTAGCTTAATGATTTTTTGGCTTGTTCCATTACTATTCATGGGCTTGGCAATTGGTTAGATTTAACTCTTGAGTCCAGTCTAAAAAGGATATCTCCCACGAATTCCACGAATTATTACGAATTGATTTTATTAATGTTAAAAGAATTATATCCCACATAATTTGTGCAATTAGTGGCTTTTAGAGCACACTCACTCTTCAAAGTTTTGTTCTATGTAGTCTGATAACCTTTTATAAGTTAAAAAATTAAAGCAGCAGACGCAATAAATTAATTGAGCCTATTTAAATAATCGCCGGTGACAGGAATTCTTTGTTTCTATTTAGACTGGATTTATTCTTTCGCATTTTTTAAATTGTTAAATAAGGTGAATTTAATTATCTTTTAGCAGACGACTGCAGTTCAATGGGTATTTGCTTCCTCTACATTCTTTTGTAGATGTTGGGTTGTAAAACTCAAACTAACTTAACCATCGGGTAGGAAAAGTGACGATTTTTGCGCTGCCGGTAAGCCTGGCATTTGT
>CAZIYL010000276.1:0-3192 GCA_964543425.1 uncultured Deferribacteres bacterium
TGGATGAAATTCACAAAATTCCGGGGTGGTCGGAAACCGTCAAACGTCTTTGGGATGAAGACGAGTTCAAAAACCGTTCTGTTCACACGGTTCTTTTGGGTTCTGCACCATTATTGGTTCAAAGAGGGCTAACAGAAAGTCTTGCGGGTCGTTTTGAAATTATTCCGGTTACACATTGGTTTTTTACGGAAATGCGTGATGCCTTTGGTTGGGATGTGGATACATACATTTTTTACGGAGGATACCCTGGAGCGGCGGATTTAATCTCCGACTACTCTCGCTGGGCCAATTACATCAAAAATGCCCTGATTGAAACAACAATATCCATGGACATTTTGCTCATGACACGCGTGGACAAACCGGCTCTTTTGCGGCGGCTCTTTGGGCTCGGGTGCCTTTATTCGGGCCAGATCCTGTCCTATCAGAAAATGTTAGGACAACTTCAAGATGCAGGAAACACAACGACGCTTGCCCATTATCTGCAATTACTAAATGGGGCGGGCCTGATCGCAGGAATTCCAAAATATGCGGGGCAGCGGGTGCGGCAAAGAGCTTCCAGCCCCAAGCTTTTGGCACTCAATACGGCGCTAACTTCTGTTTTCTTTGGTATGACCTTTGAAGAAGTCAGGAATAAACCAGAAGTGTGGGGTCGTCTTGTGGAATCAGCAGTCGGAGCAACATTAGCAAATGGCAGCAGGGGAAAGAATATCCAACTTTTTTATTGGAATTCCGGAAACTACGAAGTTGATTTTGTGCTTGTAAAAGGGAGAAAAATTGTGGCAATTGAAGTAAAAAGTACCCCTAAGAGCGTTAATCTGCCGGGAATGGAAAAATTCTCCAAGGAATTTCCTGTATGGAAGAAATTATTGGTAGGCGGAGATGGGATTCCGGTGAAGGAATTCTTGACAATTTCGCCGGAATTTTGGTTTAGGTAACAGAATTGTCGCGCCAGTTGTTTCGACGAGTTCAAAAAAATTCAGAAGGCAATTTATTTTGCGCTTTTTCTTTTGGGAAAATGCTTGTTGAGGTATTAATTCCTGGAATTTATTCGGAGTTCAGTTGTTAAAATCCGAAATATCTTTTTTTGGTACTCTTGTAGCGTGGCGTTGAAAAAATGGATTTAAAATGAAACGCATTATCCTCAATGGCATGATGGGCTCCGGGAAGAGCACCGTGGGTAGACTTTTGGCCGAGGCTCTCGGATGGCATTTTGTGGAAACGGATGCCGCGATTGAGTTGTGCACCGGCAAAACGATTTCTCAGATTTTTGCGGAAGAGGGCGAATCGGTTTTCCGAAAGCTTGAACTTGAGGAAGCTCGCCGGCTTGCCTCCTGTGAAAAGTGCGTCATCGCCACAGGCGGTGGGATGTTCACCCAGACCGAAGCGCTGGAGGCTCTGGAATCCGGCAGCCTGATGGTGCATCTTTCGACCCGTCCCGAAACCCTGGCTGCGCGGCTTTCCGACACTAGCGACCGTCCGCTGCTGGAAAATGTGGAAAGGCAAAAACGCCTGGCGGAAATCTACGAAAAGCGCCGGGCTGTCTACGAAGCCCTACCGGTTCAGATCGACACCGAGGGAAGGTCCCCCGCCCAGGTGGCTCAGATGATTTTGAGGCGCTACTTTGCCAGCCGGCAGCCTGACTTGATTTTTGATCGCCTGGGCAAGGTCTACGTGGGATTGAACAGCCTGAGGAGCCTCTCCCTTTTGCTAGAAGAAGTTACGCCGGTGAAAAGGGCCCTTGTGCTGGCGGATGAGGTGCTCTGGCCACTCCTGGAGGCAGATTTTTCTACCCTATTTTCGGGTGATTGGGAGCTACTACCTCTCATTATCCCGGCGGGTGAAGCCCAAAAATCACTTCGGCAGGCTGAAATGCTCTGGACTCGTTTGAAGGAATTGGGCGCCGACCGGTACACGCCGTTTGTGGCCATTGGCGGCGGCGTGGTGGGGGATCTGGGTGGATTTGTGGCGGCTACCTACATGCGCGGTGTGCCTCTGGTGCAAATTCCCACCACGCTTTTAGGGCAGATTGACTCCGGGCTTGGGGGGAAGACGGCCGTCAATTTTCAGGGTGTGAAAAACCTGATTGGCAGCTTTTACCAGGCAAAGCTCACCCTTCTCGATCCCATTTTTCTTCTCACACTTCCGCCGGAGGAGGTGCGCAGCGGCCTGGCAGAAATGCTCAAGGCGGGTATTCTGGCTGACCCGGAGCTGGTCGCCTTTATGGAAAAAAATGCCGGGGCACTCCAGCAGGGGGCATTGCCGGCCCTCGAGTGGGCTATTGCACGGGCTGCAGCCGTCAAGCTTCGCATTGTGGCGGAGGATCCTTACGAAAGAACGGGGAAGCGTATTTTCCTCAATCTTGGGCACACCTTCGCTCACGCCATTGAGTCCGTTTCTGAATACGGTGTCCGTCACGGGGAAGCTGTAGCTATGGGTCTGGTTCTGGCCGCCAGGCTTGGCGAAGCCTTGGGGAAAACGGAACCGGGGTTAGCGGAACAATTTGAACGGATACTTAATCAATTAGGACTTCCCACGAAAATTCCTAAGGGGAACAGGGGGAAAATGCTGGACATCATGAAATCAGACAAGAAGAAAAAGGGGAAGAAAATTCAGTTTGTCATTCCGGTTCGAATTGGAGAACCGAAAGTGGTGGAGTTGGAAGATTTGGAAATTGTTCGAAATATAATGACGTAAAAAACTTTACTGCAGAGGTCGCCATACAGGCGCAAAGAGGGCTATCTATTTGTTTTTTGAGTGATTACTCTGCGTGTTTCGTTTCTTTTTAGTTGCACAGAGGGACACAGAGGAGGCACCGAGGAACACAGAGAAAAAACAATAAAACAAAAAATTCCTTTGTGGTTCTCTCTTTAATTTCTCACTGGTTCTTTGTGTCATGTATTTTTAGTTTCACAGAGGGACACAGAGGAGGCACAGAGAAAAAACAATAAGACAAAAAATCCCTCTGTGGTTCTCTCTTTAATTTCTCAGTGGTTCTCTGTGTAATGTATTTTTAGTTTAACAGAGGAACGCAGAGAAACTTTAAAAAATGGTCACCCCTTGGGGTTCTCTTTTTTTGTCTTTTTTGCGCATTTTGCAATTAGATCAATCAAATATTTCAATTAAATAGTCAGGAGATGTTTATGCCAAAACACATTCTTGTTTTACACGGGCCGAATTTAAATCTTCTGGGAA
>CAZIYL010000277.1:0-3186 GCA_964543425.1 uncultured Deferribacteres bacterium
GTGGTGGTGAACGGTTGAGCTCAACGGATCCGATCCCCACGGTAAACGGGGCGGCGGAAGTTTCATTTTTAAGCGGTATTCGGTCGGGAGCGGCTCGAATTCGGGCGGAAGTTACGGATGCAGCCGGGAATTCAGTCTCACCCGCAGTACGGGCAATTTCCACAGAATTGATTATTTACGCCGGTCCGCCGTTTATCGAAAATGTAAACGATCCGGGAACGAGTCACCTGTCAGTTGGGGTCGACCCGGTCAATGTGTACGGATGGCATGTGGTCAACAATACGGTAAAGGTGGTCGCGGTTGTCGGCGACAAGTACAACAACCCCGTGCCGGCAGGAACGGCTGTTTATTTTACAACCACCGGTGGAGTGATTTCGACCTACACGGGTTACACAAATGCGGAGGGGGTGGCCACAGTCACGCTTCACACCAGCCAGCCCTATCCAACCATTACGCGATTTTACCACACCTTTTTCGATCCCAACCTGGGACACCCGGAATTTACAAAGCCGGATGGCGTGATTCCGGGGCCTATCCCGGATTTTGAGGGAAGCCAGGTGATGAATTCGGTCGGAGCGATGGGCGAAAATGATGGAGTTGCTCGAATTCTGGCCGTGACGGAAGGCATAACCAGCAGCGGGCAAAAGGCGCGGGTGTGGGCGGTGAGCGGTGTGGTTTTTTCCGGGGCAATTGCCCATTTTACCCTCAGTGTTTCAGATACATCACTTTCACCAGGGCAAAGCGCCACCATTGATATTGAGATTTACGATGAAAATGGGAACCCAATTGTGGGCGGATCAACTATCTCGGCGGAGACTTCTGCGGGGGCGCTTTCCTGGACATCCTGGGTAACATCGGATCCGGGAATCACTTCTTATCAATTACAATTGACAAACAATTTGGACCCCGGCAATCCGGACGCCAAACCGACGGCAACGCCGGTTACAATCAAAGTGGAAAGCCAAAACGGGAATGTGATGAAATCCACTGTTCCCATTCAATTAAATTTAAATTAGCGAGGGTCGATGAAACGATCTGTATTAATTCTTTTGTTGTTCGGAATTTTTAGCCTTTTGGGGGTGGGGAAATCTTTCGGGCAATTTCTGGGCAATTCCATTGATTATTGTGGCAGAGGCACATTTTCGCTTGGCGTGGCCGGTGCGTACAGTTCGTCGGAATGGGAAATGGTTTCTCTGACGTCAAAGGGGGCTCTGGCACGTCTTGTTTTCGGCGTGGACAACGGTTTGGATATTTTTCTCTTTGGCGGGAAAAGGGATTTCCTGCTTACTGAAAATAGTCTTGGCCTGAAAAATGTTCAGTTCCCCTTTGATTACGTTGCGGGAGCCGGTTTCCGGATGCGAATATTTCAATCCGAATCTAAATTATTTTCTTTGAATGTTCTGGCAAGCGGTCTGTATTTTAATCCGCAGACTTCGTTTGACAGGGCCGCTTCGGGGAAATCTTCCGGGAAAATTCAGCGCAGCTTTGTAATGTTAGAAGGGTTTGCGCCTCAATCAGGCATTTCATCAGTTGTTTCTCTTTCACGTCTGAGCCTGTTTGCAGGTGTCCTTGCCCGGTACCATCATTACAAAACCAATCGAAAAGATTGGCTAATTTCCCCCGGATCGGCCGTGCTTTTAAGGGACGAGTTTTTGATTCAAGAACCTCCGGTGCAAATGGTGCTGTCGCTGGGGCTGGAATTCAAACTTCCCTACAATTATCGGATTGGCTTTGAACTGCAAAATTCCAGTCTCTCGGAGTTGTCCGTAATGGCGGGAATCAGTCAGATCGGTTCCCCTTAAAAGGCGCTGAAAAGTGATGGTTTACTCTTTTCCTTGGAAATGCCTAAAATTCAAAATGAAGCAAAAGAAACATTTTGTGATTCTTTGAGAAATTGCCTTATTTGAATTTTGAATTTGTTTCTAATTTCGATATTCGGATTTCGTATTTATTTTGACTCAAGATTGTGCAATGCCAATTGTTTATAAAAATACGTAATCCCATAAAATAGTTCTTGCTTCTTTCGCAAAATTATTACATATTATTTCTCGAGATGACCCTTTAAGTAAATCCGGCGAGATTTCAAGGGATCGTTCGAGGATTTTTTTATCCTCCGGATTCCTGAAGAGAACCGGAGGTTTTTTTATGCCCGAAATTTTGTGAGGGAGCTATGGAAAAAGTCGTGAAGGCGCAGTTGGCAGATGAAAAAGGTTTGGATCGCAGTCTCACTCGCTTGGCGCACGAAATACTCGAAAAAAACCGGGGAGTGGAAAATTTGGTTTTGGTGGGAATCCGCTCGCGCGGCATGCCGTTGGCACAACGCCTGGCGAAGAAAATACACCAAATTGAAGGGAAGGATGTGCCGGTGGGCATTCTGGACGTGAGCCTCTACCGGGACGATTTCAAATACAAGCAGCCGCAGGTGCGCGTTACCGATATTCCCTTCTCAATTGATAATAAAAATATTGTACTTGTGGATGATGTCCTGTACACGGGGCGAACGGTGCGCTCTGCCTTAAATGCGCTAATGGATTACGGTCGCCCGGCTCGGATTCAACTGGCCGTTTTAGTTGACCGTGGGCATCGGGAGCTTCCCATTAAATCGGATTTTGTGGGGAAAAACATCCCGACCTCTATTGGCGAGGAAGTACGGGTGCGGGTCAAAGAAATTGACGGGGAAGACGGCATCTGGCTGCTAAGGTCTTGAATTCAGCGGTTTATTCGTTCCCTCGTTGAAATTTGGAAATTCCTTGTTGGCTATTGGATATTAAAAAGTCCTCCTTTGAAGGGAATTTAAGAGGATGTTTGAATTGGTTGCTCGGTTATTCGGTTTATGTTTTTTCTGGTTCGCTCGTTCATTCGTTCAATTTGCACCCAACAAACTCCCCCTTTGAAAGGGGCCAGGGGGATGTTGGCTTGGGTTCGTGCGTTTGCTGGTTCGTTTGTTCTTTGAAAAGGATGCAAATTTCCTTTGCGTCTTGGCACCTCCGCGGCGAATCTTTTACCAAAAGGCTCTAACCACAAAGTTCGCCAAGGAGGCACAAAGAACACGAAGAAAGGCAAGAAATGAAGCCTCTCTTAGCGGCCTCTGCGATTAGTTTTTTGTTTCGGTCATTTGGATTTTAAATTTTGAATTTGTTGCTTGGAATTTCCCCCGCGTCTTGGCGCCTTTGTGGTGAAATATTT
>CAZIYL010000278.1:0-3182 GCA_964543425.1 uncultured Deferribacteres bacterium
GCCCAGTACAGTGAAGCCTACAGGCCCAACGTTCCGGCGGCACTTCTGGAACTGCTTTCCCACCAGAATTTCTGGGATGCCCGCTTTGAGCTTGATCCCCGTTTTCGCTTCGATGTGGCACGCGCCATTTACAAGGCCATGCTCAAATTTCTTGCCACCGAAAATCGAAAGCCTTACGTGGTAGAACCGCTTCCGGTGAGCAATTTTGCGGCTGTTTTTACAGATACCCAGACCGTTACACTTTCGTGGCAGCCAGTGCTGGACCCGCTGGAGCCTTCCGCCGTCCCCGACCGGTATGTAGTGTACACCCGCATCGACAGCAGAGGATTTGACAACGGGCAGATTGTACAGGACACAACGGTCACGTTTGCCAATCTTCATCCCGGCACCATTTACAGCTACAGGGTTACAGCGCTCAACCGCGGTGGTGAGAGTTTCCCTTCGGAGATTCTTTCGGTCTGCTGGCAAAATCCGCAAAAGCCGCCTGTTTTAATTGTGAACGGTTTCGAGCGGATTTCGGCGCCTTCAAGCGTGTACTCCCCTGTTCTTGCAGGATTCTTGAACAATGTTGATCGGGGAGTTCCCGATCGATTCGATCTGAATTTTACCGGCAGACAGTACGATTTTTCTCCCCAAGATACCTTTCGCAATAATGACGGCCCCGGATTTGGTGCCAGTCAGGCCAATTACGAAACCAAAATCCTTCCCGGGAACACATTTGATTTTCCTTACCGCCACGGCCGGGCCGTTCGGGCTGCCGGATACTCTTTTGTCTCGTCCAGTCAAAAAGCCGTGGAGTCCGGATCTGTCCGGCTTGAGGACTACCAATTGGTTGATCTCATTTTGGGCAAAGAGCGGAAAACACCTTGGCAGCGGCCGGTTTTGGATTCACTCAAAGGCGAACCGTTTCAAGCCTTTCCCGAAACATTTCAGAAGAAGATTACCTCATTTTGCAACGCGGGTGGGCGCCTTTTCATTTCGGGCGCGTACGTGGGAACCGATTTGTTTAAGGGGGAAAATGCCAAATCACCTGACGTACAATTTGCCAAAAATACGCTGCGTTTCACCTGGGACACGGATCACGCAGCACGGGATGGAAAGGTTTTTTCGACAAACGCTAATTTTTGGCCGTCGGCACAGTTGATCTTGTTTAACACCGGTTTTAATCCGGCTATTTACACGGTGGAAGCGCCCGATGCTATTTTGCCGGTGAAGGGAGCCAAAACCATTTTCCGCTACGCTGAAAACCAATTCAGCGCCGGGATTGCCTTTAAAGGAACCTACCGGCTGGTGATTTTGGGGTTTCCGTTTGAGACGATTCTTGATCAAGGCCAGCGCGAGCAATTCATGAAAGCCGTGTTACAATTTCTGGATATAAAATAAATGCCGCGAATTTACGAATTTAAAATCAAATGACCCTCAAATAAAAATTGTAGGGGCGATTCATGAATCGCCCCTACCGTAGATTCGATTATTTCAGAACAACCAAAAAAAGGACAACCAATGGACGGATTAACAATTGTCGGACACCCTTTGGTTCAGCACAAATTAACTCTGCTCCGCAACAAACGAACAGATCATTTCACCTTTCGGCGGCTTACCAAAGAATTAACCGGCTTCATGCTGTACGAAGTGATGGCCGACTACCCGCTTCGCGAAGTGGAAGTAGAAACACCCCTCATGAAAACCAAATCCAGAGAATTGGCTTGTGAAATTTCCTTCGTCTTGATCTTACGAGCGGGGTTGGGCATGTTGGACGGCCTGCTGGAAATGGTTCCCACTGCGCGTGTGGGCCACGTGGGGCTCTACCGAAACGAAAAAACGCTTCAGCCGGTAGAATATTACAAAAAATTTCCGGACAACATCGCTGAAACAGACGTGGTGTTGGTCGACCCCATGCTGGCAACCGGCGGCTCCGCCGTAGCGGCTGTCGATTTGTTGAAGGAGGCCGGAGTAACCGACATCAAGTTTGTTTGCATGGTAGCAGCCCCTGAAGGAGTAGAAAAATTACATTCTGCCCATCCGGATGTCCGTATTTATGCCGCTGCTCTGGATGACCGATTGAATGAAAACGGCTACATCTTGCCCGGCCTTGGCGATGCCGGCGACCGCCTGTTCGGAACAAAATAAAGAAAATCCAAAAAATGATTCCAAAAAATTATTGGTTCCCCTTTTTGCTTTTGGTACTGGCGCCACTGAATTTAAATGCACAATATTTGGAGAGTATTCATTCTTGGGCCTATCAGCTTGAAAATGCAAGTCCTGCCGAAATTGCCGCAAATTCCACGTTCCAGATGATGGTCATGGATTATTCTTCGGACGGGACAGAAGATGGCAGATTCTCGGCTGACCAAATCGCCCGAATCAAAAATTCCGGAAAAACAACCATCGCTTACATTTCCATTGGCGAGGCGGAAGATTACCGCTGGTACTGGAAGAACTCCTGGAAAACCAATCCTCCGGGCTGGCTCGGTCCCGAGAACCCCAATTGGGAGGGAAACTACAAAGTCCGTTTCTGGGATCCGGCGTGGCAGAAGATTGTTTTTACTACCATCGACACCATCCTGTCTCAGGGATTTGACGGCATTTACTGCGATATTATCGACGCTTATTATTACTGGAGGGAAGAAAATCCCCAGCAACCGATGGCTGATTCCTTGATGGTTCAGTTTCTCATCGACATTAGAAACCACATTTCCCAAAAAACTGACCGCTCCTTTTACATTCTTCCTCAAAATGGCGAAATGATTATCAAAGAAGATCACGTTTCAGATCTTCTGCGTGACGCCTTCTGGAAAACCATCGACGGCATCGGCGTGGAAGATGTTTTTTGCCCGGGAGACAAGGATGAAGATAACGCTTTTCAACCGGATGCGGAACGTCTCTCCGTTTTGAAGAAATTCCTGGCTCACAAAAAGTCCGTATTTTCCGTTGAGTACCTCACGGAACCTTCAATTATTCAACAGTATTTATCCGCGGCCGGGACGAATCATTTTGTGCCTTACGTTTCAACCCGTCCCTTAAACCGGCTTTACAACGGAATTTCAACAAGAATTCAAAAAAAATCCGGAGCCTTGCCCAATCTTTTTCACCTCTACCCCAATTACCCCAATCCGTTCAATCCGGCAACAACCATTGATTTTTCAATTTCCACTCCCTCGCGCGTCTCACTCCAAATTTTC
>CAZIYL010000279.1:0-3179 GCA_964543425.1 uncultured Deferribacteres bacterium
GAAATTATCCTTTTTATCGGCTGAACTTAAGTCTCGATCCCGAAAAAGTGGATGTTAATGTTCATCCGTCGAAAATTGAAGTTCGGTTTGAAGATGAACGAATGGTCTTTCGAAGCATTCTGAATGGCGTAAAAGAGGCCTTGAATTCCGCGCAGGCAGTTCCCATACTGCGCGCCCCAGAGGATGTTCCCGAGTTTTTTGAACCGATTCGCAAGCCGCCTTTTCAGGGAACGCCGTCCGATTCAAACAACTTGCATTTTCCGTTCGAATTTCGACAATCCCAGCGAGAGCCCCGGCCGATCGGTCTTCCTTCGGAACAAGAAGAAACGATTGCTTCGGAAGAACATTCGGAGCCTTTGAGGGAAGAGTATCCCGGCTCGGGGCGCCCGCAGATCAAGCAACAATTGTACAAGGCTTCCCGGGGGGAACGGGTTTCGGTGTGGCAGCTCCACAAGAAATACATTTTTTCGCAGATCAAAAGCGGCCTCATCATTATTGATCAACACCTGGCACACGAGCGGATATTATTCGAGCAGGCCATGGAACATTTCAACAAACGACCGCCCTCATCGCAGCAGTTGCTCTTTCCAAGAACCGCTGAATTGAACATGGAAGATTTTGAGGTTCTGAGGGAAATTCAATATTATCTGAGCAAACTGGGTTTTATCGTTAAGGATTTTGGAGGGCGAACCGTCGTGATCGAAGCGGTTCCTACAGACATCCGGGGCGACGAAGAAACCATTCTTCGGCAAATTATTGACGATTACAAAAATCTTGAAGAACGGGACATTCGTGAGAAAGTGGCTGCCTCCTTTGCCTGTAAATCAGCCATCAAGGCGGGAGATCTGCTGAGTCAGGAGGAGATGATCTCGCTAATTGACGGCCTGTTTGCAACGAAAAATCCCTATTTTTGTCCCCACGGAAGGCCCGTTATTGTAACGATCCCTCTGGAAGAATTGGACAAGCGATTCTTGCGTTTGTAACGTTTGGGCTCTTGTGCTCTACCGTTTCAAGTTTTTCAAAAATAAATCGCGCAAAAATCATTTCAGGTATGTGAATAAACTTTTGCACGAATTTACTGTGAATATCCCAGCACAAAGGCCGGGCAAGTCCCCTCTAAAAAGAGGGGATTTAGGGGTGTGTTTTTTTAACCTTTACTTGTTCGCACAATGATTCGGAGAGAAACAAACTAACACACCCCGTCCCCGCCAGCTGGCGGGGACACCCCTCTCGAGAGGGGATTTTTACGGGGTTGGTTTAAAATAGATATCGCACTCCGTAGGGAACAACCTATTGGACAAATATGATGTCATTCAATAAATAATAAACTGTTAGGCCAAATTCGCAACGGTAGAAAATTTATGAATGATGTTGTTGAAAAATTCTATTTTGATCAAAACACGAATAGTAATCTCAATATTTTCAATGGATACATCCATAAAAATACTATTAAGTCAACAACATCATGAATAAACACACCCGAAAACCGACGCTTCCGGTCATTGTGGGACCAACAGCCGTGGGGAAAACGGCACTGGCTGTTTCCCTCTCGTTTTATTTACACCGGTTGATTGTGATTTCTGCCGATTCCCGCCAGGTGTACCGTTTTATGAATATCGGAACGGCAAAGCCCACAAAGGAAGATTTGGAAACCGTGCCCCATGAGTGTGTCGATTGCCGCAATCCGGATGAAACCTACAGTGCGGGGGAATTTGGAAAAGATGCACGGAAACGAATGGCCGAGCATCTGCAGGCAGGGGATTTTCCGGTTGTGGTAGGAGGATCGGGATTGTACATTCGTGCCTGTGTGGATGGTTTGTTTGAAGGAGAACTCTCGGATCCCGAACTCCGGGAGCAGCTTCGGCTCGAAGCCCAAACGAAAGGCCTAAGTCCTCTGTACGAGCGACTGCGCCGTTTGGACCCGGAGTCCGCTGCAAAAATTCACGCAAATGATGCACAGCGGATTCTCCGTGCGCTGGAACTCATTGAGCTGACCGGTGAACCCCGTTCTGCCTACCTGAAACGGATGAAACAGGAATCGCCTTACCGGCCTGTTTTTTGGGGGCTGACAATGGAACGCACCGCCCTTTACCGGCGGATTGAACAGCGGGTGGATCGAATGCTGGAAGCGGGTCTGGTTGAAGAAGTCCTTCATCTCAAAGAAGTGGGCTACGAACGTGAGCTTCAATCTATGCAAACCGTGGGCTATCGTGAAATTTTCGCCTACCTCGACGGCGAGTTTTCAAAAGAAAAGACCGTTGAGTTGATTAAACAAAATACCCGGCGTTTTGCCAAACGCCAGTGGACGTGGTTTCGGGCGGACAAGCGAATTCAGTGGATCGAAATCACCTCGGAAACGGATTTTAAAAGCCTGGCAAAAACCCTGTCTGAAGAAATAAAAAAGGCGTGTTTTTAGGTGCACCGCATTGAATTGTGGGGATTGTTTAAGGGTTATCGTTGATTGGTTTTGGCCGCGAAGCTACCAAGTCACGAAGAATTTAAGAAGTTAAAACATGGCGAATTTCAAGATTCAGTTTTGAACAAAGTTTTTGTTTTTTTGTAAAATATTTTTTTACCGCAAAGGCCGCTGAGATTGTGTAAAGAGCGCTAAGTCGTTATTTATCAAGGCCGGTACTTTGCCTTTTCTTAGCGCCTGAGTTTACCTTCGGGCGGGTGTTGTAATTGTTGCCGGTAATCTTTGCAAAAATGGAATATTCCAATGAGAAAAGAAGATTATTTCAACGCCGGTTCTGCGGATGAAAAAGACACCATTCTTGGGCGGGTTTCCCGCATCACATTCAAAAGTGACGAAACCGGCTTTGCAGTGGTTCGCTTGATTCCGGATGACGGCCTTTTCGATCGGATAACCGTTGTGGGGATTTTGCCCTTTATTTTGCAGGGTGAACACCTTCGCCTGCACGGCGAATGGATCAAGGATAAAAAATACGGCTTGCAGTTTCGGGCTGAATCCTACGAAACCATTTTGCCGGTCACAAAAAAGGGAATCGAGGCTTACCTCGCTTCGGGAAATATTAAGGGAATCCGTCGTTCTACGGCCGCAAAAATCGTGGAAAAATTCGGGGACGACGCCCTGAAAATTTTTGACGAGGATCCAAAGCGACTTCTCGAAATTGAAGGCATTGGCGAAAAGAAACTCTTTCAGATTTTGCAATCCTGGA
>CAZIYL010000280.1:0-3151 GCA_964543425.1 uncultured Deferribacteres bacterium
CTCAGCGCCACACGCTGACGTTCCAATTCCACTTTCAGCACGCGGACGTCAATCACATCTCCAACTGCCAGCACATCCATTGGATTTTTGATATGCTTGCCCATCTCGCTGCGGTGCACCAGGCCGTCCTGCTTCACGCCGATGTCCACAAAGGCGCCAAAATCCACCACATTTCGCACCGTGCCCTTTAAAATCATGCCTTCTTTTAGATCCTCCATTTTTAGGACGTCACTGCGGAAAATGGGAGAGGGCACCTCCGTGCGCGGATCACGTCCAGGCTTTTCCAGATTTTCAAGGATGTCCGTTAGCGTGTACTCTCCAACGCCCACTTCCTTGGCCAAATCTTCGTAGCGGAGATTTTTTTCCTCGATTTTTCGCCGAACCACTTTGCTGTCCGCCTGAACCAGATTTAAATCGAATCCCAAAAAATTGACCAATTTTTGCGTGGCTTCGTACGATTCCGGGTGAATGGCCGTATTGTCCAGCCAGTTGCCGCCCCTGCGAATCCGCAAAAATCCGGCGCTCTGCTCAAAGCCCTTGGCACCCATTCCTTTCACACCGAGCAGTTCCTGGCGATTATTGAACCGGCCGTGTTCATCACGATAAGAAACAATCGTTTCCGCCAGTTTACCGTTCAGTCCCGAAACATATTTTAGCAGTGCGGGAGAAGCGGTGTTCAAATCCACCCCCACGTAATTCACCACCGATTCCACCACTGTTTGCAGCGAATCTGCCAATTTTTTTTGATTTACATCGTGCTGGTACAGACCCACGCCAATGGATTTGGGATCGATTTTCACGAGTTCCGCCAGGGGATCCAACAGCCGCCGTGCAATGGAAATATTGCCCCGCATGCTGGCTTCCAGATCGGGGAATTCCCTTCGCGCCAGGGGTGAAGCCGAGTAAACCGAGGCCCCTGCCTCACTGACAATGGCATACCGCACGTCCGGCGCTTTTTCCTGAATGAGTTCTGCTACCAATTGTTCGGTTTCTCGGGAGGCCGTGCCGTTGCCAATGGCTACTGCATCCACGTAATATTTGTTGATCAAATCAAGCAACATGCCTTTGGCCTTGTCCCATTGATTTTGCGGCGGGTGCGGGAAAATGGTGTTCCCTTCCAGATACTTTCCCGTTTCATCGATCACCGCCACCTTGCAGCCCGTTCGGTAGCCCGGGTCAATGCCCATAATAATTTTCCCCGTAATGGGGGGCTGCATGAGCAGATTGCGCAAATTTCCGGCGAAAACCTGAATGGCGTGGTCTTCCGCTTTTTCGGTCATGAGGTTGCGCGCCTCCCGCTCGATAGAAGGAAAAATCAGGCGATAATACGCATCGACAACGGCCGTTCGCAAGTGTTCCACAAAAATGGACCGGGCGTTTCGGACAATCATCAGTTCCAATTTCCGCAAAATGGAATCATCTTCCACCTCGATTTTGACTTTTAGCACGCCTTCCTTTTCGCCCCGATTGATTGCCAGTGTTCGATGCGGCCGAATACGTTTAAGCAATTCTTTGTAATCGTAGTACATTTCGTACGCGGTTCGGGCATCTGTTTTTCCCTCACTTACGACCATTCCGGTGTTCAGAACAAATTTCCGCACCAATTGTCTGAACTCGGCGCTGTCGGAGATGATTTCCGCCACAATATCGCGGGCGCCCTTAAAGGCGTCTTCAACCGTCGGAACCCCGTTTTTCTCGTCCACAAACTCGCGGGCAAATTCATCGGGAATTCCTTCCGTGATTTGCTGCTCCCAAATAAGTTTCGCCAGCGGCTCCAAACCGCGCGCCTTGGCAACCGTTGCCCGGGTTTTGCGCTTCGGTTTGTACGGAAGATAAAGGTCTTCCACCTCCTGAAGCTTGCGCGAGGCCACGATTTTCCCCCGAAGTTCCGGCGTCAGTTTCCCCTGCTCATCGATGGTTTTCAGCACCGTTTGCTTGCGCTCCTCCAAAATGCGGAAATAATTCACCCGCACCTGAATCTCACGGATTTGCTCCTCATCCAGCTTGCGCGTGACCTCTTTTCGGTACCGCGCGATAAACGGAACCGTATTCCCATCGTCCAAGAGTTCCACGGTGCTTTTCACCTGCACGGGAAGAACCCGCAGTTCTTCGGCAATTAATTCAAATATCTGCTCATCGGATAGACCTTCGTACACAAAATTCTCCTATTCTTTCGATCAAATTAATGTGAAATTCAATAAAGAGACTCTTTAATCGAATAATTTAAATAATACAAAAATTTTTGCTTATTCGCAAGATGAAAGAAAGGATTGACCACAACGGTGCGGGAACCAGGAAATTTCCACGAAGTCTAAAGAACCCGAGGAAAATATTCCCGGTTAGTGTAAAAAGAAAACCACATAAAGGATTCGATAAATCCTGCTACAGCAGATAAATTAGTGAATTATTTGGACAATTTGCGTTTATGGCAGGGTAGGTTCCCTTCAATATTTTCCGGATATTCGCGGCAGTTCATGTTAATTTATGGGCGGTGTGTTTAGCATCAATTTTACAATCTGTATGGTTCCAACGCTGTTTCGATTGGATTGTTCGATTTCAAGTCCCAATGAGTTCAGTAAACCGGGCAATCCGCCATTTTTGTAGAAAGACAAAAATCCCTTAAAATGGGAGGGGCCGGCCACAAATTCAACCGGAAACGTTGTGTAGCCGGAAAGATTTTTCGGCTGAGGAATGGCATAATCCGCAAGAATGATCTGTTTGGCGATGCGCACCATTTCCAGAATAACCGGCTCGCGAAGTTCGGCCGGCATTTCGTGAAGAACCATTGAAGTAATGGCAGCGTCGAATTCCTGATCCCCAAATTGCGACAAATGGGACGCATCTCCCAGCACAAAATCTACGTGTTTGATGCCCAACTGAGCCTTTTGCCGATTGGCAAACTTCAGCATCCGTGGTGAAAGCTCCACCCCAACCAATCGTCTGCACCTGGACGCCAACGAAAAAGACATAGCTCCCGTCCCGCAGCCAATGTCAACAACCGAGCAGTTTTCGGGCAAATAGGATGCGATAATTTCTCGCACCTCCTCAAGATTGGGATCAATATATTTTCGATAGAACCAGCCGTCGTAATAATGGTTTTTTGCTTTGGGCATTGAATGCCTTTCATGGAAAAATAAACAAAAATTTAAAC
>CAZIYL010000281.1:0-3149 GCA_964543425.1 uncultured Deferribacteres bacterium
TTAATCTCAACCTGCAGAAACATGTAGTGTCTGAATGACAACACCTGAAAATGAAAGACAAGCATCTTGCTTGCATTAATTTATTATTAGAGACAAGGAATTAGCTAATTCAGATTTCATAATCCGGAAGCTTGCGGCACGTTTTCGTTCAGACACTACGTTATTGTTCGAATTAACGGACAATCCAAAACTTGTTATTCCGGGCTCTTTATCAAAATGTGCCCTTTTTGATTGATTTCTCCTACCCCTTTACTTTTCAGCGGCAGTGGAAAAATAAATTCCGGCGCGGATCTCCCGCCCCGGCATTGGGAATCCGCACTCATCTTCATAGTAGGAATCGAAGGTGTTCAACACTTGAAAAAAGGGAACAAAAGAATGCCATTTGCGAAGGGTCATTCTTGCATTGACCACCATGTACGGATTGAGGCTTTTTTCGGTCCCGTAATCCTGGTAACGCCGCTTTCCCGTGGACACCGCATCCAAGAAGAATTCGCCAACCGCAGGCAGTTTTCCATTCAACTTCATGCTCCATTCCTGTCGAGGACGAAACGGCAATTGCACGTGATCGGCCCTATTTCTTGCAGATAAGTAGGTGTAGCTGAAAGAAATAGCGATTTTTTTTGAAATGGAGATTTCATTCGAAAATTCCACTCCGTTTATTCTGGCTGCGTCAATATTTTGGAAGGGATCGTGGCGGCTTTTCTGGCTGATCAGGTTCCTAACATCGTTGAAAAAGCAAGTCGCCTGAAAATTGAATTGCGGAAGTTTTTGATAGCGCAAACCGACTTCCGTGGAAAGTGTTTGCTCCGGTTTTAACAGCCGGTTTCCATAAAAAGAACCGTACCATTCTTTGAGGGTTGGAAACCGGGATTTTTTTCCAACCAGAGCACGAACCGAAATGGAATTTGAAATCCGGTAAACCATTCCGAATTGGGGATTAAGACTTAGAATTGAGTGATTATTTTTATCTGTCAATTGATCCAGACTGGTTCCCACAAGAAAAGAAAAAAAGGCGCTGGGAGCAAGTGTTCCCTGAATTCCGGCCGAATTCGTAAGGGCTTCAAAGGCTTGCCAGGGTAAGCCCGGATTTTTTTGAATATGAACCACATCCTCTTTTAAATGGAAAACACCCTGCCAACTCCCCCACTTTTTTGAATGATAGGCCCCCATTAACATACCGCCGGCCACTCTATTTTTATATCGACTTGTCCATTTCCGAACCCGGTAATCGTTCGTTTTAAATGCATTGAGAGTATTTCTAAACCAATCCCCATAAACTTTTGTGCTTAGGCTGAGGTTCTGTGAATAACTATGTTTTATTGAAAAATCCAGGTAGCCGCGCTGCCAATTGGGAAAATCCCAGAATCGGGGGTGGTCGTTTGTGGATGGTGGAACCCCCTTTCGGGATTTAAGCCAGCCGGAAGAAAAATCAAGAATTGTATTTTTGGTGAGTGTCCAATCGAATCGTGCAGAGAGCAAATTGCCGGCAAAATCCGAATGATTTCTGAGTCCGCCATCCTCCTGATTGTCCGGAACAAATTTTGAGGATAGGCGAAAACCGGTTCTTCTTATTCGCGAATAATTAATTCGGTAAGCAAATCGGCCAAAGTGACCGGCATGCACCATCTTCATGTGCCGGTAATTTCCCGTTCCGGCATCGGTTGAAACGGTAAGTGAAGGAGTATTCCGGGGTGATTGCGTGATGATATTAATAACACCCCCCATGGCATTGGGGCCATATAGAGAAGAAGCAGGACCTTTCGTTATTTTTACTTTTGCCACATCATCTATGATCAGTTGTCCCAGATCCATCGTGCCAAAATAAGGCTCATAGATTGGGTGCCCATCCAGGAGAATGACGACTTCTTGCTGCTGAAAACCGCGTAAGTAAAGCCCCAATTCATTTTTCCGTCCCGATCGGATGGAAAATCCCGGTACAGATTTGAGCACATCCCCAATTGACTGCCCGGATTTCCCATTGAGATCGGCTGCCTTTATTTCCACCTGGCTGTACGGATTGTCTAAAATTCTCTCGCCGATTACGACAATTTCCCCAAGTCGGTAATTGATTTTCTCCTGGCCAAAACCGATGGAATTTAATCCGAGCAGCCCCACGAAGAAAATTAAAGTAAATCCAACGCCAAACCCTAAATATCTCTTTTTCATACCGCCTTCCTCCCAAAGGATTTTTCATTGATCCACGGATACGAAACCACATTGCGCAAACGATTTGAAAGATTCCATCCAACCATACCGGCTACCAGACCGGCCGCTACAAAAACAGTTAATAGGAGCAATAAAATGGCAAGAACTTGCTGCGGCGCCAAGTGAAAAAGTCGGGCACCCTTCTCCACAACAATGGAATAAATTTTGAAAAAACCGAGGCCTGCAATAATTCCCTGTACAATGAAAGGATGGACAAAACTCCACAACATCCCCATGACGCCTGATATCTGAAAATTGATTCTGGAGGAAAATGGAAAAGCCAATCCGATTTCTACAAAAATGGATTCCATAATGATGCCAATAATCGGATAGATGACAATGGCACCCAAAAATAGGAAGGTTGAAAGTGAGGCTATCAATCCTGTTAAAACTGCTGTTCCCCTCTGTGGTACAAATGCCCGCCCCACCAGAAGAATGAGCACCCCAAAGAATGTTAATAAAATTCCGGCAAACGGAAGCCTGACCAGATGCAAGAGAAGGCCAATGTGAATTTCAACTGCCGCCCACAGCGCACCCAGAAGGGCAACTAAAACCATTTCGTGAAGTGAAATAAAATAGCGTTTTTTAATCACGTTTCCTCCCATTGGAAAATTTTAACCCCTTCAACCCTTGCGTTTTCTCCGCACGCCCTGTTGGAAAATTGCTCCTTGTTGTCCCACAAAATGATTCCAACAAAAAACCCCAATTTCGTGTTTGGAAATTGGGGCTATCCTTCACCCTTTATCTCCTTTCCAAACGCGGGAGGCACAACTGTTTCCGGTTGTACCCTATCGGTTCGAGAACCGTAGCAGTTTAGCCTTAGGTTCGGGAACTCGGAGATTTAACAAATTAAATTTTATGAAAAAATTACAAAAAAAAAGATAAAACCGCTTGGGTTTCGATAAATTCAAAATTCAAAAGAAATAGAACAAATGACGTGCCAA
>CAZIYL010000282.1:0-3133 GCA_964543425.1 uncultured Deferribacteres bacterium
GGAAATCAAAATCCGCGTAAAAATCTGGCAGCCAGATGGAAATTGGGTGCGGCATCTTTCCTACACCGAGGTTAATTTGTCGGATAGCGTTCTTTTGCAGCCAGGCAGCACGCGCAATTTTTACACGGCGGATTCGCTTGTGTGGGATCAGCGCGACGATGCCGGGCAGCTCATTTTCCCGGTAGGGCATTACAAACAATATCTGGTTCAAGAAATGCGGCGGGACTCGCTGGTTCCCGATACTGTCAATGGAAAACCAGGTTATAAAATAAGAATTTGGGCCCATTGTGACACGCTGGCAGTTTTTGACAAGGATTCGGTCGCTGCATTCAAAAATTCTGTCACGATTCTGGCCACGGCCAACGTGAAGCTTTTTCACGAATACGATCCGGAGCAATCCGATACGCTGGAATTGCATATTCGTTACTTTTTTCCCGCTTCTTATTTGAAAAGAAAATTGGGCTGCTACCCGGGTTTTCGCGAATCCGGCGGCGGATAAATCAATTAATTGTTGAAGAAATTAAATAGATAAAAGGGGCACCCGTGAAAAGTCGACTTTTAATTTTGTTTTTCTTTTTCTCATGGACGACTCCGCTCTGGGCCGGTACAACAGGAAAGCTGGTTGGGCGCGTTGTCGATAAGCGTTCGGGCAAGCCCCTGGAGGGGGTCAACATCGTTATTGTGGGGACGCATCTGGGAGCAGCCACGGACGCCACAGGCAAATTCGCTATCTACAATATTCCGGCTGGCGTGTACGAAGTGCAGGTTTCCATGATAGGCTACCGGATTGTGCACTACAAGAATGTCCGAATCCTGATGGATTTAAAAACGGTTTTGCATGTTCAATTGGAACCCCGTGTTGTCAACCTGGGGCAGGAGGTAACCGTCACCGCAGAACGCCCTCTGCTTCAACCGGATATTACCGCCTCCATGCACCAGATTGCCGGTACACGGATTGACCAATTGCCGATTGATTCTTTTCAGGACGTGGTGGCACTTCAGCCCGGCGTAACGGCCGACGGCCACATCCGCGGTGGACGCGAAACCGAAGTGCTGTATCTGGTCGACGGCCTTCCCATTCGCGAAAGTATGAGCGGCGGGCTTGGAAGTCAGCTCCCCAATGGCAGTATTGTTGAAATGAGTGTTCAGACCGGCGGATTTAATGCGGAATATGGCAATGCCATGTCAGGTGTGGTGAATATTGTAACCAAGACCGGATCGGACCACCACCAACTTTGGCTTCGAATGCTCGATGACCGGCTCGGCTATCAGGAATCCAACAAAACACGGGAATATGAAGTTTATGGTTCCGGGCCAATTATCAAACGGCGTCTGCATTATTTTTTATCCTCCAATTTGCGTCTTTCGGACACGCGCTGGTGGCAGGACATGGTGCCTGTTTTCGGATCCCCCATTGAGGGAAATGCCAATGTAATTTCCAAATTGGATTTTCTTCTCTCAAAAAATCTGCGCTGGAAGAATGAATTCCTGTTCTCCTGGTGGCGGTGGCATGAATACGAATTTCGCTGGCGCTACAATTTGACGGGTCCGCCTCCCCATAAAAAGCGTTCCTATCGCTTTTCTTCGGAAATGACACATACGCTGTCACCAAAGACCTTTTACACACTGAAAATCGCCCGCTACAATATATGGCACCGCCTGGGACAGGGAAGCCGCTCCAGTGTCAATCCGGACCAGGCGTACCAGTATGAGCTCCCGTGGCTTTATTTTATTATTTCAGGCAAACGGCTCTGGTGGCAGGATTCCAGAGAAATCAATACCATCTTGAAAGGGGATTTTACCTCACAAGTCACGCCCATTCACCAGCTTAAAACAGGATTCGAGGGAATTTACTACGATTTGCGCAATGACCTGGCAAAGTTTGAACCCCAAACGACATTTTGGGGAAAGCCTTTGATTGACCGACCTCTCATGAATTTTAGCAGCCAGTACCACTACAACCCCTGGCGTTTTTCCTGGTACGTGCAGGACAAAATAGACAATGAAATCATTGTGGCCAATCTGGGCCTTCGCTACGATCTGCTGGAGCCGCGGGCCCAGCGCCCCGTGGTTGAATGGATTCCGGTAACAAAGAAGGAGTTCCAGCAAAAAATCAAGCGCTGGGTTCCTGCCAGTCGCAAGCAGCAGTGGAGTCCAAGGCTGGGAATTTCCTTCCCGGTGGGAGAGCGCGGATTTTTCTTCATCAATTTTGGCTATTTTTTTCAGGTACCTTTGTTCGATTATATGTACACCGGGTTGAAAACAAACCTGAAAAAGGGACTCCGGGTGCTGTACGGAAATCCGGACCTGAAACCGGAACGCACCCGCGCCATTGAACTGAGTTACAAGCAGACGTTTGGAAAGAACTGGCTGATTTCCATTACGCACTTTAAAAAGGAAATTACCGGATTGGTGGACACCAAGACTTTTCTGGCGACGGACAGCAAATCCCTGGATGACGGATTTACTCAGTACGTGAATTTAGCGGGAGCACGCGCCTACGGCATGGAATTCATGGTGGAAAAGCGCTACAGCCATTGGACTTCAGGCAAGCTCAGTTATTCCTATATGATTGCCAAGGGATACAGCGGTTCCGTGAGTCAGGGGCTAAACTATTTAATGTGGGGATTTTCGGTGCCCAACAAGGAATATTATTTGAGCTGGGACCAGCGCCATACCCTGGTTCTGAATCTGTTTGTCGGAAAACCTCACCACTATGGTGCGAATTTTGTCTGGCGTTGGCATTCACCTCGCCCTTACACCTATTATCCCTCCCGCACAGGATTTCTTCCCGATAAAAATATTCAATTGGAACCCAACAATACCCGCATGGCCAGCGTATCGTACGTCAATGTAAAATTAATGTGGACGCATAATTTCAGGAAAAAATATCTTCTTACGGCTTACCTCGATTTTCGGAATATTCTGAATCGCAGTAATTTGCTCTGGGTCGATTCCAGCGGGCGTCCCGGCGGCGAATTGGGTGACCCGGCAGCCTGGGATGTGGGCCGCCGCGTTTTCCTGGGCACGAAAATTGGTTTCAAATAGAAACTCTTCGCCGCCCGTGGTTTTTGCCCCCTGGACGCTGCCTGGGGAGCGGAACGACGGTCACTGAGCCCAGTTGAAGTGACCG
>CAZIYL010000283.1:0-3121 GCA_964543425.1 uncultured Deferribacteres bacterium
AAAGAATTATATCCCGTATAATTTGTGCAATTAGTGGTTTTTAGAGTGCACTCATTTATGTTTTGTTCATCAACAACCTTATAAATGTGACAGGTTTGAAACAGACGGTTTGACCATGGAAAAACTCTTTAAATTTATCCTTGCTTTATCCTTACTTGCTCTTATTTTGGGCTGTCGGCATAATAAATCACTACTAACGGCCGGAGAAAAGAGGCACTCGATTGTGCAGCGTTTGTCCGGCAGCCCGTACTCGGCGTCACAAATCCCGGACACGCTTTTTGTGGTGGATGAGGCTCGATTTACTCCTGATCAGCTTCTTGTTGAAACGCTTCAGGGCGTTTTGGCGCAGAAGAAACCGGCCATTTACCGCCGAATTGCCGGAGGCTGCACCCGCTGGCTCGCCGATCTCGAAGAGAATTACGGCGTTACCCTCAATCATTCCTACGAAGGCAATTTTCGTGGGCTACTGCAGCATTTTAGATCCTGGATTTCCGGCTATTTTTTGTGCGATTTGCGGGATGTCTCGGTGAATGTGGCCTTTTCTCTTTGCGGAATCCGGCAAGCGGTGGCGGTTACGCCTAACCTTCGAGCCACACTTGATAGCCTGGGCATTCCTTTCCTTGAAGATGTTTGCGGTAAAACGATGGACAATTTGCTTTTGAATTTGGGGGACAGTTTCAACAAACGGGTGGTAGTTTTTCAAAACCCGGAAAAATCCCTTAATTTGAATGACTATGCTATTTTTTATTGCGATTTTGCCGATTATTCCGGCGGGCACGGGGCTATTGACTGGATTAATGGCAAACCGGTCATTTGCGGCCGTTACAATTTGTGGAAGGGTTTTGAAACGCCTCTTACCCTAACGGAAAAACTCAATCAACTGCCTCGGGATGTTCATTCTCCCCGAGGCTACAGCCTGATTCCCGTTCATGTCTGGTCGAATGGCGTGGAGCAGGTGCTGGATTGTGTCCACCATCTCAGCGATGACATTCAGGTGGTCACGCCTGATGTTTTTGTGAATCGCATTGTCAAATATCTCAAATCGGAAAGTGCGCCGTGAAAAATCAGGTTTTTGCCACACTAAAATCCTACGCATTGCGTTACAAATGGGGCTATTTTGCAGGTCTGTTTTTTGCCGTTTCAACGATTGGTTTCCGTGCAACCATTCCGATGTTACTTCGATATCCCATTGATAAGCTTCGTGAAGGCACCACAAATGCAATAATTGCAAAATATTCTCTGTTGATTTTCGGGGCGGCGGTTCTGGCATCGGCGTTTCGATTTGCGATGAGGCGCACACTGATGAGTGTGTCCCGCAGTATTGAATACCATATTCGCCTGGACTATTTTGCTCATCTTCAAACACTATCGCCTGCCTTTTATCAGGATGTCCGCACCGGCGACATTATGGCAAGAGCGACAAATGATTTGAATGCGATTCGGAATTTATTAGGCCCAGGAATCGCTAATCTTATGAACACAGTCATTTTTTCCTTGGTGGCGATTGCAATGATGGTAAAAATCGACCTCAGGCTCACGCTTCTGGCGTTGATTCCATTCCCCTTTGTGTCCATTCTTGCTGCCCGTGCAATGAAACAAATACACAAACTTTTTGATGAAATTCAGGCGCAGTTCTCCAAGATTTCCGCAAAGGCGCAGGAAAATTTTTCAGGAATTCGCGTGGTTAAAGCGTACGTTCAGGAAAAAAATGAGATTAATCGCTTTCACAAACTCAGTCGGGGGTTTTTTCAAAAAAATCTAAGCCTGGCACGTGTCCGGAGTGTTTTGATTTCGGGGATGACATTCCTGACGGGATTAGGTGCGGTGATTGTTCTCTGGATCGGCGGTACGATGGTTGTGAAGGGGCGAATCACACTTGGGGAATTTGTAGCGTTTAACACCTATCTAATGATGCTCACCTGGCCAACCATTGCTCTGGGCTGGATCATTAACCTCTACCAGCAGGGCACAGCCTCCATGAAGCGAATTCTGGAAATTATGAATCGCGATCCTCTAATCAGGGATTCTTCGCAAACACGTCGGGACATAATCAGACTGAAGGGAGAAATTCAGCTTAAGGATGTTTCGTTTGCGTATCCGGGCACAGAGAGGCCGGTTCTCAAAAATATTTCACTTGAAATACCTGCAGGAACGCATCTTGGAATTGTTGGAAATATTGGATCCGGAAAGACCACTCTGGTTAAACTTTTGACGCGTCAATACGATGTTACGACCGGATGCGTTTGTCTGGATGGAGTGGATAGCCGCCGCATTCCGCTGAAGCTGCTTCGCCAATCCATTGGCTACGTTCCGCAGGATAATTTTCTGTTTTCAACCAGCGTGCGGGAGAATATTGCATTTGGGATTGAAACCGCTGCAGAAGAAGACGTGAAAAAGGCGGCGGAAATTGCTGCCATCGCCGACGAAATCAGGGATTTTCCCCAGGGTTTTGATACCGAGCTTGGAGAAAGAGGAATTAATCTTTCCGGAGGACAAAAACAGCGGGTGGGGCTGGCGCGCGCCATTATTAAAAATCCTCCCATTTTTATTCTGGATGATGCCTTTTCCGCCGTTGATTCAAGTACCGAGAGACAAATTCTGGAAAATCTAAGACAGACTTTTGCGGGCAGTACCGTCGTTATGATTTCCCACCGCATCTCATCCCTGATGGGATTTGATAAAATTATCGTTCTTTTCAACGGACAAATTGCAGAACGTGGAAATCACCGGAAACTCCTGGCGCTGAACGGAATTTACGCCGATTTATTTCAGAAACAGCAGTTGGAAAAAGAGTTGGAAGAAATTTGAGAGGCGGGTTCCTGCCTCGCCACCTGTAATTCCGAAGGATCCGCCAGTTGGCGGAGACCGAAGAATCTCTTTAATCGTAACCCGGAAACGTACTTAATCCGGTCACTGATAGACGCCAAAGCGACCGGGGAAATCCATTTGTAAATGAAATTAAAACCTCTACCGTTGCGAGTTTTGCAAAAGCGATTGAAAAATATTTAGTGAAAATACGTTAACCCGTTGCACCCATGTTAATCGGAAATGGTTAAACTCAGAGATGAGGGAAGTCCCCTCTATCAAGAGGGGACTTAGGGGTGTGTTATTTATGAATTTA
>CAZIYL010000284.1:0-3121 GCA_964543425.1 uncultured Deferribacteres bacterium
TTGCTCCAGATAATCCACATAGTTCCGGGCAACCTCCACAACTTTGCGGATGTACGCGCGATTACTCACCGGAAATCCCGCCTTTTGCAGGTACGGAACGGAAAGCGCAACGATTCGATCAATATCCGCATTGCGAATGTACCAGCCGTTCATCCAGTTGAGTTTTTCGATGTCGAAAATAGCCGCCGATTGGGACATTCGGGAAAAATCAAATTCCCGGATGAGGCGGTCAACCGGTAAAATTTCATCTCCGCTCTCAGACGACCAGCTCAACAAGCTCAAGTAATTTACCAGGGCTTCCGGCAGGTAGCCCTTTTCCTTGTACATCCGAACCGATGTTATCCCGTGGCGTTTGGAAAGTTTGGAGCGATCGCTGCCGAGAATCATCGGAATGTGAACAAACAAAGGAACGTCAAATCCAAGCGCACGAAAAAGCAGAACCTGCTTGGGTGTGTTGGAAAGGTGATCGTCGCCGCGAATGACATGAGAAATCTTCATCAGGGCATCATCAATGACGACGGCAAAATTGTACGTGGCCACTCCGTTAGATCGAAGAATCACAAAATCGCTGATATTTTCGCCTTTAAAAGAAATCTCATCTTTGAGTAAATCACGGAATTTGATTGTTTCCTGTGGAATGTGAAACCGGATAACCGGTTTTCTTCTTTCCATTTCGTAGGCACGTTTTTGTTCTTCCGTAAGGTGCAAACAGTGTCCGTCATATTTGAGCTGTTCACCGCGAGCCAACGCGGCTTGATTTCTGGCCTTGATTTCCTCCTGCGTGCAATAACAGTGAAAGGCCTTCCCCTCATCCAGTAATTGGTGTGCAAATTTACGGTAAAGGTCAAGCCGCTCGGATTGCCGATACGGCCCGAAATCTCCTCCCACATCCGGGCCTTCATCCCAATTCAATCCTAACCAGTGTAAATCCTCATAAATTCCCTGCTCAAATTCCCGGGTTGAGCGTTCAAAATCCGTGTCCTCAACTCTTAAGACAAATTTCCCGCCGGTGTGCTTCGCAAACAGCCAATTCAGAATCGCCGTGCGTGCATTTCCCACATGTAAAAAACCAGTCGGACTGGGTGCAAATCGTACGCGTGTTTCCATTAAATCTCTGAACTCCTCGCTTTTTGTCTGATTCTGTAAAAAATAATTCCGAGCACAATTCCAATCACAATAATACTGCCCACGATCATGTTGTAGGTTTTTAGAGCGTTTAAAAGGGCATCTTTATTTTTTAAAATCTGTAATCCAACGGTCAAGAGCATTGTGTTCCAGAGACTGACCCCGAGAAACGACAGAATGGCCATTTTCCAGATTTCAATGGATGAAAGACCGGCAACAAGTGCAATGGTCGATCGAAATCCGGAAAAAAACCGATGTCCCAGAACCAGCCACGTCCCGCGGCGCTCGAACCACCGATCAGCTTTTTCCAATCGTTCGGCATTCAAATGAAGCCATTTTTGACGCAGCACCCAGTCCCGTCCCCATCGGAAAGCGAGATAAAATACGAGATAAAACCCAAGCGTACCCCCCACGCTCACGCAAACAAGAACAATCCAGAAATTGAGCCAGCCCTTTTCGATGAGCAGAAGTGACAGCACAATCACCGTATCCCCGGGAATGGGAGGGAAAACGTTTTCCAGAAAGCCGATAAAAAACAAAAGGATGTAGCTTACTAATCCCGATTGTTGATGAAAAATTGCAAGCCAGTGTTCCACGAGCGTATTTAATCCTCAGAAGCGACCGTGACTACTGCAAAAGCCTGAATGCCTTCGCCTTTTCCAAAGGGAGTAAGACCCTCACCGCTGGTGGCCGTAATGCCGATATCGTTGGGAGAAAGCTGCACTATTTCTGCTAATCTTGATTTCATTTCATCGATTCGAGGGCTTATTTTGGGTGTTTTTGCTTCAATTGAAATAGACACATGCACTATCCGCATCTTTTTCAAAAAACGCAGAGCATCTTTCAGATACGCACTGCTGTCTGTGATTCCCTTTTCCCGGCACAAAAAATCGCTTCGTTCGCCCAGAATATTAACACCCGTCACACCCGAAACCGCATTGGTAATTGCGTGCATCACCACATCGGCGTCGCTGTTGCCTTTGAGACCGGGGAATCCTTCAAAAACCACGCCGCCTAAAATTAATTTTTTCTCCGAATTCTCCCGGTCAAAGCGGTGACTGTCTTGCCCAAAACCGACTCGGATGTTCATGAATTGTTCTCCACAAATCTTTTCAGAAATAATTCCGCCATTCCCAGATCTTCCGGGTGCGTGATTTTTATATTGTACCGGTTCCCCAAAACGGTAAACACCGGGAACCCTGCGTGCTCTAAAAGTGCCGCGTCATCCGTACCGTAAAAATAATCGGCCTGTGCTTTTTCGACCGCCTGTTTGAACCAGTCATACCGAAATGTCTGAGGCGTTTGAATCTCCCAGAGTTCATCCCGATTGAGAGTTGTGCCGACCGTTCCGTTGATCACCCGCTTGACGGTTGCCGTAACAGGAATTCCCACGACGGTTGCCCCGCGCTGCCGAGTTTGCTGAATGGCCTGCGCCAGGATGTCTTGCGTCACAAACGGCCGAACGCCGTCGTGAATGAGAACCAACTCGGGCACGGCGTCGATTGCTTCAAAAGCAGCCCGAACCGAATCCTGACGTTTCTTGCCCCCGGCTACGATTTTTCGGATTTTGTGAATTTTGTAGCGATCGATAATTTCCTCAGCCACGAACGTTAATTCTTCTTCCGGTACGGCCAGAATAATTTCGTCAATTTCAGCACAGGTCTCAATCTGTTTCAGGGTATAAAAAAGAATCGGCTTTTGACCGATTCTCAAATATTGTTTCTTGATTTCCTGAGCCATTCGACTTCCGGAACCGGCTGCCGGAATGAGAGCCGTCACACTTGGACGAGGCATCGTTTATTTCCTTTAAAAGCATTTGAAAACTCACACAATCAGCATGGCGTCGCCATAGCTGTAAAAATGGTATTTCTCCCGAATCGCCTTCCGGTAAGCTTTAAACACAAAATCCTTTCCGGCAAAAGCACTTACCAGAATGATCAAAGTGGAACCCGGTAAATGAAAATTGGTTACCAGGCCGTCCACGATTTTAAATTCG
>CAZIYL010000285.1:0-3114 GCA_964543425.1 uncultured Deferribacteres bacterium
TTAATTTTCTGAAGAAGATTCAAAAAAAACGCGGCTCCCGTGTTATTTCGCTCATCCATCGACAAGAATCGATGAGTTTTATCGGATTCCCGGTAATCAAATATATCAGTATCGAAGATTCCGAGCAGATTTTGCGTGCTATTCGGCTTACTCCAAAGGACATGCCAATCGATTTGATTTTACACACCCCGGGCGGTTTGGTTTTGGCTACTGAACAAATCGCAACTGCTTTACTGAAACATCCGGCAAAAGTGACGGTTTTGGTCCCACATTACGCCATGTCAGGTGGAACCGTGCTGGCACTGGCCGCAGACGAAATCATAATGGATGAAAACGCTGTTCTTGGGCCGGTCGATCCTCAGTTGGGACAATTCCCTGCTGCTTCTATCCTAAAAGTAGTAGAAAAAAAATCACCTGAAAAATTAAAAGACGAAACGCTCATTCTGGCCGATCAGGCCCGAAAAGCTGTAAAACAAGTGAAAACCTTCGTACTGTCCTGCCTGAAACAAAAAATGCCGGAAGACAAGGCAGAAATCCTGGCTCAAACGCTTTCCGAGGGACGATGGACGCATGACTATCCGATTACCACGGAAATAGCACGGGAACTTGGGCTTACGATCAGCACAGACCTGCCTCAGGAAGTGTACCAGCTCATGAATCTTTATCCTCAATCAGGTTTAAACCGGCCTTCGGTTCAATATATTCCGATGCCTTATCACAATAACGCAGGATAGGAAAAATTTTTTATTTATTTTAAAAGGTCTTTTTCTCACCAATTATCGGGAGAAATTCCATGAACACAGATTATGACGTTATCGTGATTGGTTCCGGCGCAGGCGGCCTGGCTGCCGCGGTTCCATTGGCACAGGCTGGCAAAAAAGTACTTGTGTGCGAGCAGCACGAGGTTCCCGGAGGCTGGACGCATTCGTTTACCCTAAATGGCTATCGCTTCAGCCCGGGCGTTCACTACATCGGTGATCTGCAGCCGGGCGGATTCCTCCGAAATGTTTACGAAGGACTGGGTGTTTCTCAGGATTTAATTTTTTTGGAGCTGAATCCGGGGGGCTACGATCACATTTTTATGGGAGAGGAACAGTTTGATTTCCCAAAGGGCAAAGAGAATCTCATTGAACGCTTGAAACTGCGTTTTCCGAAAGAAGCCAAGGGAATTGACATTTATTTTGAAACCATTTCCGGTCTGATGAAAAACGTGAACCGCCTGGGAAATATCCAGGGTCCTGTGGACGCCGTGAAATCGGCCGGCGGGTTGATTTCGGTTTTCAAATGGGCACGAAAAAGCGGACAGGATCTGATCGATGCCCACATCTCGGATCCCGTGCTGAAAGGCGTTTTATCCGGGCAATCGGGCGATCACGGACTCCCTCCTTCCCGGGTTTCGGCCTTTGTTCATGCAGGGATTACCGTACACTACTTCAATGGAGGATATTACCCCAAGGGCGGCGGGTTTGCTATTCCCAAAGCCTTTGTGCGAGCACTCACAAAGGCCGGCGGTGAAATCAAACTAAAATCACGCGTGGAACGGATCCTTGTAGAGAATAATCACGCAATTGGTGTACGCCTCACCGACGGAACGGAGATTCGCTCCAGCTACGTCATCAGCAATGCCGATCCCGAGGTTACATTTGGAAAATTAGTGGGTCGCGAACATCTGAGTTCAAAATTAAAGCGCAAGCTGGATGGCGTAACCTATTCCACCTCGTCGCTAAGCCTGTTTTTTGCCACGGACATGGATCTCCGCGGGGCAGGCCTGGACTCCGGCAATTACTGGTTTTACGAGAATGAAAATGTGGATGAAATTTACAAGATGGGATTAACCGATGCCGTACTGAAAACCGATGTGCCGCAGGCCTTTTTTCTAACCATAACAACTCTTAAAGATCCCTCAAAAATGCACCACGGCCATCACACTTGCGAGGCGTTTACATTCGTCGGCTACGACGCCTTCCAAAAATGGGCACACGAAAAATCGGGATCACGATCCGCAGATTACAATGCCCTAAAAGAAACACTCGCCCAACGCATGTTTCGGGCCCTGGACAAACGCATTCCAGGATTAAGCGAGCATGTGGTCTTCTGGAATCTGGCCTCTCCGCTCACCAACGAGTTTTACATTAACGCCACCCGCGGGAGTTTGTACGGAATTGAAAAATCCCCCTCGCAGGTGGGGCCGGGCTCTTTTCCTATTCGCACCGAAATTGACGGCTTGCTGATGTGCGGCGCCAGCACACTCAGCCACGGCGTAGCGGGTGTAACTGCCACCGGATTGGCCGCTGCAAAGAAGATCTTACACTGCCACACTCAGGACTTGTTGACGCAAAACGGGCATCCACTTCGGATTTACCCCTCAGAGGATCTTTCGCAGTGGCCTGACTCTTTGCGCACGCGCATTGCGAAAGGAAAATAGCGCTCAAATTATTACAATAATGAATTGGTTGGGCTTTCCATTTAAATCATTTTCGCCCAAGTAAAGAGCCTTGTTAAAGACGATATGTTAGTTGTGAAATAATCTCTAATCAAATCCAACTTTTAAAAAAAACAACAGGTTATCCCTTACGTATTTTTAGAAAGATAGCATCGGGCGATTTTGAGTCAAAGTAAAT
Organism: uncultured Deferribacteres bacterium; assembly: GCA_964543425.1. Taxonomy (GTDB): domain Bacteria; phylum Zhuqueibacterota; class JdFR-76; order JdFR-76; family BMS3Abin05; genus BMS3Abin05. Next base: position 2,622 of record CAZIYL010000285.1, read on the forward strand.
ATGAAACCCGAATATCGAAATTTGAAACAAATCCAAAATTCAAATAACGCAATTTCCAAAACAATCACCAAATGGTTCTTTTGCTTCGCTTTGAATTTTGGTCATTCGAATTTGTTTGGGATTTCGGATTTCGTGCTTTGGATTTTAACTCATGTTACGTATTTTATCACCAAAAAGCTCTAAAAACCACTGATTACACAAATTACACGGATTACAATTCGGTTAGCTTCAATAAAATCAATTCGCGTAAATTAGTGTAAATTAGTGGGCAGTATCTTTTTAGAGTGAACTGATTCATAAATTGTGACTTTTCCTCTTCGCTGCCATGAATTGTTCAGGTTAAAGCGGCAAAAAATAATTTAGCTTTCTCGAAATTCCTTGTACAAACACCCCAATTTAATTGGGTGGAAAAAGCGTACAAAAAACCTTCATTTTTTTAAATTCTCCAATAAATAATGCTTGAAAATCCCATATTCATTGGGCAAAACGGCGT
>CAZIYL010000286.1:0-3110 GCA_964543425.1 uncultured Deferribacteres bacterium
ATCTGGGAGGATTCCATTGAAATGATTATTGACTGGTTGGCTGTTGGGATCGATCCTGAAAAAAGCGTGATTTTTATTCAATCCCACATAAAGGAGCACGCAGAGCTCTTTCTGCTTTTTTCAATGCTGGTAACGGTTCCGCGATTGCAGCGCAACCCAACGGTAAAGGAGCAAATCCGCGAGCTTCATTTGGAAGATCGTGTTTCTTTCGGGCATCTTGGCTATCCGGTGCTCCAGGCGGCCGATATCCTGATCTATCGCGCCCATTACGTTCCCGTAGGAGAGGATCAGGTTCCCCATGTGGAATTAACCCGGGAAATTGCCCGAAAATTCAATTCTCTTTTCGGAGATGTCTTTCCTGAACCGCAACCCATGTTGACGGTTTTCAGCCGGCTTCCGGGTCTGGATGGTAATAAAATGAGCAAATCCAAGGGGAATACGATTTTGCTTTCAGACGATCCGGAAACCATTCAAAAAAAGGTCCGGACCGCCGTGACCGATCCCCAAAAGATTCGCATGGGAGACCCCGGGCACCCGGATATTTGTACGGTTTTTACGTACCACAAAAAATTTAATCCTTCGGAAGTGCCCGAAATTGAAGAGAATTGCAAAAAGGGAATTCTCGGCTGTGTAGCGTGCAAAAAGAATCTGGCTAATAAATTGGCGGATTATCTGGCGCCGTTTCGCGAAAAACGAGCCGAACTGGAGCAGAACCGCGAAAGGATCCGCGACATTATTGCAGATGGGAATGATCGCGCCCGAAAAGAAGCACGGGAAACCATGGAAGCGGTTCGTGACGCTATGAAAATAGGAATCATGCTGGACGTGTAAGTACGCATGGCCAATTGTTGATAAGTAGTTCTTTTCGTAATTTGTTTCCACTATCAAATAAACGCAAGCAAAATGCTTGCATTACATTTTCGATGTGTTTTCGTTTAGGCACGAATAACTGAGTAAAAAAGCAACCGAGTAATAGGCTCATGTATAAAATCAAACTTCAAAATTTTGAGGGGCCGCTTGATCTGCTTCTTTTTTTAATCACCAAAAATGAAGTGGATATTTACGATATTCCAATTTCGCTTATTACGCGGCAATATTTCGACACGATTCAATTAATGCAGCAATTGGATTTGGATGTGGCCGGCGATTTTATCGTGATGGCTGCCACGCTCATGCACATTAAAGCGCACATGCTGATTCCGACGCCTCCCGCCGGAGATGCCGAGGAAATTGTCGACCCGCGTCAGGAATTGGTAGATCGTCTTATTGAGTATCGAAAGTACAAGGAAATTGCTCATAATTTGGGGGAAAAGGAGACCGTTTCCCGTACAATGATTCCAAAAATACCTCAGGACTTTGATTTTGGCGATTTGCCCTCCGAAGGAGTGTCTCTGGGAAATGTAACTATTTTTGATCTGATTTACGCTTTTAATCAGGCGCTGAAACGACTCAAGGAAAGACCGGATCACAAGATTATTGCGGATCGGATTTCGGTAGGCGATCAAATCACATATATTAAAGAGTTTATGAAATCCCGCGAACAGGCAACGTTTCAGGAACTAATAGAGCCTTTGAAAAAAAGAATAGCGGTAATTGCCACGTTTTTGGCAATTTTGGAAATGATTAAGCAGCGAGAAATTATCATTAAACAAAGCGTTCCGTTCTCCGAAATCTGGATTTTTCGGCCGCACATTAGAAATTGATCAAAAGAATCTGTTTTAATGAAGAACCAACTAACAATTCACATTAAACGGCGATCCGCCTGAACGGATCAGGAAAAACAATATTTATGGATGACATTGAGTTGCAACGCGCCGTCGAAGCGCTACTTTTTTCTTCAGATAAACCGCTGCCAGCCAAACAAATATCCCAAATTCTGAATATCTCTGAAAAAAATGTTTTAAAAAATGTTGAAGAGCTAAATCATCTCTACGAATCGCGCGCCTTCAAAATTATTCAGGTGGCAGGCGGATTTCAAATGGTAACAAAGCCGGAGTACTACGGCTGGATTCGCCAGTTGTACAAAACCCGAAGCCGGAACCGATTGTCGCGAGCGGCTCTTGAAACGCTGGCCGTAATTGCCTACAAACAACCCGTGAGCCGCGTGGAGGTAGAGCACATTCGCGGCGTTAATTCGGACGGCGTGATCGGAACGCTGCTTGAGAGAAATCTCATCACTATTAAAGGGAGGGCAGAGACTGTGGGACGCCCTTTGCTGTACGGAACAACCGAGGAGTTTCTGCGCTATTTCGGATTGAATGATCTTTCCGACCTGCCAAAAGAGGCGGAAATTGAGGCATTGTTAAAAGAAAAAGAGGCGGTTGAAGAGGCGGAAAATGAAATCTTAAATGCCGATGTGATTGAGCAAAATGAGTCGGGAAAAGAGGCAAATGATTCGGCTGAATAAGTTTATGGCCAACGCGGGTGTTTGTTCGCGCCGGAAGGCGGATGACTGGATTCGGGAAGGCCGCGTTCGGGTAAACGGAGAAATTATTGCAAATCTTGGAACCAAAATTGACCCGGAAAAGGATCGTGTTGAGGTCGGGGGAAAGCCGGTGGTGCTTTCTCAAAAGGAGGTTTTCATCCTGTTTAATAAGCCTCAAAATTGCCTGACGACCGTTTCGGATCCATTTCATCGAAAAACCGTGCTCGATTACGTGCGTGTACCGTATCGCATTTACCCCGTGGGACGGTTGGATTACGACACCGAAGGACTGCTCCTTCTCACAAATTCGGGAGAATCGGCGTACCGCTTAACTCATCCGAAATATGAGATTGACAAAGTTTATCGTGTAACGCTTGAAAAAACAATCACGCCTGAAATGGTGGAGTCTCTGGAAAAAGGTGTGGAAATTGCTCCTGACGGCGTGGTGTCCGGAAAGGTCAAGAAGAGGGCATCTCGTACAATTGAGCTGACCATTCACCAGGGGAAAAAACATCAAGTGAAACGGATGTTGCAGGCTGTTGGCAGTTCGGTGACGGCACTCAAACGCATTCGCTTCGGATTTCTGGAACTTGACTCTTTGCACCCCGGCGAATGGCGTTTTTTGAATGCCGAAGAAATCTCGCAACTCAAAAAAACAGTGAGGTTACCATGGAAATAAAGGGAA
>CAZIYL010000287.1:0-3108 GCA_964543425.1 uncultured Deferribacteres bacterium
GCTTAACCTTGACTCTTGCTTTCTTCACATCATGTTCGAACTGAGCTTTTAGACAGGAATTGATAAAGAGAAAAATAATAAACACAATACTCGATAGAGCCATTGCCACGACAAATCCTATCCAGTGGGATTCAAAGATTTTAATTGATCTATAAAGAAACACCAAATTCAAAAGCTGGAGGACAAACGCCATTCCAAGCAAGGCTAAACCACATAGGATTTCTGCCTTTTGTCTCAACAAATTCTCTGCATGTAGCGGATTTCCACCAAATATAGTCCTTGAATACTTGACAATATACTCCGGGGTAATTCCAAATACTCCCTTAGCAAGAAAGACTGAACCCTCGAAACCAAATATTGTTGCCACGATGCTAAGAAATCTGTCAAGGTTCATTGCATAGCCTCTATATTCAATTCTTTCACGACCAGCTTTTCGCGCCAATCTTTTTTCATTCACACAACCACACAGCCGACCGAAAGCACCAGCGTTCCGGCCATCACAATATAATCGGCAGCGGCCAATTTCAATTCCTTAAAGCTCGTGCGCTCTTCTCCAATACGATAGCAGCGGGCTTCCATCGCCAAAGCCAGGTCATCCGCCTTCCGAAATGCCGACAAAAACAGAGGAAGAATGATCGGAATCAGGCCTTTGATTCTCTGCACAAGATTCCCCTCAATTTGAGCGCCCCGGGCCAGTTGCGCCTTCCGAATTCGATCCGCTTCATCCAAAAGCAACGGGATAAACCGAATGGCAATTGTTGTCATCATTGAAAATTCGGCAACCGGCACCCCCACTCGTTTCAATGGAGCCAATAACAGAGATAACCCATCGGTAATTTCGATGGGAGCGGTTACCAGGGTAAAAATACCCGCGTACAAAATCAACAAAATAATTCGTGCCGTGTAAATTGTCGCCCGGGTTAGGCCGGTATCTGTAACGGGCACATTGATTACAGGAATTTGAAAAAGGATTTTCCCGTAACCGTAGCCAATATTTAAAAGAAAGGTAAGAATAAAAAGCCATAAAAAGGGGCGCAGATTTTTGCTCACCAATTGAAAAGGCAGGCGCGCAGCAAAAATAATCGCAATCAAAAATACGCTTAAAAATCCATATGCCCAAAAACTGCTGGTGGCAACCATCGCCGTCATTATAATTAAAAGCGAAATGAGTTTCGCCCGTGGATCAAGACGATGGAGAATCGAATCCGCAGGAAAATACTGACCCAATGTTATATCTTTTAGTGGAGACATCTGCTATGAATTTTTATTTTTCAATATACGAAAAAAATGAAGGATTTCAAACAAAAATATTCCTCCGAATCAGAAAAAACACTTGACATTTTTTTGAAATTCTGTTACTTTAAATGTACTTCCTCTTCGCAACCAACTGCTTTTTTTATAAATCATTTCAACCGGCACAGTATTTCTATGAAAAAGAATGTGAAAACAGGTGCGTCGCAGCGAAAATTTTTACGGGCGGCAAACATTTTTTTCAAATCCAATCTTAACCTCAAAAAAAATGAATCCTTTTTAATTGTGACCGACGAATATTCCTGGGACCTAAGTCGCGGGCTCTGGCAAGCGGCAATCGAAAATTATCCTCAAACCTATGTCATGGCATTTTCCGCCGCAGAAATCCAAAAGGCCTCTGCCTCCAAATTATTTTCTTTCATTTTGAATTCGGATGTTTCAGTATTTGTGGCTCGCGAATTTTTATTTTTATGGGAAGAATTTTCTCTTTGCGAAAATCTTGCTACACGCTGGGCAGGACTCATTGGAATTCGGCCGGACCAATTTACTAAACTAATTGATGTGGACATTGAGGCGCTGAAACACAACACCCAAAAACTGCGGGACGTCCTTCAGCTGGGCAAAATCATTGCCATTCAAACCGATTCGGAACACGCTCTTTCATTTGAAATGGATCATTCCGAGTGCCTTGCCGATAGCGGCGTTGTTCGGAATTCGGGTGACATTGGCTGTATTCCGGGAGCAAGGGTTTTGGTGAAACCTGTTGAAGAAACCGCCTGTGGCGATTTGCTGATTAACGGCTCCCTTTCGTCCGTGGGAATCCTACAAGAGCCGGTGCGTTTTTTGATCAAAAATGGAAAGCTGAAAAAAATTTACGCAAAAGGTGATATTTCCAATTTTCGAGCCGGCCTTCGCGCCAAAAATAAAAATCGCCGAACCCTTATCCGCATGGGAATTGGTCTTAACCCACACGGAAAAATCACGGGAAATTCCTTTGTAGATGAACGAACTCAAGGTGTGCTTCATCTGGCCTTTGGCGATGAAATCGATTTCCGCTCAAACATTCTCAATCCCACGCTTTCCATTGCCACCATTAAAAAGGCTTCCGTTATAATTGACAATAAGGTGATCCTTAATCGTGGAAAACTGGTGGTCTGAAACCCGCGGTTAGCCGCAAAACACACGAAAAGAAATAGCCGCGAATTCACGAATGATTTCGAATTTTTCCCTGTGTCTCTGTGCACTTGCGGTGAAAGCTTTTTCTATTTTGATCATTGAGATTTTGGGTTTCGGATTTGTTTCGGGCCTCAAGATTTTAATTAACGTAAGCAAGATGCTTACGTTACATTTAAGGTGTTTTTCATTCAGACATTAAATAAGGTGTCGGTTGCCCTGTGCGATGCAGCCGGGAGGCAACCGACTTTCCTGCGCAATTTTGAAACGTTCGCCTTATTCCAGAAGCAACATTTTCTTCACAGCGGTAAAGTGCCCCATTTGAATCTGATAAAAGTACATACCCGAAGGCAGATCTCCGGCCTTAAACTGAATGCGATAAGCGCCCGGCTGATAGCGTCCCTCAACCAATCGAGCCACTTCCGGTCCCATCACGTTGAAAACTCGCAAAACCACCTGTTCTGACTCTTTCACGGCGAGAGAAATGGTGGTTGAGAGATTGAAGGGATTGGGATGATTCTGGCACGAAATCTGAAATCCTTTGCCCCGTTAGATAATGACTGTTTGTTTAAAGGAACAAATTCCAAGAAATCGCTTTTATCAAGCAATCCACTGTTTCCTTTAAACCCGGATTCGGAAATTCATTTAACTTTAGACGATATTTCAAAGTTACGTAATTCAAAA
>CAZIYL010000288.1:0-3097 GCA_964543425.1 uncultured Deferribacteres bacterium
CCCCTCTAAAAACGGATCGGGGTGTGTTGTCTAATTATGTGTTAACTTCATAAAGAACACACCCCTAAATCCCCTCTTGATAGAGGGGACTTCCCTCGTCGCCGAGTTTAACCATTTCCGGTTAACGTGGGTGCAACGGGTTAACGTATTTTTACTAAATATTTCTCAATCACTCTTGCAAAACTCGCAACGGTAGAGATCTTACCTGTAAATTTCTCCCTTAATTTTTTTTGTCAGTTCTTGGCTGGTGCGCAAAGCCTTTTGTGCCCTGCCGAGCGAGTAATCCCGAATAAAATTTTCAGCTATCTTGGGATCCGTTTTGAGCAGTTCAACTGCCGTGTTTTCAACGGACGGCTGTAAATCAAACGCTTCCTTTTCCTGAGATTTCCAAACGGATTGAATCTCGCCGATGGTTTTGTAATAATTCAGCCCCATCAGATTTTCGAGATCATTGAAAATCCAGAATGCTTTGTTGGGCTGGTAGTCAAATGTGCCTGGTAGGGGATCGAAATGGTGGGAAAGTGAATTTTCCCAGGTGTCCTGCCCGGGAGCAAAATGATAGCAACGAGGGACGTCCGGGATACTCGCATAAAATGGAATATAGGTGTTGACGTCAGGACGCCCGAAGCTCAGCCAGACCACATTGGCTATCACTCGAGGCAGGCCTGTGCGCAACTCGGTTATGGTAGAATGCTGCGTCGCAGCTGTGCAAATGGTGCGCTCGAAACTGCTATTTGGATTTCCCTTTTTATCCTGCGTGACATCGTATGGGGTTCCTTCGTAGTGATCCCGCAAAACGGCCATCAAATCCGCCGGGGCTAACTTGTGAGCGGGTTTTACCGCAAATGGCAGCCTTTTTTTCAGGGCTTCTTCAACGGAAGTAGTTTCCCCCGAAAGCAACTGCTGTCCGCGCCACTGCCGGGTGTCGTATCCGCGCACCGCATATTTTTTATCGTAAATGCGGTTGAAAGTGGCGGCAAAATCGAATGGCTTGCCGCTCTTGGGATTGTACCAGCCGCGCCGGATGGCATAATCCCGCACGTTGTCTTTTGATGTGATGAAATTCTTGTGATCCCTGAAATTCACCCCTCGAATAATAAAAATATTTGCCTGAAGAATAACCCTGTTGTCCGGAACACGTTCGGCCACCCAGTGCTTTCCGTTAATCATTGCCAGCAGCCAGGCTTCGTTTGGATCCGCAATAGTGAGGGTGCGCCCTGAAGCCGCGTAGCCAAAGTGATCCAGCAGTTTTCCAGCTAATTTGACTCCTTCACGGGCTGTTTTGGCGCGCTGTACAATAAGGTGGCGCAGCATAAAACTAATTCCACCATCGGTAAGATCGGGCTTGTCTTCAATGGAAGGACAGGCATTGCTGGCCACGGTGACCCCCCATTCATTAATGGCGTAATCGGAAAAGGACTGATTCACACTTTCGATCCAGAGGTAAGACCAGGTGGTGGAGACTTGGGGCAGAGTACCCCCATTTCTCAATTGTACCACATCCCCCGGTTTGTGAGTGAGTCGGGGAACCCGCCACAGATTGAAAAGCCGTTGTCCGCCATCGTCTTCGTTGTGCCCGAACAAAACGGAACCACCCACCGTGGCCTTTTTCCCGACTACAATAGTGTAGCAGGCGCGACCGGCACGAACGGAAAAAAACAGAAACAAAACAGCGAACAGAACGATTACTTTTTTCATGGGGAAACTCCTTTTGGTTCATTCCATCATTTCGTGAAAGTAATGCGAATGGGACGACTATCATTTTTTGCTGCCTCAAATGTGCGAATGAAAAACGTCGGTTCAATTTCCTTCAGGTCAATTGGCTCGCGGGTGCCTTTCAAGATTTATGAGTACTCTTCAAAAAACACCAATGACACAAAAATTAAGCGGATTGCAACCCGGTTCACTTCTGAAAAATCAATTCGTACAAATTAGTAAGCAATATTTTTTAGAGTGAATCCATTTATGAATGCACTCTAAAAACCACTAATTGCACAAATTGTACGGGATAAAATTCTTTCAACATCAATAAAATCAATTTATTACAATTCGTGAAATTCGTGGCAGATATCCTTTTTAAACTGGACTCATTTATTTTTTCTTTTTAAAATTTACACGATTTTCATTTCCCGCCATCAGGCGTTTGATGTTACTGCGATGCGTGAAAATAATCAGAATGGCAATAATAATACTGAGAACCATGAGCGGCGGTTTGTAGGGGCGGCCCAATGTGTCCAGGATCAACAAAACAATCGGGAGCGAAATGGCCGCCGTCATCGACGACACGGAAACGTAACGCGTAGTGAAAAGCACAATCAAAAAAATAATGAAAATAAAAATAAAGGCGATGGGGTAAAGTCCGATGAGCATGCCCGCTGCGGTTCCCACGCCCTTGCCGCCGTGAAATCCGGCAAAAATTGTCCAGATGTGGCCGATCACGGCGCTGAATCCGGCAATAATTTGAAGATAAACCGGGGCCAGGGAAATGGCATCTATTCGGATTTGAGAAACCAGTACGGTTGCAATGAGTCCTTTAGCCAGGTCAATTAGCATAACGGAAATCCCGATTTTCCAACCCATTACGCGGAAGGCATTCGTTCCCCCGGCATTTCCGCTGCCATAGTTGCGAATATCAATGCCTCGAAATAATTTGCCAAAAATAATGCTGGTTGGAAATGATCCCAGCAGGTAACTTGCAGCAATGATTGTCAGCAGTGTCAGCATAAAAGCCTCAATTGTTTGAGTTTGTTTTTCCCGTTCCTAAAACGGCAATTGCAGCCGCACCCGGGCCGGCGTGGGCGCCCAGGGCAGGAGATGCCTCCATAATAAATTCAGCCGTTTTCCCAAAGATTTCCTCAATGCGTTTTGCGTACCATTCAGCGATTTCCGGAGCGGCCACGTGAACAATGGCAAATTTTCGGTTTTCATACAAGCGTGTCTCTTTGTCCATTATTTTGAGCAATTTCTCACGCACGGGAATTCCCTTTTTGGCCGTCCCCAATTTTTGGGTCTTACCTTCCCGGGTGAATGTAATGACCGGTACAAGATCCAATAGCGTGGCCAATAAGCCTTTCCCTTTGCTAACTCGGCCGCCCAT
>CAZIYL010000289.1:0-3081 GCA_964543425.1 uncultured Deferribacteres bacterium
TCGCAAATCTCCGCCGATTTTTGCAGAAAGTGCGATTTGCGAAAATTTTGAAAACCGTCCAAAAATTGTTCTCCTAACTTCATTAATAACAAAGGGTATTTTTGCGAGCGGTTTTCAATAAGAGCGAATTTTCGCAAACCTCCCTCGCCAATACCCCTTTTAGGAGATTTGCGAACTTTTTGAGGGCAAAAATCGCATATCAAAATGGCCTAAAATTTGAGCTATCCGCTTGTTTATTTTAGCATTATCGCCATTTTCCCAATTTTCGCAAATCAAAATTCGAAAAATAGTGACGCCACACTCCTTCAATCAGCGCAAATTCGCAAAAATCAATCCGATGGTATTTTCTACATTTACCTGTCTTTCGATGGCAAATTTTGATTTTGTCTTACCGCCAAAGAGATTCCTTCGTCGCTTCGCTCCTCGCGATGACAGGCCCAACGATGCAAGAGATTCTTCGCTACGCTCAGAATGACATGCTAAATTAGTGTGACTTGTAAAGTTTTCCCACAGGCAGGCCATACAATCCCTCTGAACTAAGAAACCAATGAATCAACGAACGAATGAACAAGCGAACCAGCAAACAAATTAACTTTTTTCACCCTTCCATTCTTCTTCCTACTTTTCCCCCACCGAAACCACATATTTCCCCAGTCCAAAGCTGGTGCCGCTGCCCACGTGAAAAATCTCCCCTAATTTTATCAATTTCAACCAGGGAGCAAGGGCTCCTTTGAGCCGCAGCTCTCCCACAAATCCCCCGTACACCTGGTGCTGATTCTGCCTTGATGAATATCGCTGCCAGTCGCGCCAGCCCAGGGAAATCGGAATGCCCTCAATCCCTGCCATGCTGCCGGGCTCTCGATAGGACTGCCGCGTGCCGCAATGCCCCGCCGTCAAAAGATAGAACCTTCTGTAGAGATTCTTCAGAAAAACCTCGGCCGGGAAATGTCCCCTTTCGTGAAGCCACACATATCGCCCGTTGGACTTTATGCGCGTCGGCGTGAGGAATGTGAGATCAATGGATTCGTGGGAATTCATTTCGCCCATCTCCCCCCCGCTGGCAATCACAGGATGCCCGAGCAGTGTTTTATGAATATGGTCATAAATTGTTTTCCCATTGCCCAGAACATCCTGTACACGCACAATTTCATATCGGCCGTAGCCGCCCCGCCTCCTCATGCCAAGCCCCCGGTTCTTGCCAATACTGTCAAACACAAAAATAAAATAGGGCAGATAATCAATGCCTCTGCCAACAAGAACCAGCTCAAACGTAAGCAATTCGCCCTCTTTGAAGGCTAATCGTTCCGTTTGTGGCGGTTCCAGAACAAAGGGATGCGGCAAAAAAGGACTTGAAAACCAATCCAGTTTCAAAAAATTGGGGGTCTCAAAAATATAATGGTAAGCGCATGTTTCTCTGAGCACACAGGCGTCGCAATCGGCTTCCCGATTCAGGCAAACCAGATCCTTGAACTCATTCCCAAAAGCGCCCCTGAAAGTAGAACCCTTAAAAGGCGGCAGCAGCATGTTTGTGGTTGCCCGCAGCGTAAGGCTTATTTTTGAATAGGTCAAATCATCCAGCCATTCCATTTCGGGTGTCCCTTTTTTAAATACATTATCGTAATTTTGGCCAACAGTAGCGCCTTCCTTTTTAAAACTATTTCAAGGTGCGATGATTTATTAAATGAATATATTTCGAAAAGGGATTAAATCCTTTGATAATTTACGGTATTCCCGTTCTAAAGCGTTCGTTTCGATACAATCCGCCAGTTTATCAACTTAAGCGATTATTGTACTAACCCCATTAGGGGTGGAATGTTTATAGCGCTGGATTGCCCAATATTCTTGAACTCCGGAGGAGTGAAATGTCAACAGCTCCCATATATTTTCGAAATTTTTCCATAAAAACATGCCATTCCTACGGAGTTTTTAATGGTTTTTTAATCTTTGACTATAAATATAACACTCCTAATTTACTATTCCCTCTCATATTGCACAGGCTGGAGTTTCTCGCAATGGAACTATTTCAAAGCGGATCGCTCCTATTTTTAGATGACGGATTCTTTTGAAAAAAGTCCTATTTATTATTTACCCCATATTCCGCAATCCAAAACTCCCGGCAGTCAGTCTATTTGGAATTCATAGCCACTATCTTTAGATAGTGCAATTTGAAATTCTCCCTAATAATTGGGCTTTAGCCCAAATATTTAAAGCCATATTTTTTTATGAACAAATCGAATTCTTCTCCAAAAGTTCTTTTTCGATGATGCTCCTTTTGGTTTTTGATATATTCCTGTACGTTTTTTACCTGTGACTCGCTCACAGACACGGCAATATATTCATCCTGCCACTCAAGCATTTTCTATGATGTGTCTCGACAATATTGGTCTTAATTTTTCAGTGATCATTTTTCTCTATTTTTGGTCGACCAAATCAAATGAACTCAGATCCTGATATATGGCATGGCACTAACCCTCCCCTCTGGGCTAAAGCCCGTTTTTAGATAAATCTCAATATCCACGAGCTGAAGCTCGTGGCAATGAAATCAAATTATAAAATTATATTTTAATTCACTCTGAGACATCACAGCCGCAACCAAAAAAATCTACAAGAAATCGGATTTTGCTATTATGTTACACAATCAGCATGAAAACTCTAGCACGCTACAGCGTTTCATCTTTTCATCTTTTGGGAGAAGTATCCAAATGCACTTGCAACTCACTGAATTTTTAATACTTTAGCTCCTATCTATCTGCGAAAGCTTTGCATTTCAAAAATCAAAAGCTTCTCTATTTCCCCCTTTTTTTGCTTATCAGGCCACCTGAACGGGTGTGTTGTTCTTCCCCTCAGCCGCAGGCTCATCTGCAGTAATTTTTTGTTCACAGGACCTGCACAGGCTGTAATAGCGAACGCTGTCCTTTTTTGCTTTGATTTTGTGAATTTTTTTCTTCAAATCTGAAAGTTCCCTGCCCGTCAGCCGGCATTCAAACACACTTTTCTGAACCCGGTTGCCTCCCGCATCTTCCAGAACATCACTGATCTTTTTTCGCCTACCGTCCTCTTCAATATCATAGGTAATGACAA
>CAZIYL010000290.1:0-3077 GCA_964543425.1 uncultured Deferribacteres bacterium
TTGGGAAAACGGAATTGGCACGGGCGCTGGCAGAATTTCTGTTCGATGACGAAAAAGCAATGATTCGAATTGACATGTCCGAGTACATGGAACGGCACTCGGTTTCTCGTTTGATTGGAGCCCCTCCGGGATACGTGGGTTACGAGGAAGGCGGCCAGCTTACCGAGGCAATCCGGCGGAAACCCTACTCGGTTGTTTTGCTGGATGAAATTGAGAAGGCGCACCACGATGTGTTCAATATTTTGCTGCAAGTGCTGGATGAAGGACGGCTGACGGACAACAAGGGCCGAACTGTGAATTTCAAAAATACGATTATTATTATGACATCGAATCTGGGCGCACCGTTGATCATGGAAAAATCCCAGAGAATTACCGACACAAATCGGGATAGGGTGTACCAGGAGATTAAAGACGAGGTACTGCAACTGCTGCAGAAATCACTGCGGCCTGAATTCCTGAATCGCGTGGATGAAGTCATTGTTTTTCATCCGTTGACGAAGGAAAACGTCAAAAAGATTGTGGACTTACAGTTCAAATATGTTCAGAAATTACTGGAGGATCAAGGCATTACACTGGAATTAGCGGAGGATGCAAAAGACTTAGTTGCCAAATTGGGTTATGATCCGTCATTTGGCGCGCGTCCGCTCAAGCGAGTGATGCAGAAACTGCTCGTCAATGAGCTGGCAAAACGCATTCTTGCCGGTGAATTTGCTCCCGGCGATCAGGTGGCTGTTGTTCGCCGTGAAAATTCTCTTGATTTTGAGAAGAAAAAAAGTTAATTTAAATCATTAAATAATGTTCAGATGCAGGCATCTCATTCTGGGGATGCAAATGTTTTTCTTGAAAAAAGGAGGATATCGGCGAATGAAACGATTTTCAATCTACGCTTTGAGTGTGGTTTTGCTGGCAGGGTTGGTGTTTTCAACAACCGAATGCGGAAAAAGGGTAACCGACAAGCAACTATATGACAAAGCGGATACTTACGAACGCAATGAGGAATTCGACAAAGCAGCGGAGGTTTATCTTTCACTGTCCAAACGTTTCCCGAATAGCAAAAAAGCGCCGGAGGCGTTGTTCAAAGCCGCCGTGATGTACGCGAATAATCTCAAAAAATCAAATGAAGCCATTCGATTGCACGAGCGCTTGATTCGAACGTATCCCGAAAGCGAATATGCCCCGCAGTCGTTGTTTTTGATTGGTTTTATTTACGCAAATGATCTAAAAGATTACAAAAAAGCAGACAAATATTACGGCGACTTTCTGAAAAAATATCCGAACCATGAACTGGCCACCTCGGTAAAATGGGAACTCAAAAACATGGGAAAGGATATTAACAGCATTCAGTTTCTGAAGTCTGAAAATGATTCTGCTAAAACCCAATCTAATTAATTGTTTTTTAAAATTTTTTCTGAAAAAAGCCGGTGGGTCTCTCTGCCCTGGAGACCTCTCGGCTTTTTTTGTTTATTGGAACTTTTTTGAAAAGTAATCAGTAAAATTGAATAATATTTTTGGAGAAAACCATGAAACGAAAATTTCTCTTTTCCCTGTTTCTTCTTTTGTCTATTTCAAGCTTGGCAGTTGCACAAGATTCCGTAAAAGTGGCAAAAAAAGCTGTTCCCGAAGAGATAAAAATTTCCACGCAAGTGGAGCGTACAACGGTTCCACTAAATCGAACGCTTGCTCTTGATGTGTCACTTACGTGGCAAGGCGATCCGGATCGCTACGAAATTTTGGATTTTGAGAATCCGGCGCTCACCAATTTTGAAATTACCGGAACCGCCACATCCAATAAAACAGAAATTGTGAACGGCAAGGTGTACACACGACGGGATTACGAATTTACCTTGAAGCCCCGCGAGCTGGGAATGGGGTACGTGGAGGGAGTAATTGTAAAATACAAAGACCCCACCGGTGGAAAGGAAAACAGCCTGATTACGCAGAGGATCAGTTTGAAGGTTACCGATCCGATACCGGAAAGCCATTCCGCCAACCACTGGCCTGTGGAGGTTCTGTACGTAGCATTGCTTATTATTCTTGCGGGAATTCTTTGGTTTTTCTTAATATATCGGAAATCAAAAAAAACTATTCCGGAGATTGAAGAAGCCCCTCCCATTGAAGAGACCTACTTGAAAACGTTGAAGAAAATAATTGATTTTAACAATCCCGATTTAAGTGGTGGATTTTCGGAGCTTTCCAAATTGCTCCGGAATTATCTGTCTGAAAAATTTGACCTTCCTGCTAAACAGGCAACCACTCAGGAACTTCTCAAAGAAATGAATCATCTGAAAATGGAAGAGAAACTGGTTTATCAGACCAAAGAGGTGCTAAGCGTCGCGGATGAGATAAAATTCTCTGGTGGGTCGGGTTCCCGAGAAGAATTGGAAAAAATTTACGGGAGCGTGGAATCTATTTTGGAACGCCAATTAGCAGAAGCAAACGTGAACAAAATAGCTGAGGAAAATATTTCTCCAAAAGATAGTGAAAACTGACGGCTTTTTAAGGAGGTTCGATGGAACACGATATTCAAGCGATTAATGAAAAAATTCAAAAGGAAAGCACATTTGTTGATTCTTTAATGAATGAAATTTCAAAGGTGATTGTCGGGCAGAATTACATGATTGAGCGGCTTCTCATCGGTTTGCTTTCCAACGGGCACGTGCTTTTGGAGGGCGTTCCGGGATTGGCAAAAACAATGGCAGTTAAATCGGTTTCTTCTGCCATTCAAACGAAATTTCAACGGATTCAATTTACACCGGATTTGCTCCCCGCCGACTTGCTCGGCACGCAGATTTACGATCAGAGGGATGGGAAATTCAGTGTGAAAAAGGGGCCGATATTTTCCAATTTAATTTTAGCCGACGAAATCAACCGATCACCAGCCAAGGTGCAAAGTGCGCTTCTGGAAGCGATGATGGAGCGGCAGGTGACTATTGGAGAAACAACGTTCCCTTTGGGCGATCCCTTTTTGGTGCTGGCCACGCAAAATCCCATTGAGCAGGAAGGCACGTATCCGCTGCCCGAGGCGCAGGTGGATCGTTTCATGCTTAAGCTGAATATCGGTTACCCCTCCAAAGATG
>CAZIYL010000291.1:0-3069 GCA_964543425.1 uncultured Deferribacteres bacterium
AAACCAATTCACTTGAGTTTAGCCAGCCGCCCCAATTGAATGAAATCGGACGAACGTACCTGACGCTTTTCTGGGGAACCAATACGCCTGCCAAAGGAACCGTATTTTATGGAAAAACGAAGGCCTACGAGCTTGGACAAATTGATGAAACCGATTTTCAGGCATTTCATCAGGTCACGATTTCGAATTTGTGGCCGGGGACGGTTTATCACCTGAAAATTGTCGCCTCATCAAATTCCGAAAGCGTTTCTTCCGGCGATTGGATGGTCATAACCGCTTCTCACCGGGAATCTGCAGGAGATATTGAGGTGTTTTTTACAAGAAGTGTGGACTCCTCTCTGGCGCTGTTTTTGCCCGCTGCCGGGGATCAGAAGCCGTACCTTGCTCTGATCGATCGAATCAATCAGGCTAAACACAGCATCGATTTTTGTGCATACAGCCTTAATCTTTCGGATGTGGCCAATGCTCTGGTTAAAGCCAAACAGCGGGGCGTCAGGGTGCGGTTCATTTACGACGATGGGCACGATCAATCGGCGGTGGAACGGATCAAATCCTTTGGAATTCGCGTGATCAACGACAGCTTTGGAACCCACAACGATGGAAAAGGGCTTCAGCACAACAAATTTGTGATTTTTGACGCCAGAGACACCACATCATTTTCGGACGATTGGGTGTGGACAGGGTCGTACAATTTTACAACCCAGGCTACGAATGACAATGCCGAGAACGCCATTCTCATTCAGGATGAATCTCTTGCCAAAATTTATACGATGGAATTTAATGAAATGTGGGGCAGCGTGACAAACATTCCAAATGCCGATTCTTCCCGATTCGGCCAGCGGAAAACGGACAACACCCCTCACGAGGTGGATGTAAACGGGATTCGGGTAGAGGCGTATTTTAGTCCGGGAGATCACGTTGAAAATCACATTATTCACGCGATCGACTCGGCGGAAAATAACATTGAATTTGCCCTTCTCAGTTTTACGCGCTATTCCATTCGGGATGCCCTAATCAATGCGAAAGTGCGGCACGGTGTTGCGGTAGCGGGGGTTCTGGACAAGGGCCAAAAAAATAATTCCTACAGCCAGTACAATTATTTGAAATCGAATGGTATCGATGTGCTTATCTCCGGCGAATCTGGGATGCTCCACCATAAATACATGATTGCAGACGGGCACACGGATTCGGATCCCCTGGTGGAGACAGGTTCCTACAACTGGACGACCTCCGCAGAAAATTATAACAACGAGAATATTGTCATTGTTCACAGCGCCCAAATTGCGGACGACTACTGGCAGGAATTTGCCAATCGTTACCACAATTCGGGCGGTCACAATCCCTTAACGACGAATGTAAAACAAAACGACCGACCGACAGCGGTGCCGGCAGGTTTTGTCTTGGCGGAACCCTTTCCAAATCCTGCCAGGCTTGGCGAAACCAGGCCTGTAGAGATTTGGCTAAAAACGACGTCAACCAATGGCAAAAAAACCTCACTAACTGTTTTTAATGTGTTGGGGCAGCGTGTGTACACATTTAAACGGGATTTTACGCATCCGGGGCTTTACCGAATGAACTGGAACAAAAAGAATTTCCGGGGTCAGTCGGTTTCGGAAGGAATTTATTTTTTAAGTGCAAAAATAGACGGAAACAGAATTACGAAGAAAATAGTAATCACGCGGTAATCAAAAAGGAGGTGTTGTTCAATGAAAAGGAAAGTCTTGTCAGTGGTTGGGTTCTTTCTTGTGATGGCCTTGTTTTGGGGTGTTCAGGCACAGGCCGGCGATTTTGAAGGGAAAATGGTTTTTCGCGATGGTGAGATCGATCTGATGCAGGTTGAAGTGCCCGGATTAGCCGGGGCGCAGCCCACACCCGCATTTGCGAAAAAAGCAGTGGCGATTCCATTTGATACCTATCGTCAGGTCATCAAAGAAGTTGGTGAGGCGGGCCCGGGTGTTCGGGTACAAACAGAAACGATCTGGGTAAAGGGAAATCTTTTTCGCACGGATACGAATGAAAACGGTGAAAAGGTTGCCATTATTTTTGATTCAAAAACCCAGAAAATGACTACCATCTCCTGGAAAGAGAAAAAGGCGATGGTTGTTGACGTGGGAAAAATGATGAAATCCGTAAATAGCATGGCCGAGCAAATGGGAAAAGCCCTTGGCATGGACGCGAATGCCATGAAGCAAATAATGCAGGGGAAACAGGCAGAGAAAGAAAACGATTTGTTCTCGTTGAAATCCACGGGTAAAAGAAAGAAAATTAACGGATTTAAATGTGAATTGTATGTTGGCACGGATAAAGAGGGTAATCCGTTGCAGGCATGGCTGGCGACTCCCACATCGACGCTTAAACAATTGTTTGATTCGATGGAAGAAATGACCAAAGCCATCCAAAAGATTAACGAAACGGAAGATAAAGAGTCTCGATTTTTAAAGAAGACAAACAAAATGCCCATTTTGAAAAAGTGGGTGGAAAATAACAGCGATTTCAATTTTGAGGAATTTATTTCAGTGAAAAAACAATCGGTTTCGCCCGATTTGTTTAAAGTTCCAGCCGGATTCAAGGTGGTTTCGATGCAAGATATGATGCACAACGAGATGCTGAAACTGCAGCAGTTTCAGCAGCAAAAATGAAAAAAACCTGACAAACGGGAACCAATTGATTATTTTCTGGTCTAAATGAATCAAGCCAGGGGGGGCATAAAAATGTTCTTTGGTAAGCCGAATTGAAGTTTGGATTCGGCTTTTTTTATGTTTCTACCGTTGCGGGTTTTGCAAAAGTGATTGAGAAATATTTAGTAAAAATACGTTAACCCGTTGCACCCACGTTAACCGGAAATGGTTAAACTCAGCGACGAGAGAAGTCCCCTCTATCAAGAGGGGATTTAGGGGTGTGTTATTTATGAATTTAGCACATAATTAGACAACACACCCCGATCTGTCCGCCAGATGGCGGACGCATCACCGCTCTTTTTAGAGGGGAATTTTGCTTAGGTGCGAAAAAATAGATTGTCAGAATATCCAAAAAAATTAATTTTTTTAGATTTATTATTGTTCATTATAA
>CAZIYL010000292.1:0-3038 GCA_964543425.1 uncultured Deferribacteres bacterium
TGATAAATTTAAAGAAATTCATTATTGGGACTAATGCTATATAACCACCATCTTGTGTTGATATTGGGTTATCTGTAAGTGTTAATTCTTTGGAGCGTAAACGTTCTTTTCTTGAAAGTTCTATTAATTTCTTTGCTGTTATGAATTCGAACTCAATTCCCGCATTATCGAAATGCCTTTTTATCGTAGCATCTAACTGTGAAATTTTTCTCTCAACATTTGGGTGAACTTCTTCTCCTTTCGTTACATAAAAAAAGTGAAAGTGCAAGAATGGAAATTTTGATGCTAAATGTAAAAACTGATTCCTAAAAACCTCTATATTGGCTAATAAATCATTATTATAAACGCTTCTTAAATCATCAATAGACTTATTTAAGTCAAACAACTCACTACTTGATGAATTTATTTTATCAATTGAACTTTCTGAGAAACCATTAGCATATTTTGATTGAATTATAAATACATCAATGTCTGTATTTCTTTTTCCATCAATTAACTCTGAATCTCTCTGTATTAATTCACCATTTACAAACGTATATATAGCGTCAATACCACCATCTCCTCCATTATCAACAATACCTTCATTAATTTCGTCATATGAAAGTTCGTAATCTTTCATTATTTGTTCGCTAACGAACCAATTGAAAAAGTCTCTGTCGGAAATCTGTTCCTCTGAAAATTGTTCTTGTTTGCTTTGTTTAAGAATAGTTTCTAAAACTATTTGATCATTATTAGCCATCTTTATTCCTTTTTAGTAATCAATCTTATGAAGCATAACGTATGTGTATATTTCATTGTTCTTATCCCCCCAAATTAGCGGTATAAGAACTATTGTTTATAGTTTTCTTTTACAGTTAATTTAACAGTTCTAATAGAAATTTACAATTTTGTTTGTTGCTTCAGCAAAATGCTTTTATTTAAGCACATAACAAGAACATGAACGTTGGAATGAGGCATTTTTTACTTATCAGAACAATTTCACCTTTACATTTAAAAATTTGCCCGGATCCTTTTTGATCTCGCCCAAAATCCAATCCAGATTTTTAAATGTGCGATTCATATGTCCATAAAGGGAGTCTTCCCTTACCAATTTTCCAAGAGTTCCCTGCCCCTTATTAATGGATGTCAGAATGCTGTCGAGGGATTCCGAAGCCCGGTGCGAGCGGGAGAGAAGGAGCGAAAGTTTTGTAGTATTGTCTTCCAAATTACGCAAAACTCTTGCCACAGACTGTTTGCTGGTATCGTGCAGGGCTTTGAATTGTTGACTTCCCGCCTTCAGATTTTCAATGACCGAGTAAATTTGATTTTTATTCTGAGCCAGGACGGATTCGAGGGTCTGGATGGATTGGTTTAAATGTTTCATGCCGTAAGGAATGCTTTCATTATTCCGATTGTCAAGAAGGCGCTGAGTTTGCTGAACCAGCTCCAGAACCTGATCGGATAACAACTCAGCTTTTCCGGTAACTTTGGAGAAACCCTTGTCGATTGTGCCGGGCACCATCGACATGTCTTTAAGGTATTTTTTTGAAATTCCCGGCTGAATCGTAACCATTTTTTCACCCAGGATATTTTTTTGCTCAATGACAAACTTTGAATCGGCAGGAATATTTTTTGCCTTTTCAATTTTTAAATGGACATCTACGGAAGCCCCTCGAATGAAAATCTCCTTGACGGAACCAATTTTAACACCGCGCAAAAAAACATCGTCGCCTGTATTCAAATCTCCGGCTTCGGGAACAATGATGTCGATTCCCAATCCTTTTTTTAGAAAATTTGAATTGCTCAGATAGAGAACTCCGACAATTACGGCAAGGGTGGCGATTGTCATGCCGATGCCAATGAAAAGTTCGTCTGAAAAAGTTTTGTTCATGGTACTGCTCCTATGCGGCCCTTAATGAAATTGACATATGTTGGATCGTTGTACGTCCACATTTGCTCCTTCGGAATATGGACGATAATTTTACCGTTGTCCAACATGGCGATCTGATCAGCTGTTTTCGACACGCTGGCAATGTCGTGTGTAATAATAATTGAAGTAATATTAAGCTCCTGGTTCAGGCGGAGGATAAGTTCATTAATAATCGTTGCATTAATTGGGTCTAATCCCGTTGTGGGTTCATCGTAAAGCAGATATTTGGGACGAATGGCGATGGCTCGAGCAATACCGACCCGTTTTTTCATTCCACCGGAAAGCTCTACCGGGTACGCATTTTCGATGTTTCTTAAATCCACCATTTCCAGATTTTCATGGATCAGACGGGAAATTTCTTTTTGTGACAGATGTTTGTGGATCCGAAGAGCGAGGGCAATGTTCTCAAAAATAGTGAGCGAGTCCCACAGAGCGGCTTCCTGAAAAACCATACTCATTTTGACGCGCAGCCTGCGATTGAGTTCTTCCTCACGCATCTGAGTGATGGACATTTCATCCACGACAATATCTCCGGAATCCGGCTTCAGGAGTCCGATAATGTGTTTCAGAAGAACGCTTTTCCCTACGCCGCTCATGCCGATTATCGCTGTGATCTGTTTCTCTTCGAGCGTTAAATTAACGCCATCCAGGACGCGTTTGTTTCCAAAACTCTTGTGAACGTTTTTCAAAATAATCATAAGAGCAACGCTGAAATAATGTAATCCAGAACAAAGATAGCAATGAGTGAACTTACCACCGCCGATGTCGTTGCCAGCCCGACACCGCGGGCACCTTTTCCGGAATTTAGGCCCCAGAAACAACTCAGAAGAATAATAACAATTCCAAAGATAAGCGATTTAAAGAGAGAGATAAAAACATCGTGTCCGTGAAAGGCCATGCGCATGCCTTTTACGAAGCCGTCGTAATCCAGATTAATGGCAAACTTTGTGGAAACAAACCCCGCAAGAATACTGAAAACGTTTGAAAAAACCGTCAGCGCAGGGATGGCAAAAATACCGGCGATCAGACGCGGCATCACCAGAATTTCGATGGGGTTAATGGCCATGGTTCGCAAGGCGTCCACTTGTTCGGTTACGACCATCGTTCCAAGTTCGGAAGCAATCCCAGC
>CAZIYL010000293.1:0-3023 GCA_964543425.1 uncultured Deferribacteres bacterium
TTATCTAACGGGGTGAACAAATTCGAATAACCAAAATTCAAAACAAAGCAAAAAAGCATTTTGCTATTCTTTGAGAAATTGACTTATTTGAATTTTGGATTTGTTTCTAATTTCGATATTAGCGATAGAGAATTGAGAGTACGTTTCCGGAAATCCTCAATTCAATAAAAAGGCAAAACCAATAAACGGAACACCCACACCGGCAAAGGACTGATTGCCGCCCAAAATAGGACCTGCGTGTTCAAACAAGTGCCAGCCTATTCCCGCGCCCAAACCTTTTCTTCCTAAAAAGGCAGTCAGAAAAAAACGCCGATAATTTGCGCCGGATACACCAAATGCCCAACTCTCAGCATTTCCGCCAAAAGGCGCCTGAGCCGTCAGTACGGCTGTGATGTGAAACTTCCAAAAATTGCGCCTGTAGGTGGCAGGTAATTTAAGACGGCGAATATTAAGCGTGTAAAGCGTGTCTCGTTTCGGAGATAGGAAAATGATTCTCCCGCCGAGCGTTAGGCTGGGATATCCCCAAAAATTTTCAGAAACAATTGCTTTTCTCGTTGTCTGAAAAATCAGAGTTGAATCCTTTGTAGAAGCACTGAGAATAAAATCCAATTTTTCCAATTTCAAGAGGCTTTGTTTCCAGAGGCGGCGCGGTACGATCAGGCAAGAATCCGTTAGGAGCGGGTACAGCGAACACTCCGAAACCAACGAATCCGGCCGGTAAGTCTTTTCAAGCGCCAGAATGGTCTTGGTAAGCGGCCTGAGTTTTGCGGCACGAAATGTCTGGTAACGCAGCAGATTCGAGATAACATCCGGAAAGCTCTTATTAAATTGCCGTTTTGAGATAACAATAGTCGTGGTATCAGGCAAGGGTGTGCGCTCGCTTGCACGAGAAAGTGAATCCCATTCTGCCAGATCACGCTGCACGGTTAGGAAAAGCGCACGGGAAATCCGAATGGAATCCGGAGTCATCTGCGCCATGCCAACTGAAAATCCGGTGGCTTGCCACAAAAACAGGGCGAGCCCCGCAATTACTCCGAAGCGCCGAAGGCGCCTACCCGCTTTTTTTAGTAGCAACCAACGCATCCCATTCCTTTTTTGCTTGAGTGGCACGAACCTGCGGACGCACCAAAACAACAATTTTATTATTTTTATTGCCTCGTACAACCGCCAAAATGTCCTGGTAACGTACCCACATGGGCAGCGTAAAATTCCCCCCAAGGTCGGGGATGAAAATCCCATGATAAACATAGGTATTCGGGACCTTCTTGTATTCGTAAGTCAGTTTCCCATGTAATTCCTCCTTGAGGTCTTTCAGGGACACTTCCTTTACCGGAGCCACGGGAGGAATGAGAAGACGTTTTCCTTCTTTAATGATTTTCTGAATTTCTACTTTGTCCGGGGCCTCTCCGTGGGCGTCAAACTCGGTTTTCCCCGAGTTTCCTTTTGCGCGAATACCAAGTCCTTCCAAAAATCGAATAAAAAGTTCCGACAATTTCGGGCTTCTGAAAAATATCAGTAAAAGAACAAACAAAATGAGCAAGGGCGATTGAAGAATAAGTCGAAAAAGCGACACGAGAAATTCCCAGAAACCGCGTAAAATTTTCCGACCGGTTCCTTCAGCCGGATCCTTTTTTAGTCTTGCAGCCCGAAACGAGAAAATCAGCAGGGCAATTACAAGAACCAAAATAAGCGTCTGAAGCCAATAAACCGCTAGAGTGTTCCAAAGATTTTTAAGGAGCAAATAAAATCCCTCCCAAAATGAAGACGATGCTTGTAACGAATTCACAGAATTTCCTTTCAAATAAATAATGCTGTTGATTTAGCGGGGTAGCGTTTCTGACGCTTCCAGCGATTTCTTGTCTTTTTTGGCTTCGATAATCCGAAAAATGGCGTGAATGGGTTCCGGTCCCGAAGCCACCAGCATACCTGTAAATACATAATCCCAAAACGTTGGATGCGTGGTAATCTGAAGCGCAAAAAGCATTCCCAGATTAAGAACCGCGCACAGCCAGACTCCAACAATGGAACCGATTAAAAATACAGTTGCCTGAATCAAAAGTACCCGCACTTTTTCTTTCAGTGGTTTGGACAATTCCGGGTTTTCAAAGTGGGAATCAATTATCTTTAGCTTTTTTAAAAGCGATTCCCAGATGGCGTCCCACATATCCTGAAGCAATGCAGATTTTTGGTAAATGAGTTTAAAAATATCGATCAGCAATTCAAATAAGCGATTTAAGATGGTTGCCAGTGTCAAAATGATAAAAAAGAAAGCCACCACTTGAGCACTCTCGCTCCAGGAAGAAATCCCGGCAAGTGCGTTTCCCTGAGCCAGTGCGATCTTTGGCAAAGTTAACAGAAAAATAAACAGAAGACTTTCTAAAAACCGTCTCATGCCGCACCTCCTTCGCTCTCGGGAATCATCACAAATTTCTTTTTCCGGAAGGATTCCGCAAACGAATCAAACTCCGAATTTTGCTCCCAGTCCTGAAGAGTTTTCTTGACTAATGACAGCAGTGAATCAAACGGAAAATTGTTTCCGGGGCAATCAGTGTGTCCGCGTTTGACATCTCTGTGGCGGACAACATTCGTCACGGGAATGTGGTAGATTCTTGTCCACAGAGCAATCTGCATGGCTCCCTGCCGCAATTGCGCTTCAGAGGGAACCTGCGGGCCAAATTTCCCAGAACCGTTATTTCCGGGCACGGCCGGATCCGTGGAAAAATTGCCGACAAAGCAAATTCCAAGTGAATTTCCGTTACTGATCTTATTCCCGCGTTTCACATGGTAGCCAACGCTATCCCAGCGGCAATAATTGTGAAGGGTTCCATCGATTGTGACCACGCAATGGTAACTTGGATCCAGGCGGCGCTCGCGCTCGATCTCCACAATTTCTTCAAAATTCAATTTGTTGTCCGTAGCCGTGTGATGAATCACCACGTACTGAGGATTTTTCTTCCGGAGGCCGTGCCCCGGTCGGTTGGGGTAAATTCCACCGTCGTAATGAATGGATTCAAACTCCTTTT
>CAZIYL010000294.1:0-3013 GCA_964543425.1 uncultured Deferribacteres bacterium
AGCAATCCTACCAACTGGATTTATGCCAAATTTAAGAGCGGCAGCGCGCAAACATCTGCTCGCACTGAGGCCATAGAGACGGGGAAATCGAGGTCTATAGAGCACAGAAAGCCTGTGCCTGTTCTAAATACTAATAATGAGGTGCGAGCGATAAGTTTTAACCGACTCCTGTTATTTGGCAGCAGTTTTTCGCAGGCCATAGAAGGTGTTCCCATACTTGTGCGGGCAGAAACGGCCCAAAGCTCGGGGATTACGGCCCTGAAAACCTATTATCGAACATCGGGGGCCTCCGAGTATACCGAACTGGAAATGGCGAAAGTGGGCTCGGAATACCGCGCCACTATTCCTGCGGATGCTGTTGGGTCTTCGGGATTGGAATATTATATTAAGGGATTGGATGGCAATGGGGGAACGGTGGAAACAAGCCCCTTGCAAAATGCAGAATCCAGTCCTCATCAGGTATCCGTGTCGTCATCCATTCAATATTCAGTAAGTTCCACCGATACAACGAAAATTAGTTTGCCGGGGGGAATTGATATGATATTTCCACCTGGAGCAGTGGGGTCAAATAAAACATTGAAGGTGAGCGGGGTGCAAAATCCGCCCTCTACGCCGTCTGGACTGAGTTCAATAAGGATTTATCGCGATTTTTCTTTTCTGGATGGAACGACGTCTTTTTCAAATCCAGTAACACTTACCTTTTACTACACGGATAGTCAGGTTAGTTCTGTGAATGAAAGTAATCTTCAGGTCTACTATTGGAATGGCAGCCAATGGAATTGTTTGGGGGGCACGGTGAATGCTGACGACAATTCCATAACAGTTCAGGTCACGCATTTTAGTGTGTTCGGAATATTTGCCAGTGGTCACGTTCTTGCAAAAATCAAGCTATTCCTCGAAGGCCCCTATGAAAATGGCGGTGTGATGGCAACCCAACTAAAGACGGGAGGCTACATTCCTCTGTCGTCGCCCTATTCAGAGGCTCCAAGAACGGTGGCAAGTATTCCGGAAAATGTTGTGGATTGGGTTTTGGTTCAGCTTCGTACAACGGCCGATGGTTCTGCGGTTTCTCAACAATCTTTTTTCCTGAGAGAAGACGGCTTCATTGTGGATAGCGATGGGACAACGACAGACCTTCAAATGCCAGGGGTTGCAAATGGGAGCTATTTTATCGTTGTTAAACATCGAAATCATTTGGCTATTATGACTGCTGCGGCACAAAGCCTGAATTCAAATAACGCAACAATATATGATTTTACAACGGCAAAGAGCAGCTATTATGGTGGAGATGCAAAACTACTTGAGACTGGAGTTTATGGCATGTATACAGGAGATGCAAACGGAAATGGCCAAATTCAAAACGACGACAAGAATGACTATTGGAAAATTCAAGTAGGCAGTGCCGGTTATAAAAGCGCCGATTTCAATTTGAATGGTCAGGTGCAGAATGATGATAAAAATGATAATTGGAAGAATAATGTGGGACTTGGTACTCACGTGCCTTAAATAGAAAATAATTGGGATAGATAATTTTATTAAACATAAAATATTAGAGGAGGAAGCCATGAGGAAATTAACAATTTTTATTAGTTTACTAACATCCATTTTTTTTGTTTCCTCTGCATTTGCCGAAAGCCTTACATTTACGTTTGCCAACAGCCAGATTAGCGGGACAAGCCAAAAATATTATGAATTTGATGTAATGGCTAAGGCGTCTGCAAGTGGTACGAAATTTGGCGATCTGATGGTTTACATTAATTATAATACAACCGGTTTCGGAGAATCAATTGTATCCAATGGCAATATTACAGTTTCAAAGGGGACACTGCTTCAAGGTGATGTGAGTGGATCAGAAAAATATTCCATTGTTAATACAGTGGATAACAGCACTTCTCGAATTGCTATCACAATTGGTTATAATTTTGAATCTGTACCTTCTTGGGGAAATGATCTACCTGCAAATGCCGCCCAGTTGCTTCATTGCAAAATAGAGATACAGAATCAATCGGCTTCATCTGGGATCAGTTTCCAAGAGTCTCTGATGGACGGGCAGGAATATAAGTCAAACAATACTGATAAATATGACCCTGTAATTGCAGATGATACGGACGATATTTCTCTTCCAATTGTATTATCTTCATTTACCGGCGAATTTTGTGATCGGGGTATCATTTTAAAGTGGAAAACGCAGTCAGAAGTAAATGTTCTTGGCTTTAATTTATATCGTGCTTTATTGGATAGCACGGATTTCAGAAAGATTAACAAATCAATCATTCTCTCCCACAGAAATTCTACCCATATAAATGAGTATTCTTATATTGATATGGGAATTCCAATAGTGAGTAATTACTATTACCGAATTGAAATTGTTGAACTTGATGGAAAAAGAAAAATATGCAAGAACCTAAGCCTGAAAAGAACAAATAAAAATCATGGCATTCCTAATTCGTATAAAATTATTGGCAGTTTTCCCAATCCTTTTAAGTCATCAACGGAAATCAGATATCAGATAGCAAAAGAAGGTTTTGTTTCGGTTGATATTTTTAATTTATTGGGACAAAATATTGCCGTACTTGTTCATGAAAACATAAAAGCAGGTTATTATTCGATTCGATGGAATGGGCTCAATAAGTATTCAGAACGAGTTCCAGATGGTCTATATGTTGTCAGATTATCGGCAAAAGGTTTTTTTATGTGTAAAAAAATACTTTTGTTGCATTGAACTGGGTTTTGGATTTCAGGGCTATAATAACAAAAACTATAGTTTCGAATTTCGCAGACACAGTTCACCTGTTGATAACTCAGTTATGGCAGAAAAAGTCCGGGAAAATGCCGTTATAACTGCAAAATAATCAACATTGTCGACGCGTTGTTGTTCTTTGACGCAAAATCTGTTCATTGTCAAGGATTAAATTTTTGTACTTTGGACTCCAAAGCATCCAGAACGCAAAACGCCGAAAAAACACTTCGACGGCAATTCGGGTCAGTGCGGGCGTTGGCGGCTTTCTGTTCC
>CAZIYL010000295.1:0-3011 GCA_964543425.1 uncultured Deferribacteres bacterium
TTAGTATCGTCTATCATTTTGTTCCGAAGAAATCCATTGGTTAATTGTATATTTACCACCAGGGAGCATCGACGGAAATTTTCCCTGGTGAGAAGAATTATTCAGGGCTTCACGGAAAGAATTTACGATATGATGGCGCTTTTGAAGCCGCTGGTAGGAGTGAACAACAAACAGATGGTCTCTTTTCTGTGGTTCTTGAATGTTGCCTGTATGTCATCCACTATGAGAAAGCGGTAGGGGATTTTCTTTAAATCGGGCCACCAATCGAAGCGATCATAAAACGAATTCAGATAACCCCAGAGGGTATTTTACTGAACCAAATCGACCGGATAGCATTATATTCGGCTGCTGCTTTTTGATAAGACATGTGAATAACCAGATTAATAGAAGCCTTTGGCGTCTTCCTCTGGTAGTGCTTATAGGGATCAATGAGAAGCATTTTCCTTAAAGGAGAAAAGCTCTTATTTGTCGGAATATCAATTAGTTGAGCAAAGCGGTGGTGTCTAACTTTTCCAAAAGAGGTCCGAAAGCTCCGCCCATGGCTCTCGTGTCCATTATGCACCTAACACTCGGGAACTTTTTGGAAAATTATGGTGAATTTATTTGAATTTTTCAAGCCTTTTTTAGACTTATCACGTAAGTTTGAAATATCGTCAAATTTTGAATAACCCCCCCCAATTTTTATCTGTTAACATGTCATACTTACAGCGCTTAAGTGAATGGGGTTAAGTATGTTATTATAAAAATTTTGCACCTAACGGCACTCTAATATACTGATTGGTTAATCCTCAGTAACAGTAATAAATACAGTCGCATAGCGACGATATGTTAGAAAATTTTTGGGCTAACACCCATTGCCAGCTTCCGCCGATGATGTAATCTTTTCAAATCTTTGCATAGGATTGTACGCCGGCGGACGCATTTCCAACGTTGCTCCCATTGCTCGCTCGAGAAGACATCAAAACGCAAATTGTCTTCATTTTTATACAGCCTGTAAAGGACGAGGTTAGCCAATAAAATAATAAGTTGTTAGCCCATATATTTATGTCGGGGGAAGAACACAATTAACCATTATCTTGAACCCTGAAGCGGTTTATTCCAGTACAAGCTTTAATTTGTGAAGGGAGTTGGCGCCTATTTTTAGGAGAGCCCCGGTGCAATGATCCGGACGAGTTTTGGGGTTACCTCAATTAGAAAAAGATATTAAAGAACTTGTTTCAGTCTATTCCCATTAAAAGTGGGCAATGCTTACAAAATAAAGATTTAGGCAAGTGCGGTCAGACCTTAATTCTGCAGCGCCCGTCCATCAAATCCTCAAAATCGCAAATTCAGATTCAATCCTAAATTAATGCCTTTGGCATACGCCGGGAGAAGGCCGCCGCGAAACATCCAGCCGACGTCGAATTTAAAGAAGCCGGCGTGCAGGCCAAATCCCATAGCGGGACTGATTCCGTAGTACCCGCCAAGGCCCAGTCCGAATCTCAGGGGCAGAAAGCCGAGTCCGTGCCATTCACCGGCGACCGCCAGATAAGGTTGGGGAGAAACGCCTGCATGGTTCGAAAAACCCTGGTGGTAATCCGCGGCGAATAGAAACTTGTGCCAGGTTCGGTTTACTCCGACCCGCATTTCCAGAGGAAGGTGCGTGGAAAATGGCTGCAAATCAGCGTCGGTAGTATCCACGTGAACGGCCGAATCCTGATCAACCTGTGAAAGGGAGAAAACATTCAGCGCCGCCAGCGTGTGAAATCCGCTGTAATAGGCGTGTTTTTGGCCGGTCCATTTAATAGAAGCCAGGATGTTGGAAAACGCCAGTCCGGCATTCCAGCCTTTCCAGCGTGTGGCGGCTCCCAGATCAAAACCAAATCCCTGACCCATGAGGGCATATTTCCCCGAAAGTTTCCCGGAAGCATATCCCTTGTAGGAATTGTAAATCTCCATTTTCGGGTTTTCGACGGAGGCATAACCAATTCCAAATAAATAACGAAGATTAACCCCCACCGCCAAAAAATCTACAAAGGGAATAGCGAAGCGATGGGCGCCGGAAAATGTAAGTGAGGAGTAGCTCATTCCATCGCCGTGGGTTCCGCTCAAATCGTAGCGCCGGTTCATGTCAATTCCCTGTAAAGCCAATTTCAGATAATCTTTGTCGAGCGTCACGTTAGAAGCACCCTGGCCGGTAATTGTAAGGGCAAATGATTTCACGGAAAATCCCAGAACCTGAAGGTGTTCTTTCGAGAGCAACCGGAATCCGGAATCGGGAATGCGGGACAGAATCTTTTCTTTATCGCCGTTGCTCAAATACTTGCCATTGTACATCTCGTAAAAATGCTTTGAAAGCGTGCTGTTCCCGATGTGAAGTCCCACGCCTGCCAGATTAAAATCGAAGGTGGGATTGTCGTCAAGAGCCAGATTGGCGGGGTTCCAACTCGGGGCGTACACACCGCGGGCAATGGATGTAAATGCGTTAGCGAGGCCCACGCTTCTTCCCTGCGAAAGTTCCTGGCCGAACACCTGAACAGAAACACTGCCGGTTAGCAAAAGGGCGGCAAAAATCAAGGTTATTTTTTGTATTTTCATTCCGATTCCTCTGGATTTATGTGGTAATTTACTTTTACAAAGGCTTTTGCGGAAAGGTAATCGTCCCGGTAGACTTGAATGAATTTCCCCCCCGAACCAGGCAGCGCGATTCGAATCCCCGAGACGACAACGGGATGAGTGAAAATGGTCAGCTGTTCTTTGTCGAGAGAGATGTTAATCTGGCTGGAAGTTTCCTGAACGACGTTTCCACTTTCAGAAGTCAGCCCCGGGTTTAACGTGATGGGTCCGATCGTCAGTTCGGGATTGGAATAAACGGCCGTATCCCGGGAGGTAAAATAAAAGGTTGCGGATGCGCCAAACGGCAAATGGTTTCCGATTTCAGCATGAAAAGAACCACCGTTTAGATTGTCCCGAATTTGATTCTGAGCATCCTCGTCAATTTCCAGACTGTCGGCATCCAATGTTAGCTGCTG
>CAZIYL010000296.1:0-3004 GCA_964543425.1 uncultured Deferribacteres bacterium
TCCCGTACGAAAAAATGATGCGGAATAATCTCCGCAAATTTCAGGAAAAATGGAAAAATGATCTGGAATTTCGGGGGAAACGGTACTATCTCAAGGAAGATTTGCACGGATTTGCGCTTTCGGAAATCGCTGCAGGGGAGCGCGCCTTTGCGCGGGAGGAAATCGAATCGGCACAAAAGCATTTCTTGAAGGCTCTCGAATGGGAACCGAAAAATGCCCAGGCTCTAAATGATTTGGGCGTTGTCATCTGGAAATTAAATCGCCCGGAAGAAGCGCTGAAGTATTTTGTCAACGTACTTTCCATTTCGCCGGAGGATCCGGACGGGAGAGAAAATCTATTTCATCTCTTACAGGATTCGGAAATTTCTGCGGAAATGAAACAGCCTCTAAATGAACTCATTCGATCGGCGCAAGATAGTCTTTTTCTGTACAAATTGGGGAAATTGCTGCTGGATAATAAATGGATTTCTGAAAGCGAAGCCTGTTTTCATCAAATTCTGAAGTCAAATCCTGCAGCCGTTTTGGGGAAAATCGGCTTTGCGCTGGTTGATTGGGAGCAGGGTCACCTAAAAGAGGCCATGCAGAAAATGGATGAAGCCGGGAGACAGGATCCGCAAAATCGGGAAGTCATCTTACAGTATGCCCTGATGGCTTTTCAAATTGGACAGGCAGCAGAGGCAATTGAGTTATTGAAAAATTACGTGAGTACTCATCCGGATCAAGAAATTCAGCAGACACTGCAATTTTTGGAGGAAAATTTTCAAGGCGCGAGAACGCTTCAACCGGAAATGGAAGGGGTGGTTTGATGGCAGGAGGAGGCAAAAAGCGCAAAAAGAAACGAGTTCGCGGAAAGATTCAAAAGTCGCCGGAAAATTTGCGGCAGACATCTCCCGGAATTAGCATTTGCATGATTGTGAAAAATGAAGAAAACCACCTGCCCAAATGTTTGGAAACAGTGAGGGGGCTGGGAGCAGAGCTTGTCATCGTGGACACCGGTTCAACCGACGCGACGGTTGAAATTGCCAAACGGCATGGGGCGCGTGTCTTCCATTTTCCGTGGAACAACAATTTTTCCGATGCCCGGAACGAATCCCTTAAACATGCAACCCGGGAGTGGATCATCTGGCTGGACGCGGATGATCTTTTGCCTGTAACTGAGCACAAAAAAATTCGCAAACTGGCCAGGGAAAATCCTGACAAAGGATTTTACTTTATTCTTCGCAATCGCGGTTTGGATGATTCTCAATGCTTCCAGCTTCGCATGTTTCCGAATCACCCGGAGATTCGGTTTGAGGGGGCGGTTCACGAACAGGCCGCCGGCTCGCTGAAGCGATTACACGTGCCTCTTCAAAACAGTGACGTTACTCTGATTCACACCGGATATGCCACCAAAGAAATTGTTCGGGAGAAGAAAAGAAAGTACCTGAAAATGATGGAATCCTGGTTGGCCGAGCATTCGGACGACTGCCTCATTCAGTATCAGTTTGCCTTAACCAACCATACAACAGATCGACACGAAAGAGCCGTGCAGGAATTCGAGAAATTTCTATCTCACCCCAATTGCCTCAATCAGGATAAAAATGTGACCTTCTACGCCCTTATTCTGACAGGGCGCTCTTATTTGAATCTTGGAAATACGGAAAAGGCGCTCCATTATTTGTTGGAAGCAGAAAAACTTAGCCGTAATTCAGATTTTTTAAAGATATCGTTGGCCGAGGTGTACACCAATCGTTCGGAACCCCAAAAAGCCATTCGGTATCTTGAAAACGTGGGCGACTTAACAAAGCCTCGAGTCACGTACATGCCGATGGATTACAGTATTCTCTATTTCGGACAACAGGCTCTTTTTGCTTCCAACTGGATGAAATTGGGAGAACTGGAAAAAGCACAGCATTATCTCGAAAAGGCCGAAAAACTTAAACCCGGCCGTGCAGAGGTGGCCTATTACTGGGGCGAGTGGTACGAAAGAAAGGGTGATTCGGTAAAGGCGATTTCTTTTTACGAACAAGCCATCCAAAAAGCCCCGGAAACATTTCTGTACCATTTCAAGAAGGGTGCACTTCATCTGACTTTGGGAGATGCTTTTCGTGCAAAGCGGGAATATGAGATTTGTCAAGAACTTATTCCAGACAAAAAGGAGATTTTAGTCAATCTTGGAATTCTGGAGCGGGTTTACGGCCGATTAGAGAAATCAGCGGTTTTTTTGAAGAAGGCTTATCAGAAATACTCGAATGATGCGGATGTGTCCTACCAGTACGCCCAAACGCTTTTCGATGCCGGAAAATACGGGGAAAGCGTCAGGATTTTGCAGAAAATTGAAAATGCTCATCGAAGTGAAAAAATTGAATTGCTCTTGTTGGCGAATTTTCTCCACCTCAATCGGATTGAAGCATTTGGGGAAGAATTAAAAATATATTTGGTGGCATTCAAACACATCGAGAAATTTGCGGGCGTCGATCTTTCGGCAGGATTTCTTTCGCTGGCAAATTCTTACACGGAAGCGGCAAGGTCTGTAGAGGCAGAATTAGCCTATTCCATTTTTATTCGATTGAAATCGGAGCCTGAACAAACCGAGCTTCAAAAATTAGTTGAATTCCAAATGCATGCATTCCATTTGAATGCGGCCATTCGGAATCTTGAAAACCTGATTTTAGGCACAGATGATTCCCAGGTACTGGTTCACTATTTCCGCCATTTGGGGCAGTGTTACGGTTCGCTGGGAATTCGTGAAGCAGTTGAAATGTGCCGGCAAAAGGTAATTGAGATTTCCCAAAATGAAAAAAGAACACCGCAAGTTCAGCCTGCTATAAAAGAATCTGTGAGAATCCCTGTCTGAATCTGAGAAGAAGATGGTCTCCACCTTTGAGGTGGAGACCATCTTTTCAATTAAATCTTACAAAATTTTAAAATATTTTGCTAAAGAATTGGCCAATACTGACGATAATTTAAATGAAGCAAAAAACTTCAGCTTACCGGTAGCTGGAAGGGAAATGCCAACCCTCAA
>CAZIYL010000297.1:0-2994 GCA_964543425.1 uncultured Deferribacteres bacterium
GTCAGAATATCCAAAAAAATTAATTTTTTAGATTTATTATAGTTCATTATAAAACAATCTGTTAGATAAAACTCGCAATGGTAGAGATTTAAATTTTGGATTCATTTTGATTTTTTCATTCATTTCCATTTGTTTATTTGTTTGGTAGGCAACAAAAGTATGCATTATTCGGATGAACCCTTTTCTACCCATTGCCTTTGCCGAATCTTTTTCGTGCTGCTCCAATTCCAATTGATGAATGCTCTTGAAATTTTTGGGCTCTCTCGGAAAGGAATCCACTCGCACCGCCCGTGTGGCGGTGGAATCCGCTGTCTTTCCGGCCTTTTGTTTCGGTTGATATTTTGAGCACCCCGCAAACAAAAAGGTTGCAAGAAAAAATCCAACGGCAATTTTTCCAAGAATTTTCATTGTTTCTCCGGATTAGTGAACAAGAATCAAACGGCCTCTCGCTGTTCTGTGAGACACATTTAATTGATAAAAGTAAACACCCGCGGGCAAACCGCTCAAACTCACCTGTACTCTGTTTTCTCCGGCCGCCGCTTTTCCCTGAAAAATGGTTCGCACCCGCCGCCCCAGGACATCGTACAGACAAATGCTTGCTCGGCCGGGCTGTGATACCGTAAATTGAATGGTTGTTGAGAAACCGTCTTTAGCCGAAACGGGATTCGGGTAATTTTGTTCAAGTGTAAAATTTTGAGGAAGAACAGATTGGTTTTCAGCACTAGTGTCCACATCAAAAAAATCGAGAATGCGCTGCATTACGCGGGTCCGCTGATCCGGTTCGTAAATCATTTCAAAAGGAAACGCCATGTACACAAGCCGGCCTGTCTGAGTACCATTCGCAAACGTTCCCTCGTACTGAATGGCCGCTCCTCCCTGACTGTCCTCACTTACGCCGCCGTAAATCATGGCCAGCACGCTGCCGCCGCCGGGCTTAATACCATCGGGGTAATCCACATCGTAGCCGCCATGACTGCCATCATCAAATTGAATGTGATCGAGCCCGTGGAAAATCCCCTCTGCCGTGCCGGAAGCCGAGTGTACCTGCCCCGCACGATCGGTAACGTACTCCGCTTTTAGGTAATCCCTGTAAAAAGTCTGATCGGAGGCCGAACCTTTTTCCACAAGATCGTAGCCGATTTCCGAACCGGACACAAACAAATTCCCACCGCTTTCCAGAAATGTCTTCACCTTTTCTTGCTCCACAGCGCTGAAGCTCTCCGTGTCCGTCCCTTCTTCCCCCAAAATCCAATCTACAGCAGAATAATCGGCTAAATCGATTTTCCCCGCTTCAACGGCTTCGTTGGAAGAGGCGCTAAAGGGAATGTGACGTGACCACAGTGCCCGTGCGTGCTGGCGAATAAAATCGCGTGTATTTTGGGTTCCGGCAATCCGATCAAAACCGTTTACAACCAACAGTCGGGCAGTGTCTTTTTGGGTGGTGGCTGCCAGCATTTCCGTGGGGCTGCTTAGCCCGGCGGCATTGACGGCCTGCACACGAAAATAGTAAACCGTATCCGGGAGTAAATTCAAAAAAACGGCCAACGAATCCAAAAACAGTGTCCCCTGGTCAAAAGACGTGCCGTCCAGACTTTTTGAGATCAGGTAGCCGCTGGCTCCTGAAACCGAGCGAAAGCCTACGGCAATTTTTCCATCGCCCAGCGATTGTGCGAAGAAATGAGTTGGTTCAAAAGGCGGGATGGAATCAGGCGAAGAAACGAAATGATCGCGAAGTGCACCCCACAATTCTTTTCGAGAGCCGTCGTACCCCAGCGCCCAGATGCCAATTCCGACCAGATCCTTTTGCAACACCAGATTGTACTTCAGGCTGAGGCTCAGACTGTCGTCGTACCAGCACTGGTGCCAATTGGTACCATCATTAAAGGTGTACCAGGGGGTCTGAGAATATGAATCCCAGCGCCTCCCGTAGTGTTGAGCGGCGGCTTCAGCCTGCTGGTAGGTTCGCGATCCAACGGAACTAATGATACCCGACCCCGGCTTGTCTGAGTTGGTTTTCCACTCGTAGCCGTAGTAGGGCACGCCAAGGATTAATTTTTCCCGGTGATAATTGGACGCGACCAGATAGTCAAGCACCGTATTTGTCACATTGTAGGTTCCTCCCGTCAGCGGAGCAACCGCTCCCGAATTGGACGATCCCGACCAGTGGTAATCATAGCCCATAATCATCATGCCGTCCGTACCGGAAGCCAGCGCTCGGCGGTCGAACCGACCACCCCAATTTACGGCCGTTGTGGCAATGGTGACCTGCGATCCGGGGATGGCCGCGTGAAAAGAATCCGTTAACACCGCCATGAAGGACGAAAGTGCCCGGTTATCGCTGCTGTATGGCAGTTCAAAATCGACATTCAACCCGTCGGCATTTCCTTTTTTCACTTCGGCAATGGCCTTTTGAATAAAATGATTTTTAGCTGTGGAATTTGTGAGAATGGAATGGATTTTGTCCTTGTTAAAACAGATCGCCACCAGATCCACTCGCACCCCGTGACTGTGTACCTTGTTAATGAGAGACCACACCGGCCAGCCGTGCCGATTGGTAATCTTTCCGGAGCCATCAAATTCCGCCCCAAAATAGGCGATGGTCGTTAGCAAATTGTAATTCAAATACGAGGCATCGGACCAGTACGGCAGGTAGCCATAGATAACCTTCTCAGGAGCTGTGGCCCTGCGCAGCAGTGGCAGCAGCACCGCTGGCTTTTGAAGGCTGCGATAAACCGGCGGCTGCCCCTCGTGGTGACTTAGTTCCAATTGGTGAATAAGCGGGTGTCGTTCCTGCGCATGGGCAAAGTCGTCGATCTGTAAAAACATAAAAATAGCCCCACCAATGACCAGAAACCAGATGAGCCATCGAATGATTTTAGATGTGTTCATTTTTTACTTTTCCATTGATCGAGATATTTTTCAACTTTGAATCTCTACCCTTGCGAGTTTTGCAAAAGTGATTGAGAAATATTTAGTGAAAATACGTTAACCCGT
>CAZIYL010000298.1:0-2979 GCA_964543425.1 uncultured Deferribacteres bacterium
TTCATTATGTATTCCGGAACAATTCTGGTAATCTTAATTATTCTGTTTATTCTTGCCAGCGCGATTCGAATTCTTAAAGAATATGATCGAGGCGTCATTTTTCGGCTTGGTCGAGCCATTGCCGTTAGGGGTCCCGGCCTGATTTTACTTATTCCCATTATTGACAAAATGGTAAAGGTCAGTTTGCGAATCATCACTATGGACGTCCCGCCGCAGGACGTCATTACAAAGGATAATGTTTCCGTAAAAGTCAGTGCCGTTGTGTTTTTTCGGGCAATTGACCCCATGAAGGCCGTGATCGAAGTTCAGGACTTTTTATATGCAACGTCACAATTGGCGCAGACCACCCTGCGAAATGTTATTGGACAAGCGGATTTGGATGAACTTTTATCGGCCAGGGAAAAACTGAACACAAATTTACAGCGAATTATCGATGCCCATACCGATCCCTGGGGGGTGAAGGTAACGCTGGTCGAAATCAAATACGTAGATTTGCCTCAAGAGATGCAGCGCGCCATGGCGAGACAGGCAGTGGCAGAACGTGAACGCCGCGCCAAAATCATTAATGCGCAAGGGGAATACCAGGCTTCCACGCAGTTGGCTGAAGCGGCCAAGGTTATGTCCACAAATGCCATTACTTTGCAGTTACGCTATTTGCAAACATTAGTCGAAATCGCATCTGAAAATAACTCAACAGTTGTTTTCCCAATTCCTATTGAAATGATGAATGCGTTTTCACAAAAACAGCCAACACCCGAAAAATAGACCATAGTTTGCACGAAGGGCCGCAGGTGGAGAAAAAGAAAGCTTCGGAAACAATAAATCTTCTGAGACCTTCCCATTCCTTTACGGCTCTTTCCAAAACGGGAAAACAAGTTGCGCCGAAAGCAGGAATTATTTTCAATTGCAAATGCGGAGAATACAGAGAAGATGGATTCATATCCAAAGATAGGGATTTTGACGTTTCGCATTCCTCAAAATACCTCTCGTAACGGGTATTTGAAAAACGCCAAACAGGCAACTAAGGAATTAACGCAATTTTTGCACGATAATCAGATCGTACCGGTTAATTCAACAGACTGGTTTCCGAAGGGGATTCAAAACGAAACGGAACTGCCCGAGCTTTTCCGCCGGTTTGAACAAGAAAAGGTGGAAGCCGTTCTGGTGGAAATGTACGACATCCCTCCGACAAAATTGTTCCTGAAGGCAATGGTCTCCATGCCCGTTCCTTTTGCGCTTTACGGCACGCCCCACCCTGCTCTCAAATCGGCTCTCGGACTTATTCACGGCGGGCAGCTCATCTGGGAAAATCTAAAACAGCCTCAGGCCATCAGCTCCCACCGATTTTGGGGAATCGGCCGCTACTTGTTGCGGTGGATTCAGGGCATGTCTGCGCTCTACAATTTGAGAAAAGGAACATTTGTTATTTTTTCCGAAAAAACGGAAAATTACTCGGAAATTGAATATGAATTTCTCACTCACAATCTTGAAGCTCTTGTAAGCATTGCCAATATCCGGGATATTTTAGAGATAGTTGAAACGGTTTCTGAAAAACAAGCCGCTCATTCTCTGAATTACTTGCTCAAAAACGGCCTGGTTCTTACCAATGCCCAAAATGTCTCCACAAAGGACGTACTGCATCAGATTAAATTCGTATTAGCCTTTGAACAGTGGATGCTTTCATCCGAAATAGGCAGCATTAACAGTATTGGTTTCGATCATTCAACACAGAATTTATTGAAAAAAATGAATTTGAATCTCGGCCTTCTGTCCACATTTTCCCCCTATTTAGACCGAAAGCAGGCAGCCAAAAGCCACTTTCCCATCATCGGAGAAGTGGACGAAACCCTTCTCTTTAGCTCTGCCCTGCTCTCAAAAATCTCTTTTCCGGTTCCGGCTTTTTGCGGAAATGTACATTTTGCTGACACGCATTCCTTCCTGATCTCCAGCCCCTGGGGAGCCCCTGCCTATTACGCCAGCGGACTTGCGGAGGGGCCTGCGATTTTCTCGAATATTTCGCTTCAAAAAGATTGCGATTTCCACTGGGGCGTTACGCCCGGATTTGAAGTTTTGACGGGTGAAGTAACGGTTGCCACGCTTGCCAAATTACCCGGCAATCGCTACGTCATGCAAATGGGAGAGGGTTGGTCACGGGAAATTACGCAGGAAATACGCCAGACAATTCAATGGGGAGCACCCTGGCCGCACCTGGCCATTGACCTCGGCGTTCGGCCGTATCTGCTTATTCAAACGCTCGGTTCGCCCTTCGTTTCCGTTGTCATGAAACGCAATGCCGATGAAATTCAGGCTGTCTGCGAACAGCTTCGGGTGCCAGTGATTGAAATGGATTCGGAACTGTCGATTAAGGAATTCCGGGATACCTTCCGAACAGGAAGAGCTTTTTAATGCTCATTTGAAAAATTAGCTCATTTTAATTTTGGATTTGTTTTGAATTTCGATAATCGGATTTTGTATTTTTTTCACCAAAAACCTTACAATGATGATACCGACTGCGTACAAAAAAACCCAACAGAATTTATGAAAAATACCCATTAGGTTAAGGAGCGATTATGCCCAAAAAATTTCACATTCACATCGTTTCCCATACGCACTGGGATCGTGAGTGGTATTTACCCTTCCAAAAATACCGCTATCGCCTGATTGAGATGATGGATTCTCTTTTGAATCTCC
Source organism: uncultured Deferribacteres bacterium (assembly GCA_964543425.1). Lineage (GTDB taxonomy): Bacteria > Zhuqueibacterota > JdFR-76 > JdFR-76 > BMS3Abin05 > BMS3Abin05. Next base: position 2,692 of record CAZIYL010000298.1, read on the forward strand.
TGGAAGAAAAACCCTCTTTTAAATATTTCGTCATGGACGGCCAAACGGTCGTCCTTGAAGATTATCTGGAAATCCGACCTGAAAATCGAGAGCGCCTTCGAAAAGAAATTGGAAATCATCGCCTTTTTGTGGGTCCCTGGTACATTCTCCCGGATGAATTTCTGGTGAGCGGCGAATCGCTGGTAAGAAACCTGCTTCGGGGGCACAAAATTTCAGGCGATTTTGGCCACACCATGAAAATCGGTTATGTTCCCGATCCCTTCGGACACATTAACCAATTGCCTCAAA
>CAZIYL010000299.1:0-2968 GCA_964543425.1 uncultured Deferribacteres bacterium
TCATAAATAACACACCCCTAAATCCCCTCTTGATAGAGGGGACTTCCCTCGTCGCCGAGTTTAACCATTTCCGGTTAACGTGGGTGCAACGGGTTAACGTATTTTTACTAAATATTTCTCAATCACTCTTGCAAAACTCGCAACGGTAGAGGAAAAAAGTCGTTGTGTCGTTGTGGCATCGGTGGTTTTTTTCATTCAAAAAACCGTGGGTGCCCGGTACTCACCAAACACCTCACGAAGCGCATTAGAAATTTCCCCTACGGTGGCGTAGGCCTCCACCGCCTTCAAAATAAACGGCATCAGATTTTCACTGCCTTTCGCAGCCTGTTTTAATTCCTTTAGATCTTTTTGAACTAACGCGTTATCTCGTGATTTCCGCAGATTTCGTAATCGCTCAATCTGGACATCCCGAACTGCCGGATTGACCTTCAGAATTTCGGGAGTAGTCACGTCAGTCGATTTAAATTTATTCACACCGATCACAATTCGTTCCCCCTTATTCACGGCTTGTTGAAATTTGTACGCACTGTCCGCGATTTCACGTTGGAAAAAGCCGCCGGAAATTGCTCCGATTGATCCCCCCATAGCGTCAATTTTATCCAGGTAATCCCATACCTTTTCTTCGATCTCGTCGGTGAGTTCCTCCAGAAAATAACTCCCGCCCATCGGATCAATGGAGTCCGTAACACCCGATTCGTAGGCAATAATCTGCTGCGTGCGCAGGGCGATTCGGGCCGACTGCTCGGTGGGAAGCGAAAGCGCTTCGTCCATGGAATTGGTGTGCAAGGATTGCGTACCGCCCAGAACGGCTGCCAGTGCCTGCAGCGTGACGCGCACTATGTTGTTCTCCGGCTCCTGTGCGGTCAGTGCTGAACCGGCCGTCTGCGTGTGAAACCGCAGTCGAAATGCAGCTTTGTCTGTGGCTCGAAAGCGATCCCGCATAATTTTTGTCCAGATGCGGCGGGCCGCCCGGAATTTGGCAATTTCCTCAAAAAAGTGATTGTGCGCATTAAAGAAAAAGGAGAGCCGTTTCCCAAATTGATTCACATCCAACCCGGCATCGATAGCGGTTTGCACATACGTCACGGCATTTGCAAAAGTAAAGGCGAGCTCCTGCACGGCCGTCGAACCAGCTTCCCGAATATGGTAACCGCTGATGGAAATGGGATTCCATTTGGGCAAATAGGTGTTACAATAACCAATAACATCCGCAATGAGGCGAAGGGATGGGCGCGGCGGATAGATGTACGTCCCGCGTGCAATGTACTCTTTGAGGATGTCGTTCTGAAGAGTACCGGACAATTTTTCAGGCGCAATACCCTGCTTTTTGGCAACGGCAACGACCATTGCCAGCAAAATGGCAGCCGTGGCGTTAATTGTCATGGACGTGCTGATTTTATTTAGCGGAATGCCGTCAAAAAGCTGTTCCACATCCTGAAGTGAGTCGATCGCAACGCCCACTTTTCCAACCTCCCCTTCAGCCAGGGGATGGTCGGAATCGTATCCGATTTGCGTAGGCAAATCGAATGCCACCGACAGTCCCGTTTGCCCTTGTTCCAGAAGATATTTGTACCGGCGATTGGATTCCGCTGCCGTCGCGTAGCCGGAATACTGACGCATTGTCCAAAAGCGTCCCCGGTACATGGTTGGGTAAATTCCGCGCGTAAAGGGAACATCGCCGGGAAATCCCAGTTGCCTGGCGTAATCAAACTCTTCTCGCGGCAGGTAGACCCGCTTCTCTTCAATTCCTGAGGGAGTCTGAAACAACTCCAGCCGTTCCGCCTGTTTTTTTAAAAACGGCAGCAAAATTTTTTCTTCCCACTGCTTTTTAAGAAAATCAAACTTCCATTTCATGACTATTTCTCGATACTCTCAATAATGTTCATTCGCGCATTCGCGGCCTCCAAAGTGCCCTATTTCACATTCCAATATTCCACCAATTCTTCAGGCACATCCGCCAAAAAGTCTGCATCGCTGTCATCACAAATGAAATTATCAGAAGTGGATGTGGTAACTATTTGCCGACAGATAATGAGTTCCCGCCGTGGACGCGTAATCGCCACATAAAAAACACGCTGTTCTTCATCCAGATTTCCCTCAATCACGGCCCACCGGGAAGGAAATTCTCCCGGGTTTACCGATAGTACAAACACTGCGTCCCACTCCAATCCCTTTGCCTGGTGCACTGTTGTGAGAACCAGCTTCTTTTCGTCCGACGGTGCAATCTCCTCCCGATCCAAATCTTCTGCCAGCAGAATGTCCGTCAAAAATTCCTGTGCCGTAGCATATCGATTGGCAATTTCGGACAGACGTTCCAGATCCCGTTGGCGCTCCCGATAATTGGCAAAATGTGTTTCCAAGTACTCCTTGTAAAATTCCCTTAAAATAAGCTGGATCATGGCTCCGGGAGATTTTTCCGGTCGAAGTTTTCGAATCAGTATTTTGAATCCCTCAAAGCCCTCGGCCTGGCGTGAAGCAATCAACTGATCCAATTCGGCAAAGGGATCGTGTTCCTCCTCAAGGGCCTGCAAAATGCGGCTGGAGATACGGCCGGCCGTTACTTTCCCAATTCCTTCAAAAAGTATGAGCGCCCGATCCCATGCAATTTGATCACGGGGATTGGCAAGAAGCCGCAAAAAGGAAAGCACATCTTTTACGTGGGCACTCTCTGTAAATTTGACGCCGGAATAAATCTCAAATGCAATGCCGGCGTGGGTGAGTTCAATTTGCACCTCCAGTGAATGCGAGTGAGAACGGTACAAAATGCCAATTTTATCCGGCGGGACGCCTGCAGCGATTAATTCCTTCACCCTCTGAATCACAAATTCGGCCTGCTGTTCCCGATCCAGCATAACAGCAACAACCGGTTTAGAACCATCCCCATTGACGGCTCGCAGTTCCTTCTTAAAAACGTTGTTGGGAATCATTTGATTGATGAAAGCCACAATCTGCCGGGTACTGCGGTAAT
>CAZIYL010000300.1:0-2930 GCA_964543425.1 uncultured Deferribacteres bacterium
TTTCTCCGCTGGCAGGTAACGCGAGACCCCGATCTTTTTGACGACGTTCAGTACGGATTTTATCTGACAAAAGACAGCCTGAGACTTGTAAATTATTTAAAACAACTGGATCAAAAGACAGTCGATCTTTCCAAAAAGCCGGAAGACGCCATTGTATTTGCACTAACACCCTCCGCAATCATTCAAACAGAAAAGGAACGGCGCAAATTTCATGTGGACCTGTCTTCTCTTCCCGGCGGGGACTACTTCTGGACGATTTGGGCAAGAGATGACGATGATCATATCCGGTTCGCCGTAAAATCGGGACAGAAAATTCAGTATTTTAGGGTAATCGCCAAAGAAATTCCAGCACCTCCGGATACGGCCAGCGATCTGATTTTGGCCAAATCGGCAGCCACTCCTCCTTTGCGAGTAAATATCCGTTTTGCCTTTAATTCCGATAAGCTAACGCCTCGTTCCAAGGAAGAGTTGAATATCCTTGGAATGGCCCTGAATTCAAAAAGACTTCGGCAAACTCATGTGAAACTGGGGGGACACACGGATAAGCGCGGCAGTGCTGCGTACAATTTAAAACTTTCGCAACGGCGCGTCGATCGCGCAAGCGACTACCTGATTGCCGTGCCTGCCGTTGACTCTTCCCGGTTAGCGGCCGTTGGATACGGTGAAAGCCAACCCCTCATCAAAAATGCAACAACAGAAGCGGAATACGCCGTCAATCGCCGGGTTGAGATTGAATTATCCAAGAAACAAATACATAAAAATGCCGGAGAAATCACCTATGCTGCCGTTCCAAAAATCGTTCTGGCAGGCAAAGAATTTTCTTATAAAATTGGCGTACGAAATAAAGGCCCCCAAATGGCTCGGAATATTTCCCTAAAGGATATCGTGCCATCCGGGATAAAAATTGTGGGTGCCTCGGTTCATCCGGACTCTCTTGCAGGAAATCTGCTTTTTTGGAAATTCGATTCGCTATCTACAGGAGATTCTCTCATAATCACCTTAAAAGCCAAAGCTCCTGATTTCGTGGATAGGAATCCCAAGCCATTTTTGAATAAAAGTATTATAAAGGCAATCAACGATACATCCCTTTTTAACAATGCGGACAGCGCGTTCGTTCTCGTCATTGGAACGCCGGATACCGCCGTTTATTTCGGATTTGACAGCTCTAATGTCAGGCCGCAGGCTGAAAAGCTTTTATTACAATGGGCGAATTACATCGAAGCATCTCCCCGGGTTCCGATTTGTATCGAAGGTCGCACGGACAGCAAGGGGTCTGATGCCTATAATATGCGCCTCTCCAGGCGGCGGGCAGAATCGGTGAAAAACTGGCTCGTAACCTGGCTCAGGCAGCATGCGGCTTCAAAAGTGAGTGAGGTTCGCATTTACACAATTGGATATGGAGAACAGCATCCGATTGCCACAAATAAAACGGAGGAAGGCCGGCAAAAAAACCGGAGAATTGTGATTCATCCGAGACCGTGTAAATAGGGGACGAGGAGAATTTCCCCTTAGAAATTTTGTATCAAACAGTAACCGTGTTTATTTTGAGAAACGGTTAGAAAAGGTCATTCCGTTTGGAATGGCCTTTTTCATTTTGAATCCTTTAAGGATTTAAATATTCAACAGCTCAAATTTAACTTGAATTTCCCCGAAAGTTTTTGCAATTTAATAAATAGATTTTCTGCTGTCGCAACTTTCATTTAACAGAAATTAGGGAGAGGTGAATATGAAGTACACACATCTCGGTCGCAGTGGCTTAAAAGTGAGTCGTCTTTGTTTGGGTACGATGAATTTCGGGCCCATGACAACTGAGCCGGATAGTTTTGCCATTATGGATCGGGCATTGGAACTGGGGATTAATTTTTTTGATACGGCTAATGTGTATGGCTGGAAAATCGGGGAAGGCGTGACCGAGCAGATCATCGGACGGTGGCTGGCTCAGGGAAATGGAAGGCGGGAAAACATCGTCTTGGCCACAAAAGTGTACGGGAAAATGGGAGAAGGTCCAAATGACCGGGGGCTTTCCGCGTATCATATCAAGCGTGCGTGTGAGGGTAGTTTGAAACGCTTGCAAACCGATCATATCGATTTGTATCAGATGCACCACATCGACCGTGAAACCCCTTGGGAAGAAATCTGGCAGGCAATGGAACAATTGCATCGCGAAGGGAAAGTTTTGTATTTTGGAAGCAGTAATTTCGCCGGCTGGCAAATTGCCCGTGCCCAATGTGAATCGAAAAAAAGAAATTTTATGGGACTGATTTCCGAACAGAGCCTTTACAATTTAACAGCGAGAACGATTGAATTGGAGGTCGTGCCTGCCTGTCGCGAGCACGGACTCGGGATTATCCCCTGGAGCCCGCTGGGAGGGGGGCTTTTAGCAGGTGTGTTGAGCAAAATTTCAGACGGCAGAAGAGCCAAAGAGCCCGTCCGGGAAAAGGTGAAACGATATCGCACAAAGTTGGAGGCTTTCGAAAATCTTTGCTCCGAAATGGGAGAGAGTCCGGCAAACGTTGCTCTGGCCTGGTTGCTGGGTCGTGCAATTGTAACAGCTCCTATCATTGGGCCGAGGACGATTAAGCAATTGGAAGATTTGCAGCGGTCGCTGGAAATTCAATTGTCCGATGAAATTCTGCGGAAATTGGATGAAATCTGGCCGGGGCCCGGGGGTGAAGCACCCGAGGCCTATGCCTGGTAAGAACTTAAAAATAGAGCCTTAATCCAAGATTAATGGGCCATTATATTAATTGTGTCGAAATAAGGATTTTAAAATAGGGGTTACTTTTCCAATGAAGCTTTTCTGGGTAGCATTCGCTATTTTTATTTTAAATCTGCCGTTTGGTTATTGGCGGGCAAATGTAAAAAAATTCTCTCTTCAATGGGCTTTGGCCGTTCATATTCCGGTACCGTTTGTAATCACTTTGCGCATT
>CAZIYL010000301.1:0-2929 GCA_964543425.1 uncultured Deferribacteres bacterium
GGATTTTGCGAAACGCCGCAGGCGTTTCGCTCAAAATGGGTTCGCGCTGATTTCATTATGGTGGTGTTTGCTGGATAAAGTTGAACCTTCTACCAGCAGAATTCCAACCCCGACTAATTGCCGCCCTGCGGGCGGCAATCCCGCCCAGCGACTCGCTTCCGAAGTACAAATGCTTCGCATTTGACTACGGGGTAAAAAATTTTTGCTTACCCCATAAGCAAGCTGGAAGCTTTGCTATGAGGCGCTTTGCCTATTTGCTGGCGCAAAGACGAGCCGCTGGGCCCCCCGTAAGGTTGCGAAGCAACTCTTTCGGGGTTTCCCGCCTGTGTTGAATTCATTAAAATTTTTCAAAATGACGGACGTTTATTTTTAGTCGCTCTTGTTCCGACCGTTAACCTAGCTACTTGTACTTGCCATTATTTTAACTCTCTTTCAATATCTTTAATTTCTTTGCCAATAAATTTCTCTGAAATTTCCAAAACTTTTTTCAATTCGTCATATATTTTCTTTTCTCTCTTGCTTAAATCAGGTTTACCGTCTAGTTTGGCAACCTGTTCTTCTGTTTCTTCTTTTAGAACTTTGAAAGCCTGATATAGCGCTTTTTCAGCTTCGCTAACTTCCTTCTTCAATTTTCTTCTTCTTTCTCTAATTTTTCGCCAGCCGAAAAGTATTATCAAAATGATAATTAAAATTAAAATCAAAAGAGTCATAATAGTAGTAAGATAATCAATGGCTAATTTTCCAATTCTGATAAAAACCGGTGGGCTAACTAAAACACTAACTTTTTTAGAAGGCCTACTCTTTGCTCCCGAAGAATCTATCGCTTCAGCCCGAACTTGATAAACGCCCTTTTCTAGTGGCTCAACTTCAATAAACATCCATTTTCCTTCTTTATCACTTTTAGTTTCTCCTATTTTTGCTTCTTCTTTATCTTTTCGAAGATAAACTTTGATGGTTGCTTTAGGAATGGCTGTTCCTTTAATTGAAAGAATACTGCCCGGGGTTAATTCTTGAGGGTATTCAGTTATTTTTGGCGCTTCAATCGCTAAAATCTCAATTTCTGTCATTGCCAAAGTTTCATTACCAGCTTTGTCAATTGCTTTAACAATAATAGTATGCTTGCCCAAATCTTGGAGAGGAATTTTATATTCTGATTTTTCTATTTTTATCGGTTCTTTACCATCAATTATTATTTCGTAATAATCTATTCCAGACATTTCATCGGTTGTTTCAAAAGATAAAGTCGGCTGAGGATTGGTTGTTTCTTTTCCCTCTTTTACTTCAATCTTAAAAGGTTTTGGCGGTTGAGTATCAATTTGAAATTTAAAATAGGAAATTCCGCCCCAGCCGGCTTGATTTTTAAGTTGGACATGAAAATACCAAATTCCATCTGCTAAGCCTTCTAATTGTTTCTCTGAAATTGACTTTGGGTAAAAAACTGTCGGGACAGCAGTAGGCAGATGACTAACAAGCAATCTTATACTGGTAATGCCAGAAGGAATCTTCCAGATAAATTTGGGGTTATTATTTGAATACCATTTATTTGAGTCAGGATGAGTTGGCGATGAAATTTTAGGAGCGGCCGGCGAGCCTGGAACTGCAGAAGGAGTGATTGCTTCCGGAACAGTTGGGCCGGCATAGCCTAAGCTAAATTGGGCATTTTCCAAACTTGCCAAAATATTTGTCCCCTTGCCATCATTAGCAAGTACTGAGCCAGAAGAAAAAGTTAGTGGCGCGTTGCCAGCAGCCTTAGTTCTAAAGGTGATAGTGATAGCTTTGCCGCTTGAACCGGTAAAACCCGGGTTCAAAACAATACCCTCAAAATTAACCGTGCCCGCGCTGTTTGAAAAAGATGGCTCCCGGACCCAAAGAGTAAAAATCGATCCAGTTTTGGAAAGCGAGGTAACTTCAAGTTTGTCGCTCGGAAATGAAATCACTCCCGAAGCCGCATTCATCGCCTGGTCAGCGCTTGAGACATAAACTGATACGGAAAAATTTTGACTAACAGTATAAGAGCCGGAAGAGGGAGAGAAATAGAGCGTCGCGGCATTGGTACTTGAGGCAATCAAAAAAGAAAATACAAACACTGAAAAAATGCCGAGTATTTTAATTTTCAATTTCAAATTTTCAATGATTAAATTTTTAAACATTTTATTTTTCTAAATTTAATAATCATAAATATAATTACCGCTATGGCTAATATTATTATAACCCAAATCCACCACGCCTCATACCATTTCATTGGATATTTCGGCTCAACAATGGTAATTCTCTCATTCCCTGTTTTGTCAACGGCTTTCACGTAGATATAACTTTTTAATTTTTGGTCCTTCAAAACATAAGGACTTTCCGCCGCCTTCCAGTTTCTTAGTGGTAATTTCCACTTCCAAATTCTTAATTCATAATTCCTCATTCTTGATTCCAGTATTTCGTAGTGGTCAATGCCCGATCCCTTATCTTGAGTAGCAAAAACTAGGAACCATTTGCCTCCAAAAATAGTGGGGTCGGTTGCTATTTGCGGCGTAAATTCTTCTGGTGGATTACGGTCTTCAATTTTTGGGGCTGTAATTTGAGGAATTGATTCGCCAGCTATCGGACTAGAAATCAAAAATTGAAAATTGAAAATTGAAAGCGAAGCTTGAGTGCCTTTACCGTCATTAAGTAATGTCTTTGCTTTCTGAATCTCAATTCTGCCTTCTCCTTCGCTTTTTGTTTGAAAAATCACTGAAAAAATTAATCCTTTTTTTCCTACATAACCTCCCGGGGTAATACCAGAAAAAAATATTTCATTTCCAATATTTTTTGGTCTTTCAATCCAAAAATTTACAATTGAATTTCCATCTTGTATATTTTTTAACTCTAATAAATCCGGAGGAAAAATAATCTTTCCCTCAACTGCGTTAATAGATTCATTTTCCGTATTAAGAAA
>CAZIYL010000302.1:0-2927 GCA_964543425.1 uncultured Deferribacteres bacterium
CCCCAAAAAATTCCGATCAAAACAAGCAAAATAATAATAAATACGACATAACTCATTATTTTCCTTGTTTTTGGACTAAGAACACACGCCATCAGAAATATTCCTTCCTGATTTGGAACCTTTTAACCCGAACTATTCATAGCCACGAAAACACAAAAACACAAAGCATTGATCATAAATGAGATAACAAAATTTTTGAAGATTTCCTGATTTTGAATTCATCATCGCTTTAACTATAATAGTCTTAGTGATTTGGTGTCTTTGTGGCGTAATTTTATTGATCATACGGGTTAAATTTGCACTTAATTATTTATTCGATAGACAACCAAAGCACAGATTATTCGCATAAAGTACATTCCTATCGCTGAACACGGCCGGACGCATCTCCACGCATCAGGGTTTCAACCTCCGAAACGGTTACCCGATTAAAATCACCGGGGACGGAATGCTTCAAACAGGAGGCCGCCACGGCAAATTCCAGGGATTCTCCGGGATTAGAAAAGTGGTTCAACCCGTAAATGAGCCCCGCCGCAAAGGAATCGCCGCCGCCCACGCGGTCCACAATGTGCGTAATATCGTATTTCCGGCTCACAAAAAAATCATTCCGGCTACACAGCACAGCCGACCAGCGGTTATGGCTGGCGCTGATGCTTTCGCGAAGCGTAATGGCCTGCATCTTTAGATTTGGGAATTCGTCGAGCACCTTTTCCGCCAACTGTTTGTACGCATCCGCTTTCAGCTCTCCGGATGTGACGTCCACATTCACGGAAATGCCCAGCGACTTTTGGCAATCTTCTTCATTAGCAATCCCCACATCCACAAATTTTACTAATTCCCGCATAATTTCCGGAGCTGTTTTTCCGAATTTCCAGAGTTTTTTGCGGAAATTAAAATCACAGCTTACCGTGAGGCCCATTTCTTTGGCTGTCTGAACGGCTTCCAGTGAAACCTCCGCCGCGGAGGCACTGATTGCAGGTGTAATTCCGGTGATGTGAAACCAGTCTGCTCCACCGAAAATGGCTTTCCAATTCATTTGACCGGGGCGAATTTCAGAAATAGCAGAGTGCGCCCGATCGTAAACGACCTTTGAAGCACGCTGGTTCGCACCCGCTTCCAGAAAATAAATTCCCATTCGCTTACCGGAGCGCAAGATAAATTGGGTGTCCACGCCGAATCCCCGCAATTGCGCAAGGCAAGCGTCGGCAACCGGATTGTTCGGAAGCGCCGTTACAAAGGAAACCACCTCGCCAAAATTGGCCAGGGAAACCGCCACATTTGCTTCTCCTCCCCCAAACGTTGCCTCCAAAACAGGTGACTGAAACAGTCGCTCAAATTCAGGAGATTTCAATCGCAGCATCACTTCACCAAACGTAACCACTCGCATAATTTTTCCCGCTCCTAATCCGCCAGTTGGCGGATTCCGTTTATTTTAGCAACATCCACGCAGCACCTTTGATACGACAAACAAAGCGTATCTTACGCAAGACTGACTCGTTATGCATTTTGCCACGATTTTGCGTAGATGTTTCGGATAAAAAGACTAATCCAGTTTTTCAAGAATAATTTCTCGGTTCTTTAAGAGTGATTCAATGAAAATCAATCCATTTTTTCTGCGAACGTTCAAGCCTGACTTTTCCAGAAAAAACGCCGCCCGATCGGGAAAATGGGTTCCAACGACAAGGCGTTCCGATTCTCCCCTTTCGGAGATGTCTAAAAAATCAAACAAGGTCTGGAAATTCGTCCCCGATGTCGAAGAAAGATTTGGGGATACGCCGGCCGTCCCGTTTAAAACCAGCTTTTTCAGGCGAAACCCAAGCATTTTCTTCACGGCCTCACGGGTACGCTGGGTAATTTCTTCAAACCGTCCGGCGCGAATCAGATCGGATTTAACCATCCAGCTTCCCCCCACAGCCGCAACAAATTCGGACTGCAAATATGCCATCATGTTGTCAGTGTTTACCCCGCCCGTGGGAACAAATTTTACATTTCCAAAAACAGGCGCCAGGGCTTTGAGCGTTTTCAGCCCTCCGCTGGCCTCGGCAGGGAAAAACTTCAGAATCGAAAGTCCCAGGCGCAAGGCCTGCTGAATTTCCGTGGCTGTTGCCACTCCCGGCATGACGGCAACAGCTTGTTCCTGACAAAAACGCACTACTGCTTCGTTCAGCCCGGGAGATACAATGAATTTTGCTCCGGCCGAAACGGCGCGCTTTGCCTGATCGATTGTGAGAACCGTCCCCGCCCCCACCAGAATTTCCGGAAATTCCCCGACAATGCTTCGGATTGACTCCTCTGCTGCCTCTGTCCGAAATGTAATTTCTGCACAAAGCAGCCCGGCCTGACGAAGAGCCTCAGCCAGTGGAAGCGCATCACTGGAGTTTTCAATCTTCACAACGGGAATAATCCCAAAATTTGAAAGTGTTTCCAAAACAGAAGAATTCATGTCTTTTCCTTAAATATGGCTTGCAGGATTTTTAAAATATGCCACGAAGACGCCAAGTCACTAAGAATATTATGGCAAACGTAAATACAAATTCAGAAGTGCGTTTTTAATAAATTTTCAAATACCTTACGGTCTCATTTATTTTCTATTTTTTGTGTCTTTGAGTTTTCGTGGCCACAATTTGTTCATGAGAAATAACAATTCCTCAAAAATTCCTCTCATTTTTTCCGATTCAAAATCGCCTCAATTTCATCCATCACCTGATTCATGGTTTTCATCGTCAGATCGAACGGTTCGGATGTGGTTAGATCGACCCCGGCATCCTGAAGCATTTTAACCGGATATTCGGATCCGCCGGACTTCAGAAATTTCAAGTAGCGCTGCACGGCATCTTTGTCGCCCGAGAGCACCTTTGCCACAAGCGCCTGCGACGCCACAAAGCTCGTGGCGTACTGGTACACATAAAAATCGTAGTAAAAATGGGGAA
>CAZIYL010000303.1:0-2921 GCA_964543425.1 uncultured Deferribacteres bacterium
GGTTGCTGAGCTTGTCGAAGCATGGTTGCTGAGCGGAGTTTACACTGAGCGAAGTCGAAGTAGGATCCCTCGTCGGAATGAGAGCAACGCGTTTCCCCTGTTATTTTGCTGGAGCGAAGCGACTGAAGAATCTCACTGTTATCCCGCGAAATAGGCAAAAAGATCCTAAATTAATTACATGTCGACCTGGTGGCAATGAACGTTTTTTTAAACCGTAAATAGGCAATATGGCAGGAAATACACCCTTAATGGAACAATACTGGTCCGTCAAAAACCAGCACAAAAATGAAATTCTTTTTTTCAGAATGGGGGATTTCTACGAGCTGTTTTACGACGACGCCAGAACCGCGTCAAAGGTGCTTGGGCTAACGCTTACATCCCGGGGCCACGGCGCCGCGGGTGACGTTCCGTTGGCAGGTTTTCCACATCACGCACTGGATGGTTATCTTGCCAAAATGATTCGGGCGGGCTACAAAGTTGCCATCTGCGATCAGGTGGAAGATCCGAAGAAAGCCAGGAAGTTGGTGAAGCGGGAAGTTACGGAAATTGTGACCCCTGGCACAATTCTCGCCGATAATCTTCTAAACAGTAAACAGAACAACTATCTCATCGGCCTGTATTTTAGAAAAAACACCTGTGGTTTTTCAAAGGTGGATTTGTCCACGGGCGAGTTTGTTGTGGCAGAATTCCCGCTGGCGTCAATGGAGGAACAGGTTCTCAATGCACGTCCATCGGAGGTGGTTCTTTCGGAAGAACACGCAGATTATTTCAAGAAACACGTGCGAAATATTCCCGGCTTCACCATTACTCCGCTGGAAGACTGGCTTTTTTCCCGCCAGTACGCCTACGAAACACTTGTGGATCATTTCAAAACAACTTCTCTGAAGGGCTTTGGAATTGATTCTTTGTCGGAGGGAATCAGTGCGGCAGGGGCGGTGCTGCACTATCTGAAAGAAAACCAGAAGAATGAGCTGAATCACATTCGAAAAATTCGATTGTACAACCCGGGTGAGTTTATGATTCTGGATCCGGCGACACTTCGAAATCTCGAAATTCTCGAAACCCTTTCGAATGGCGGCCGCGAAGGCAGCCTTTTTTTGGTGATCGACCGCACCGTTACGCCAATGGGGGGGCGATTACTTCGGCAGTGGGTGCAGAACCCGCTTCGGGATGTGCGGAAAATTCAGGAGCGCCTGGACGGTGTGGAGGAATTGCTGAACCACTCGAAAGTTCGGCAGAAACTAAAATCCATTTTAAAAGAGATCAATGATCTGGAGCGCCTGGTGTCGCGTGCGAGTACCCATCGTGCCAATGCAAAAGATCTGGTGGCCATTCGTTTTTCCCTGGAAGCACTCCCCGAAATTCAGGAAGTACTTTCCAGGTTGGAGGCTTTGGCGTTCAAGAATATTCGGGAGAATTTAAATCCACTGCCAGAACTCACAGAGGAACTTGCAAAAGCACTTGCAGACAATCCGCCTTTGGCGATCACGGATGGAGGAATCATCCGAAAAGGTTACAACCGGGAATTGGACGATCTGCGGGAGATTTCTTCTTCAGGGAAAAGCTGGATTGCCAATCTGCGAAACCTGGAGCGCGAACGAACAGGAATTGCTTCGCTCAAAATTGGCTACAATAAGGTTTTCGGGTATTACATTGAGGTGACAAAACCCCATCTTTCAAAAGTTCCCGCCGAGTACATTCGGAAGCAAACCCTTGTAAATGCCGAACGTTTTATTACACCGGAATTGAAGGAGTACGAGGAAAAAATTCTCGGTGCGGAAGAAAAAATGGCTTCGCTGGAGTACGATCTTTTCGACGAACTGCGTGTAAAAGTGGCTCGGTACGCGGAAACGATTCAGCGAAATGCCCGGCTCATTGCCCAACTGGATACGCTTTTGGCGCTGGCGGTGGTGGCAGAAGTGCAAAAATACAAAAAGCCGACCATTGACGATTCCGATCGGATTGTTATTCGGAATGGGCGGCATCCCGTGGTGGAAACGCTCCTTCCCGTCGGGGAAACCTTTATCCCGAACGACACCGAATTGAGCAATCACAACAATCAAATTTTAGTGATCACCGGACCGAATATGGCCGGTAAATCCACCTACATTCGGCAGGTGGGACTCATTGTTTTGCTGGCACAAATGGGCAGTTTTGTTCCGGCAGATTCGGCCGAAATTGGTGTGGTTGACCGAATTTTCACCCGTGTGGGCGCATCCGACAATCTGGCCGGCGGCGAAAGCACCTTCCTTGTGGAAATGAATGAAATGGCGAATATTCTAAACAATGCTACGTCAAAAAGTCTGCTTTTGTTGGACGAAATTGGCCGTGGTACCAGCACATTCGACGGGCTTTCCATCGCCTGGAGCATTGTGGAATATTTGCACAATGCGCCGGAGGTTTCCGCAAAAACGCTTTTTGCCACTCATTATCACGAATTAACGGAACTTGAATTGATCTTACCCCGTGTAAAAAACTACAATGTTTCGGTAAAGGAATGGGGAGATAAAATTATATTTTTGAGAAAAATCGTTCCCGGGGGCAGTGACCACAGCTATGGGGTTCAGGTTGCACGGCTGGCAGGACTTCCAAGAGAGGTGATTTCCAGAGCAAAGGAGGTTTTAGCAAACCTGGAGGCGGAGGTTTTAGCCCCAAACCGCGAGCCCAAAATTGCACGCCATCACAGGCACGCGGCAAATGAAGCCGCCCGCCAAATCGATTTGTTTCAAACGGAAAATCGCGAAATCAAGAGCGCCCTCCAGTCCATTGATGTGAACCAATTAACGCCGCTGGAAGCGCTTTTAAAATTAAACGAACTTAAGGCGCTTATTGACGGACAAAAAGGAAATAATATTTGAGTTTTCTATTGACAATTCAAGGGAATTGTCATAAATTTATATAACTATTAAAAAATATTGAAA
>CAZIYL010000304.1:0-2916 GCA_964543425.1 uncultured Deferribacteres bacterium
TTGTCTTGAAAAAGGGATCAAAAATGCTGTCCTGGTACTTTTCCGGAATTCCTGAACCATTATCTTCCACAATGAACACGAATGTCGATTTGTGTTTTTGAATGTGAACAATCAATTCGCCATGGAAATTGTTTTCTGCCATTTGCCGTTCCCTGATGGCGTCGATCCCGTTCAGGCAAAGATTCAACAAAACCTGAAAAAGCAAATCGGCGTCGATTGTGATTTTTTTGCGCCGTAATCGATTTTCAATTTCAAAAGAAATGGCGGCATCAATTCGGGACTGAACATCAAGAGCGATTCTTTCCAGAAATTCTTCAACGGAAATCTCTTTCGGCTGGGGTTGTCGAATTCGCGAAAGCTTCAGAAAATCCGTCAGGATATTGTTTAGCCGATTGGTTTCTTCGAGAATATAGGATTTTAGCTCGGCCTCGGAATCCGGGTCAAGTTTTCGCTTGATGAGTGTTTCCGCCGAAGTAGAAATTGTGTTCAGGGGATTTCTAATTTCGTGAGCAACACCGGCCGTCAGTTGCCCAATGGCTGCCAGCCGCTGCGTTCGTGATTGGCGTCGCTCTTCTTCTCGCATTTCGTCGATAATTCGATTTCGAATGTAGGTGTTGGCCATTTCGTTGCTGAAAATAGAAAGGATTTCGATTTCCTCCTGGGAATAATCCTTTCGATTGGTTTTATTGGTCAGTACCATAAACCCAAGAAGCTCCGTTTCGTAAATGAACGGAAGAAACAAAGCCGCGTTAACTCGGGTGAAAAAATCGATGCGCTTTTTCGGTATTTTCCCGTGATCCAGATCAAAGAATTCCACACCCGATTTTTGGCGCAAAAGGTGTTTAATGAGCGGATCGTTTTCCGGCATCGGCGGCGCCTCCAAATTACTGTTCCAGAGCCGGTAATCATCGTGGGATTCATCTTTTAAAAAAATCAAGACCTTCTCCGCTTTGAAAACCTCCCGAATGAATCGAACCAGTTTTTTAAAAAACGCGTTCTGGTCGTGGTAGGCCAGAAGTTCCTTGCTAAATTCAAGAAATTTTCGACGGTAGGAATAAATCTGTTTATAAAGCAAGCGATCGATAAAATGCTGAATGCGTGCCTCGAAGGGGCGAATAAGCAGAATAAGCGTGAGGATGAGAAGGGCTTCAAAGAGAAAAGAATTCAATTGAAAGAGCTGTCCGAGGCTTTCGCTTAATCCCTTTACAATCAAAAAATAAATGGCCAAAATAATGCTGGAAAGCAGGGAATACGTCAAACCACCCGTAATGAGGTGGGAGAGTTGCAGAATTTTGTACTGCATAATGGCTGCAAAAAAGAAAAAACTAATAAAAAGAGTCAGGAGTGTGGAAAAGAAGTAAAAAGAGAAAAGCTTCCCGTAGTAGCTGTGAAAGGCATTTACCAGAATGTAAATTAGAAAAATACTAAGAATGCCGATTAAGAGAAAACGAATTTGGTTGCGCTCCCGATTGGTACGGGCTTTTTGCAGTTTCCTCATCAGATTAATCGTTCCCCAAGCCATGTATGCAAGATTAATGATTAAAAGAGAAAGAAATATGGGCGTCATTGAAATTTTAATCTGATAGTAATAGATGTTTTTAAATTCTGTCAGAGGCTGAAGGGCAATGCTGAAGTTTGGAAACGAAAAAGCCAGGGCGAGAATCGGGAGTCCCAGAATAAGGATTTCGAGCCAGGCATTCTGTTTGAATTTTCGGTTTGGCTTCGGAAAGAGGAAGGAAATGATTAGAAAAAAAGCAGGAATCAGAAAAAGCGTGCGGTACAGAATTTGAGCACCGAGGAGCGCCTTTTCGTATTGAGGGGTGTTCAGGATGATAATTTCAGAAAGATTCCAGAGAGCGAAGAGAAAGACAAAGGATGAAAACCAGCGATTAAGCGAATTTTTGGGATTGTCCAGAAATACGAGAATTGCCAGACTAAAATTGATTGTAAATGCAATGACTGCCGGTAGAGAATAAATATTCATAATGTTATGATTTCAAAGTGTTTTTATGGATGCGCTTATTTTCTTTTAAAAAATGAGTTCACTCTAAAAAGATAGTGCCCACTAATTTTCACAAATGAGTTTAGTCCCAAAAGGATATCTCCCACTAATTTCACGAATTATCACAAATTGACTTTATTGAAGTTAATGGAATTTAGCCCCGTGTAATTTGTCTAATTAGTGGTTTTTAGAGTGCACCCAATGATATACATTAAATTTAAGAGACTACTATTTTTTGAGTCATCTGACAATCTGTTTTTGAAAATCCCGGCAAAATTCCCCTCTTTTTGAAACTCATGCCTCAAAAAGGGTGCCTTGTTTCCATTGGTCACTGGCAGTAACGGCTAATGTTAAGCTGCAAAAAAGGCGACGGCCAGTAACTTTGACCAGCCACCGAACTTCATCGAGTTTCATTACCCTGACAAAAAACGTGCGCGTTTTTTGTCATCTTGAACATTTTGCTATACGCGATTTTTTACCGATATACTTAACCCCAACGGTTTGAATATGGTGCGTTGGGCGTTTCATCGCTCAAGCTTTTCAAAATACAACTAAATTTATTTATTGCTATCATCTTCATTATTAGCACTATCTGCCAAATGCACTATATTTTTTGTTGGCGGTTCGTTGTTTCTAATTTTTCATTTTTCTATTCATTTTCTTCGTAATAGTAGGAATAATCTATTCCTTTCATAAACATTTCGCGATCATTAATCTTATCGGTTAGTGCACTCTTTAATAGTTTTTTTAGCATAGAACTGTTTGTTGGGCTTTGCATCATTGCATTCATATAATCTCTTTTACCTATTTTACTCCAATCTACACATTTTTTTAGACGTTTTTTTAATATCAAATCCAACCATATTCTGGTACTTCTGCCATTACCTTCCATAAAAGGGTGTGCAATGTTCATC
>CAZIYL010000305.1:0-2885 GCA_964543425.1 uncultured Deferribacteres bacterium
AGAATAATTAACACAAAAACAAGCGACAAGCGTTTCATAAGGCCTCCTTTTTTAGGATTTCTGCACTTTATCCAAATGATGGCTTCTCCGCCACCAGCGCCACAGCGGCGGTGCCGCTGCAAACGGCAAAAGAATCAAAAATTCCTTGATCATTCCCAAAAAATTATGACGAACAAAAAGGCTGTGCAAAAAGGTACCGGAATTGGATGTTTTCTGTACATCCGAAAAAATAAGAATTGGCGAAATCAAGTACCGATGCGAAGCAGGCCAAAACAGGGGTTCACCAATGGGAAGTCTGGTATCAACCGTTAAATAATCCAAAATGAGGTGAGAAAGGTAAAGAAAAAATAAAAACAGAACTCCTTTTTTGTACGAACCCAGGTACTTTGAAAATATCCAGCCAAAAGCAAAAGCCACAAATATGCCTGCACCCAAGCTGTGGGTAATCCCGTGATGATAAAGATTGGGATTTCCGGCAAAAAAGCCGGGAATAAAATCCAAATCGGGACAATTTGCAAAAAAAATACTCCACAGATAAAAAGAAATAATTTGAGATCGCGTGAGCCTGCGTTGCTCCGTTTCCCCAAGGGCAATTCCTGCCAGTGAGTGGGCTACCGGTGAGGGCATCTAATTTCCTTTCCCTTGTGGGCTGACCAGAATTTTAATGTGTTGATCCCTGTTCAGTTCCAACTCCAGGAAGCCTTTCGGAATGATTTCATCCAGCGAAATTTTGTCTGTGATCAGTGGCGCCAAAACCATTTTCCCAGAAGCAATCAGATGAATTCCCTCCACAAAATCCTTCGGTTCAAAAAGCCAGGCAGCCCTTATTTGCCGCTCAAAGATTAAGAGATTCACAAAATGAAAATAAATCGGTTCATCAAAAACACCTAAAATAACGGTAATCCCCCGTTTTCGTGTTGAATTTACCGCCTGCGCAACGGAATTTTCAAAAAATCCGCTGTGTGTGCCGCCTACACATTCAAATGCCACATCAACTCCCTGCCCATTTGTAGAAGCCTTTACCACCTCCACAAAGTTCTCTTTTTCAGGATTAATGGGAATTGCCGCTCCCACTTTTTGAGCCACTTTCAGACGGCCTTCTGCTACTTCCGAAAGGAAAACCTTTGAAGCACCAAACACCCTTGCCACTTGCGCAACCAATTGCCCAAGGGGACCTCCACCGATAACGGCCACCCGACCCCCCTCCTTGAGTCCGCTTTGATGAATCGCATGCACGGTCACGGCCATTAATTCTCCAAAAGCAAGATATTCCAGGGGCAGCGATTCCGGCGCTTTCACGCAATTTTCCTGAGGAACTACCATGTATTCGGCAAAGCCGCCATCCCCCATCAGGCCTAAATAGCCCAATTTTTCGCAAAGCTGCGGATGGCCGCTTTTACACCATTCGCATTTTCCACACGACACCAGCGGTGAAACAGCCACATGATCGCCTACTGACACGGTAGAAACACCTTCGCCGATTGCATCCACAATACCGCTCATTTCGTGGCCAAGAGTTTGGGGTGCCATTGTTTTCAGGAGCGGGTGAGGCTCAGTAGGAATAAAAATAGGCCCCTCCACAAATTCATGAATATCCGATCCGCACACGCCTGCCCAGGCAATTTTAACCCGCACTTGTCCGGGTCTTACCGGCGGAATGGGTAAATTTTCCACACGAATATCGCGCCGCCTGAACCACCGTGCCGCCCTCACCTCATGAACCCCCTTTCCCGCAAAATTTTCATTCCCTCTTCCAAGGTTTCAATATGCACGAGGCTTTTTTCAATGGGACAGGGTCCGTCGCCCTGCATATTAAGAATCACCGGAACCGGTGTCTGATAGGTGTAATCAATTTTGTAGGATTTCAGGAATTGCTCAGCACCCTCACTCATAAGTACAGCAAAAATAGCTCTGATTCCATAAAAACCCGATAGAATTGCTACCGCCCGCCCGACAACCTTATCCGCTAACGAGGCACCTCTCACATCTTCGATATGTTCGTCCAAAAACTTTGCCAGAGGCTGAATAGACGAACCGAACTCTTTTGCAAGCACATTTCCATTCTTCACTGCAACAAAAGAAAATCCGCCTTCCGGCAGCAGTTTTCTCGCAATCTCCAAATCGTTGTTCATTTTTTCGTTTCGCCCTTTATTCATTTTTAAAAAGGTTATTCTCAACATTGGACCACAATTTTTCAGAAAGGCGATTTAATTCGGGTAAGTGCTTCGTCGTTTCACGTAAAATTTTCTCTTTCTCCTCTATCCTCTTTTTGAGGCGGGATTCGCTTTCCCGCAGCCAAAAACGGATAAGCTTTCCCGTTGCCTCCACGTGAAATTGAATGGCCAGCGTGAAATCACCGTAGCAAAATGCCTGATGAGGGTACATATCGGACGAGGCCAGCAGTGTAGCCCCAATGGGCAGATCAAATGTATCTCCATGCCAATGAACAGGGGTAAAGCTGGGGGGGAAACCCTTGAACAGCGGATCCGCTTTCCCCTGCGCTGTTAGTGTGACGGGTTTCCAACCGATTTCCGGGCCGGAGTAGCCCTTGTAAACCCCGGCTCCGAGAACCCGCGCAATGAGCTGACTGCCCAGACAAATCCCAACAAGGGGTTTTTCCGCTTTTACAACCGTTTCCAACCACTTTAGCTCATCTTTCAAAAACGGGTAGGAGTCCTGTTCGTAGACTCCCATAAATCCACCCAAAACAATGATTCCCCGATATGCTTCCAAGCGTCCGGGCAGTATTTCTCCCCGATACACATCCCGAT
This sequence comes from uncultured Deferribacteres bacterium, assembly GCA_964543425.1. GTDB lineage: Bacteria > Zhuqueibacterota > JdFR-76 > JdFR-76 > BMS3Abin05 > BMS3Abin05. The sequence goes on from CAZIYL010000305.1 coordinate 2,772, forward strand.
ACGTAAAAGGGACTCCTTCACGAAGAAACACATTCTCCCAGCTTCCCAGGGTTTCTTCAATGTGATGTCGTACAACCAAAATTGGTAAATCCATTGTGACACCTTTTCTTAGCT
>CAZIYL010000306.1:0-2877 GCA_964543425.1 uncultured Deferribacteres bacterium
AAGGCCCCCCAACAAGTACAAAATAGGCTGTGTTCAAAAGCGATTTCCAAAAGAGGGAATCATGAAGAAGATACTGATAGTTTTGAAGAAAAACAAATCGTGTCCGGGCCAGATTTCCAATGGAATAAATATCAAAATCCGTAAAGCTCATTCCAAAAGCTGCCAGAACAGGAAGAAAAAAGAACACGGTCAGCGTAAGAATAGCAGGCGCTAAAAAAATGTAAGCCATCTGATAGGATTTTTTCATAAGGCTTTGAATTCCAGATTAAACCCAGATTCGGAAAACTTAGAATCACCATCAAAAATATGTTCAAAGATGATCATTATTTCCTTTTTGCCATGCGGTGAACCACAGGCATAGATGCGGGAAGGGTGCGAAAGCACCCTCTTTTTTCAGCACCGTTTACGGCGCTTCCTGTTTTTAGTCCCGTCATTTAAGGCGGGACATGGGCTTCAAAAAACAATAATCTAATTTAGAGAGTTTTCCGAATCTGGATTAATTCAATAAAATCAATTTATGAAATTATTGGCTAAATGGTCTATTTCATAAGCTCCGTTATGTATTTTTGTAGGCAGTTAGCATCGCAAGGTCTTTCGTCAAAACAAATACGAAATCCGAATATAGAAATGCGAGTAAACTAACCCGCCAGAGTCAATTGGTGTCAACCCATATTTTTTTATATTGACGTCAATTGCCAGAGGCGGATTTGAGGCAAATGACAACCCTCAAATGGCCAACTATTTTCCTATACAAAAAACAATGAATTCACTTCTCATGAGATCATTTCCCAAATAGTAACCAAATGAACCGTTCTCTTTGTATCGGATTTTGTGCTTCGGATTTTAACCCATGTGCTCTGTTTCCTCACTAACATGGTCGGCCTTTTGGAATACGTTAAGATGCTTGCGAAAACAACCGTTAAGGCCTTTTTCGATTATTATATCCTAACATCTATAAAAACGTGGATGTTAGGAATGGCAAATAACGCAAATAGTTGCAATGAAATCCGCCCGCTGACGAATTAGAATGGACTCATTAACAAACTATGAGACAAAAGCCATCGCCTTTTTTCCAGAATTAGATCAACATCGTGATCCAAACCACTTGCGGCTTTCCGGAGTGTTATTTTTTCATAAATCACTTTTTCCAGATATTCTTGCATCTTTGAAGCAATCTGTTCCCACTCAGCTATTTTGGGTGTCGATTGAACATACTCAAGCTGCTGCCTGAACGCCTTAATTTGCGGGTCAGACTCAATCATGGAATCGGACCAGGCTTCCCGAACAGCGGGCAAGTCCCTGGTTAATTTAAAGAATTCTGTTTGTGTTTCAGGGCGCGATAAAAATTCAATTAATTTCCATGCTTCTGGTTTTCTTTTTGATGATTTAAAGATAACCAAACTTGCCCCGCCCGCAATGGAAACACATCTTTTCCCTCTGGGCATTGGAGCCGTTCCCCACTTGTTCTGAAGTGCAGGCACGCGTTGCCTGATTTCATTCACATCCCAGGGGCCGCTGATAAACATAGAAAAAAAACCTGTTTGAAATCCCTGATAAATATTCGAAACAAGATTCATGTTTTTGGGAGCCAAACCACTTTTAAAAAAGTCAACATAAAATTGGAGGGCTCCCACGGTATTGGAGTCCTTAAATGCCCCGTAACAATTATTTTTTTTCAGAAATCTTCCATTATTTTCCATAATTAAAATGATTGGAATATGCGGATTATTATGGGCCAAAGGGAAATAATTGGCAAAGCTCCCATTACTTGAATGAAAAGCTATTTTTAATCTTTTGGAAACATCTGCCCACTCACTCCAGGTTCTGGGCGGATTCTGGTAGCCCACTCTTGCCAGAAGGTCTTTTCGATAAAATAAAACGCGCGTATCCACATACCAGGGGATTCCATACAGATGACTCCCAATAATATTGGTTTGCCAAATGCCGCCAAAATACTTTTCAGGATGAATAACGGGTGAATGCAAAACGAATGAATCCAGGTCGCATAGCGCATCCATGCTTGCAAATTCCGCGATCCAGGTATTTCCAAGTTGACAAATATCTGGGGTAGATTGTCCGGCGTAGGCAGTCAACAATTTTTCATGCGCAGAAGACCAGGGGATTCTCTGAATCTTCACGGGAATTTCAGGGTGTAAGCGAGTGAATTTAAGGAGAAGCTTTTCTATATGCTTCCCCTCTTGCCCCATCACCCAAAATGTAACAGCCTTATTATTTTGCGAAAGTGATTGGCATTCAATGAATAGAAATGGAAGCAAAATTGCTGTAAGGATTAAATATTTTATTCTTTGGATCATACCGATTGGGCCCTTAATGTAACCGGTTACATTAATTAATTTAATATGCTTTATTTCTAAAATCAAGTTATTTTTTTATTCTCCATAATTTTTGGGATTCTCGATGCCAATATTTTTGCGGATATGCGCCTATTGGCCAGGAGATGTTTTTTGCAGATTACGGGACTGCAGGGTATTTTTTGGGGGCGTTATGGCTTGATTTTTTGATAAATAATTCTTATTTTAGCAAAACACAGGTGGGTTTAAGATTTTCCAAACCTAAAGGATTCTGTCATGAAAAAAAACGTCTCTTTTTTGATTCTTGTGGTCATCATGCTTTTACCCCTTTTCTCGCTTCACGCAAAAATTCCTCACGCGGAAATTCTTGAAACGAAGGTTCTCTGCCACGAACCCGGACGCTACATAGGCTGGCCGACCATTACGCAAATCCGTTCAGGCGAACTTCTTGTGGTGTTTTCCGGCAATCGGGATGACCACGTTTGTCCCTACGGCATTACGCAAATGGTGCGCAGTTCGGACAACGGCAAAACCTGGAGCGCACCCGTCACCATTAACAACACAC
>CAZIYL010000307.1:0-2868 GCA_964543425.1 uncultured Deferribacteres bacterium
GCGTATCGATATTTACAACTCCCATCATATAGCCATCCGGATCCTGCCCGCCACCCCCGTAAATGTTAGGTAGTTCCTGTATTGCCTCCTTTATGGCCCGTTGTATTTCTTCTTTATTTATCTCATCTTGCGGAGAGGCTTGTACATTTTTTTCTTCTATATTTCTAAGAATATACTTACGCTCAATTTTCAAATCTCGTAAATATCTAAGACAATTTTTTTAGTGGCCGAATAAAGATAAGTTTTAATATCCACATCGACAGAAAATTTTTTCTTTCTCAGTAGTATATTTAAAAATACATCCTGAACACAATTTTCCGCCATATCTAAATCACCAATCATATATATTGCAAAATCGACCAGACGTGAATAGTATTCCATAAAAAGTCTTTTAATGGTCTTAGGATCGCCATTACAGATTTTTTCCATATCTTTCTCATTTAATTTTTTCATACCGTTGTTATGTCGAGGGTCACCTTAATTCCCCACCTGATTTTATTGTTTAGCGGTAATATAAAGAACGAAATAATTAAAGTCAAGCGATTTGAAATTTAGGTGATAATTTTTTGCGATAGGATTCTCCTTTTAGTATCAATTGATAATAATAATGGACGATTCTGTCGAGGATGGCGTTAGCCATCAGGGGATCGGGGAAGACAGTTGCCCAATCGGTAATGGCGCGATTGCTGGTGAGGATAATGGATTTGGCTGAATGCGCGGCCAGGCAAGTGAAAACCGGTAGGCTTTCAATCCCATTTCGGCCATGCGGGCCACATCTTCCTTGTACCGGTGAAAGTGGTCGCAAGTCACGTTGCCGCTATCGCCGTTTTTGATTTTCCCGGGCGTGTGGGCGAAGGCATCCCAGATGGACAATCCCTTGTCCCCCTCAAGCCATGCACCTTCAATTTGGTAGCTGGCCGTTGCGGTTTCCCAGGTGAAATTTTCCGGAAATTTTTTCATAAGAAGGTCTCCTTGTTAAAAATGATCTGGCTGTGAGATGTTTTTTGAATTCAGCGATAGCTCTATCGTTGTGAATTTTGCAAGCCTTTTCGCCGCAATAAATTAGGGTGATTCATTCCCGTAATTTTTTGGATGCAAATTCTTCTTTTTGATTTCAAGCAACTTTTGACCCAAAAAGGCGTGTTAAACGTCGAAAGGCTGTGTTTTTGCAGACTTTCAAAAGTAAGAAAAAAATTTGTCATTTCAAAATGATTTTTGCTGAAAAATGGAACTATTTGGGAGGGAAGAAATTCCCACTGCAAATGGAATCAGACTTCTATTGCTGTGAATGCGCGAATAAAAATTTTGATTGTGCTTCATGAAAGGAAATTACTTCAAAATATCACCGAATTTGTTCAGCAGAAAATTTTCCTTTCAAATACTACTCAGATCGATTATATTTAAATATGAGATCGAATAACCGTCTGCTGCCAAAATGGCCGTGGTTAATTTTTATGGGATTAGTTCTGAGCCTTGTTTTCCTTTCCTGTGGAGAGAAGATGGAAAAACCGGCAACGCAATTGGTTTATGTGGGAACCTACACAGAAGCGGACTCGCAGGGCATTGAAATTTACGCCCTGAACCCGAAAACAGGACGATTGAGTTATCTGAAAACAGTGGCGGGTATTGTCAATCCATCCTATTTGCAGATTTCAGCCGATCGGCGGTTTCTTTTTGCGGTTAATGAAATTACCGGCTTCCGGGGCCGTCCAACGGGAACGCTCTCGGCTTTCAAGGTGGATTCTTTCAGCGGGGATTTGACGCCAATAAATCGGGTATCCAGCCACGGCCGGGCTCCCTGCTACCTGACGCTTTCTTCCAACGGTCGATTTGTGCTTGCCAATAATTACCTCGACGGGACGGCAGGTTCATTTCCTGTGCTGCCAAACGGCGCATTGGGTGACCCCGTGTCAATTATTCACCAAAAAGGCTCCGGCCCGAATCTAAAAAGGCAAGAGGCATCGCACATCCATTGCATTCAACCGGATCCGCAAAACCACTTTGTCATTACGACCAATCTGGGAACAGACAGGTTGTCTGTTTATGCTTTCGATTCCGGCTCCGGCCGTCTTTCACCACTACCTGAAAAGACCGTACATACTACCCCGGGCGCCGGGCCAAGGCATCTTGCTTTTTCAAGAGACGGCAGAAATGTGTACGTGGCAAATGAGCTGAATAATACGGTGGAAGCCTTCTCATTCGACCGGGATTCGGGGAATTTGAGGCATTTTCAAACCCTTTCAACGGTGCCGTCGGATTTTAAGGGAACCAATTATCCGGGGGACATTCATTTGAGTCCTGATGGGCGTTTTCTGTACGTGTCCAACCGAGGAGACGAAAGCCTTGCGATTTTCTCGGTGGAATCGCACAGCGGGAGGCTGGCGTTTTTATCAACCGAACCCGTCCGTGGTTCCTGGCCCCGGAATTTTACGCTGAGCAAGGATGGTCGCCTGGTTTTGGTTGCCAATCAAAAAAGCCGCACTATCGCCAGTTTTCGGCGGGACGCTTCCACAGGTTTTCTTCACTGGTTGGCTTCAATAAAAACCCACGCAGCGCCGGCCTGTGTAAAAATCACCCCGTTTTAAGCCTAAACTGAAATTTAGGGCATATCTCAAACTTACGTAATTCTTATAAATAATTGCCAAAGCATTAGTAGCCTATTCCGTAAAATCTAGTACGTATTTTTTGGAAAGATAGCATCGGACGATCTTGAGTCAAAGTAAATGCGAATCCCGAATATCGAAATTTGAAACAAATCCGAAATTCAAATAAGACAATTTCCAAAATAGTCACCAAATGGTTCTGTTGTTTCATTTTGAATTTTGGTCATTCGAATTTGTTCACCCCGTTAGATAAATTTAAAGGGAA